>JBCBDL010000035.1:0-26763 GCA_038529695.1 Pseudomonadota bacterium | reverse complement strand
TCCATGGGTTCAAGCGCGCCAATAACATGCTGACCCAGGCGGAAGAGGCGGATGGGGTTGAATACTCCTATGGCGCCGATCCGAAATTCGCCGAAGAGCCTGCCGAAAAGGCGCTTTTTGCCGCTCTCGATGCTGCAGATGCGAAGATCGCACCGGCCATGGAGGCCGAAGATTTCAGCACAGCGATGACTGCTATGGCGGCACTTCGCGGGCCGATTGACCAATTTTTCACCGATGTGCAAGTCAATGCCGAGAGTGCGATACTCCGCCGCAACCGGCTTAACCTGTTGTCACGGATCAGAAATATCTGCCTTTCCGTCGCTGATCTGACCAAAATCGAAGGGTAGACAAAAGTGCTGTAAACTTTTGTATACACGTAAACGATTTATGACTTATGCTGCAGGTGAACAAAGGATTTCGCCGCGTTGCAGCAACAGACCACATATCAAGCGCTGACCCTGATCACACCGACCGCTAAAATGTCGGCGTCAATCCATGGCGGCCGTGCGAAATGTCTGCAACGGCTGATCCGGATGAAGATGCCGGTGCCGCGCACGATGGCGCTTTCGTTCGACGCGGTCCACCAGATCGCCCTGGGTCATATGCCAGATATGGACGCGCTGCTGGCGCCATTCGGAGAGAGCCCGCTGGTATCGGTCCGCCCGTCCAGCCAGGACCCTGATTGGGGTGGACCCGGCGCGATCCTGAATATCGGGATGAACGATGCGCGGCTGAGCGAAATGATCCCGCAAATCGGGGAATGGGCAGCGATCGCACTTTATCTGCGCTTTGTGCAGTCCTATGCCATTCACGTGGCGCGTTTGGATCCCGACGAATTCTATCTGCCGGACGTTCCCGACGCGGTCAGTTTGCAAGCGATGCTTGATACTTATGAGATGGAAACTGACGAGCCCTTTCCCCAGGACCCCGCTGTGCAATTGGCCGAGGTGTTGCGGTCGATGGCGCGCGCCTGGGATGGTACGACCGCCCGGCTTTTGCGCCGGGCCAAGGGCGCGCCTGCGGATGCTGGGCTAGGTCTGGTTGTGCAACAGATGGCGCTGGGTGTGGGCCATGGCGAATGCGGATCGGGTGTGATCCAGTATGTTGACGGTGCGACCGGCCAGCCGATGATCAAAGGGCGCTATCTGGGCCAAAGCCAAGGGCGCGAGGCGTTGGGCGATACTGACAGCGCGCTTTATCTGACGCGCGATCCGCGCGGGCCGTCGCTGGAACAGCTTTGCCCGGAGCCCTTCGCGCAATTGCGGGAATACGGGGAACTCTGCCGCCGCAAACTGCGCGAGGAAATGCAGGTCGAGTTCACGATCGATGACGGGACATTGCATGTGTTGGATGCGGTCCGTGTACAACGCTCTGGCCGCGCGGCGGTTGCTATTGCCGTCGCACTGGCCGAGGACGAAATCATCCCCCGCGAAGAGGCGGTTTTACGCGTCGAACCTTCAGCCCTGTCAGAGCTTTTGCACCGCCAGATTGATCCTGGCGCCGCGCGTGATGTGCTCGTCTCGGGTATTCCTGCCAGCCCCGGAGCGGCGACGGGACGGATCGTTCTGACCGCGAATGAAGCGCAGGCCAGTGCTGCGCGCGGTGAGCCTTGCGTGCTGGTGCGGCGCGAGACAACGCCAGAAGATATTCGCGGCATGCATGCGGCTCAGGCGGTGTTGACGATGCGGGGCGGTGTGACGAGCCATGCGGCCGTGATCGGGCGCGGCTTGGGCGTGCCTTGCATTGTTGGTGCCTCCGATCTGGTGATTGACCGCAAGCGCAACAGCATCATCGGGCCGGGTGGCCGCCGTTTTGCCGCGGGCGATTTGATCACCGTAGATGGTACGACGGGCCAAGTGCTTGCCGGTGCGCCCGCAATGCTTGAGGCGGCGCTGGACGGGGCGTTTCGCACATTATTGGCTTGGGCGGATGATTTTCGCGATATTGGCGTGCGCGCCAATGCTGACACACCGGCTGATGCGCAGACGGCGCGGAATTTTGCGGCTGAAGGGATCGGCCTGTGCCGGACGGAACATATGTTCTTTGAAGGTGACCGCCTGGGCGTGATGCGCGAGATGATCTTTGCAGAAGGTGGTGGTGACCGGCGTGCGGTGCTGGATCGACTTTTGCCGATGCAGCGTGCGGATTTTCAGGGCGTGTTCGAGATTATGGCCGGTCAAACCGTCTGTGTGCGCTTGTTTGACCCGCCGCTGCACGAATTCCTGCCATCCGACAAGGCGGGAATGCGGGATTTGGCCGAACAGATGGCGCTGCCTTTGCCAGAGGTCAGCGAGCGCGTGAATGCCTTGCGCGAATATAATCCGATGCTTGGGATGCGTGGCGTGCGCTTAGGGATCGCCATCCCCGAAATCTATGACATGCAGGCCCGTGCCATTTTTGAGGCTTTGGCGGCGGTTCAAAGAAAAGGTATTACGATCAACGTCGAAATCATGATCCCGCTGGTCAGTGCGATGCGCGAGGTTGAGTTGATGCGGGCCCGTGTTGATGGTGTCGCCAATGCTGTGCGTGCCAAACATCGCACGACATTCGAATATCGTCTTGGTGTGATGGTGGAAACGCCGCGCGGCGCGTTGCGCGCGCAGGATATCGCGGAACATGCTGAATTCCTGTCCTTCGGCACCAATGATCTGACGCAGATGACATATGGCTTGTCGCGCGACGATGCGGGGCGTTTCATGTCGGCCTATGTCCAGCAAGGTGTCTATGCCGAGGATCCGTTTCATACGCTGGATATCGAAGGGGTGGGCGAATTGGTGTCTTTGGGGGCCGCACGTGGTCGGGCAGGGCGCCCGGATGTGGTCTTGTCGATTTGTGGTGAACATGGCGGCAACCGGTCAGCCATCGCATTTTGTCGCGAGCACAAGTTCGATTATGTCTCATGCTCGCCCTTCCGAGTGCCGGTTGCGCGACTCACCGCCGCCCAATTGGCGCTGCAAGAGCGGTTGCATGCCGGCCATTAACCTAGATTTTGTGGCAAAATTGCCGCAAACAGCGTGATATTGCGAAATAGTGGCGCAGTTGCGCCAAGGGATGTTTCGGCATCTGCGACAGTCTATCTCGGGGGGTAGACGGGCCGGTTTCTATGACGTATCTCCCGCTCCGCTAGCGCGGGGCAAGTCCGCGTGGTTTCCTGGGTGGGAATAAAATGAAGATTTTTAAGGCGTTTTGCGCCGCAATTTCTGCGGCAAGTATCACTGTTTTCGGTTCAGCCGCTTTCGCTGACGATCTGTTGGCAAGCCGTTTGGGGGCCATATTGGGCCAGGAACGACAAGCACTGTCGGTCGTGCCGGATACGCGTATGGCGATGCTGACATCGCTGCCCCCCGCCAATGAACGCGGGGTCGCCACGCAGTCCGGTGTTGTCTATGACCGCGCGTATCTTGCATCTTTGCCGGTGGCAGATGGCGGAGAGCAATGGGCGTGCCTGGCCGAAGCGCTGTATTTTGAAGCACGTGGCGAAACCGTGCGCGGCATGTTCGCAGTGGGTGAGGTGATCTTAAATCGCGTCGATAGCAGCGCCTATCCTGATACGCTATGTGCTGTGATCAATCAGGGAACCGGGCGTAAATATGCCTGTCAGTTTACATATACCTGTGACGGTCTGGCCGAGACCATCGGCGAGCCACGCGCGTGGGAGCGTGTGGGCAAGGTCGCGAAATTGCTGATGCAGGGTACGCCGCGCGCCTTGACGGGCGGTGCCACGCATTATCACACCAAAGCGGTCAACCCGTCATGGGCGCAACGTTTTCCACGTACGGCTGCCATCGGGTCACATTATTTCTACCGTCAGCCAATTCGCACTGCATCAAAGTGACGTCGCAAGCGATGGGATGCGTGTCGTAGCCAGCGCTTGTTCTGCCAGGCGCGCAATTGTATCTGATCAGGGCAACACGCAGCCCTGTTGATCGGACCATTGCATGACTGACGATATCCGCCTTGCTTTCGCGCATCCCAGCGAAAGGGCCGAGGCTAGCAGCACCACCCCCTGCGACCGCATCTCGTTGCGCGATTATGTGGTCGAGGTTGAAATCGGCGCGTTCCAACAGGAGCGCGGAAAGCTGCAGCGCGTGCGCTTCAACGTCGTGGTCGAGGTCCTGCCGATGACGGGTCCCATCGATGACGACGTGGACCGTATCCTATCCTATGACAAAGTGACTGAGGCCATTGGCATCGAACTTGAGGCAGAGCGCCTTAATCTGCTTGAAACGTTGGCGGCCCGTGTGGCCGAACGGATTCTGCTGGAACCGCAGGCAGAGCGTGTGTTTGTCCGCATCGAAAAGCTGGACCGTGGTCCGTTTGCCTTGGGCGTTGAAATCGTCCGCTCGCGCGATGGGTTGGACCTGGCCGGTCAAGACCATGTGGAGGCCCCGCATCCGCGTGTCGTTTTTCTGAGCAACGCCGCGATTAATGCCCCGTTTTTGTCGGGATGGATTGATCAATTGGCCGCGATGGCAGCACCGCTCATCGTTTGTGTAGGTCCGGCTGATGCGGCTGCACCGCAGGCAGGGCATGCGCTGGCACAACGGCGGATCGATCTTCTGGCGATTGAGCAGAATGCGTGGACCCTGGCGTCACGTGATCGGCGCTGTATGGTAGTGGGCACCCGAACCGAACTGGATTGGGCGATGAAAAACGACCAGATCTGTATATGGGCGCCATCGAAAATCGTGCTTGATGCTGTGGATGGCCCGTCGGCCAGTCCACGTGATGCGGTGGCGCTCGTCGCATGGTTTGCCGCCGAAATGGATGCGCAAGAACTATTGCTGATTGGGGCTGCGGCGCCCGAAACGACAGTACCCATCCGCCTGCAAGACCCGTCTGCCGCACAAATCACATGACGTCCTATTACCGTCCTATCGTGAGATTTGGCGATGTGCCTGGCACTGACGTGCCAAGGCTGGCTGGTGGAGCTTGCTGGTTCGACACCGTAGCGATCCATCGCCGTGACGCACCACCGATGATAACTGCAGCGCGCGATGTCCCACAGGACGCTTTGCATCGCCTGACAGCACCCCGCGCAGATGTTGCAGGTCTGTCCATGGAGCGGCCACGCCTGATGGGTATCTTGAATGTGACGCCTGACAGTTTTTCTGATGGTGGGCAATTCATTGAACCAGATGCCGCCCTGGCACAGGCAAAGCGTCTGTTGGCGGCCGGTGCAGATATCATCGATGTTGGTGGCGAAAGCACGCGTCCAGGCGCTGCCGAGGTTCCGGCAGAAGAGGAAAAGGCCCGCACCGCACCCGCGATCGCAGCTATTCGGGCGCAGAGCAAGAGCCCGATCTCAATCGATACGCGCAAGGCCGCTGTGGCACGGGCCGCCATTGCGGCAGGTGCGACATTGGTTAATGACGTTGCGGCCTTCACGTTTGATGCGGCCCTGGCAAATGTCACCGCAACGGCCCAATTGCCAGTTTGCCTGATGCATGCCCAAGGCGATCCGCAGACAATGCAAGAGAATCCGTGCTATGACGACGTTCTGTTGGACGTTTACGATTTTTTGGCGGAGCGTATCGCAACTGCAGAGGCCGCAGGCATCCCGCGCGATCGGATCATCGTCGATCCGGGCATCGGTTTTGGCAAGACCGTGCAACACAATCTGGTACTTCTACGCGACATTGCGATTTTTCATTCTTTGGGCTGCCCGATACTGCTGGGCGCATCGCGCAAGCGCTTTATCGGAGTGATCGGTGGCGGCGAGACAGCAAGTGACCGGGTCGGCGGATCAGTTGCCGTCGCGTTGCATGCCGCGCGTCAGGGGGTGCAATTCCTGCGTGTCCACGATATCTTTGCCACTAGGCAGGCGTTAGATCTGGACTGGGCAATGAGCGGGGCGGCAGAGAGATGACACGTAAACTTTTCGGTACAGACGGGGTGCGCGGGCAGGCGAACACATACCCGATGACTGCGGATACGGCGCTAAAAATAGGTGCCGCAGCTGGGCGCTATTTTCGCAATGATGGGTCCAACGGGCACCGCGTGGTGATCGGCAAGGATACGCGGCTGTCGGGCTATATGTTTGAAAGCGCGCTCACAGCGGGGCTGACCAGTACCGGCATGAATGTGCTTTTGCTGGGTCCGGTCCCGACCCCGGCGGTGGGCTTGCTGACCACATCGATGCGTGCCGATCTGGGGATTATGATCTCGGCCAGCCACAATCCGCACCACGACAATGGGATCAAGTTCTTCGGCCCGGACGGCTTCAAATTGTCCGATCAGGCAGAGGCCGAGATCGAGAGCTTGATCGCGGGCGATATCATCCCCGCGCAGGCCCAGAATATCGGGCGGGCCAAACGCATTGATGATGGGCGCTTTCGTTATGCAGAACGGGTGAAATCAACCTTCCCGGCGGGCATGCGTCTGGATGGGCTGAAGGTTGTGGTCGATTGCGCGAATGGTGCAGCGTACCGCGTCGCGCCAGAGGTGTTGTGGGAATTGGGCGCAACGGTCATCCCGGTTGGCGTCAGCCCCAACGGTACAAATATCAACCAAGGCTGCGGATCGACCAGTACAGCGACAGCGGCAGAAACAATTATTGCCCAAGGTGCCGATATTGGTATCTGTCTGGATGGTGACGCCGACCGCGTGATGATCCTTGACGAAAAGGGCCAGGTCGCCGATGGCGATCAGATCATGGCGCTCATGGCCGGGCGCTGGGCTGATCAGGACCGGCTGAAGGGTGGCACCTTGGTTGCCACGGTGATGTCAAACCTGGGGCTGGAGCGGTTTCTTGCTGGGCGCGGCCTGCATCTTGAACGCACCGCTGTCGGGGACCGCTATGTGGTTGAGGCAATGCGCGCGGGTGGTTGGAACCTTGGTGGCGAACAATCCGGTCATATCGTCATGACCGATTATGCGACCACCGGCGACGGGTTGTTGGCAGGCCTGCAATTCCTTGCGGCGATGATTGAGACAGGTCAGAAGGCCAGTGCATTGACAAAGACCTTTGAGACTGTGCCGCAGATGCTCAAGAATGTGCGTTTCGCCGCGGGACAGGATCCGTTGAACGCGGACCCTGTGCGCAAAACGATCGCAGATGCCGAGGCCCGTCTCAAAGGCAAGGGTCGGTTGTTAATACGTAAATCCGGCACCGAGCCATTGATCCGTGTCATGGCCG
Organism: Pseudomonadota bacterium; assembly: GCA_038529695.1. Lineage (GTDB taxonomy): Bacteria > Pseudomonadota > Alphaproteobacteria > Rhodobacterales > Rhodobacteraceae > Yoonia. The sequence goes on along the minus strand of JBCBDL010000035.1, from coordinate 19,625 downwards.
AATGCGAGGATGATGGGCTGCTGACCCAGGTCATTGACGGGATTGTCAGCGAGGTCGAAGCGGCGGTTTAACGCGCAAACAATCGGCGCAGATTGCCCCACTGGCTGACCGCGAGGCCAAACAGGATCAGGCCCAGTGCTGCAAAGAACCGTAGCGGCAAAACCTCATTCAGGATCCATGCGCCAAACAGCATTGACCACAGCGGCACCTGGTAATTTACCAGCGTCATAAAGACTGCCCCCGCTGTGCGGATCGTGGCGACCCGGATCATTGCGGCCAAAGCCGTCGGGATCAGACCAAGCGCTATGATCGCGATGGTGGGGCGCGGGTCGCTCAGGGCTGGAACACCTTCGATGATCAACATGGCGGGGATCAGCGCAGCAGCGCCAACGGTCAAAAGAAGCGCGGCCATCGCGATTGGATCAATTGGCGGGCAGCGGCGGGTCAGGATGCTGGAAACAGCATATGAAATGGCCGCGCCGATGCAGGCAAGCTGCCCCAACGGCTCCATCCCGGTCCCAAGCTGTAAAACACCGGGGCCGATCAACACAATCGCCCCAACGAAGCCAAGAACGACGCCCAAACTGTTGCGCATATTGAGTTTTTCATCGGTAAAGAGATGTGCAAGCGGCAATATGAAAAGCGGCAAAGCCGCCATTGAGATACCTGCAAAGGCAGAAGGCACGAATTGCTGACCCCAACTGAGCAGGGCAAACGGCAAAGCGGTGTTCAAAAGACCAATTGCGATAAGATAGCCGGTCATTTGCGGGGTAAATGTCGGCCATGAACGGCGCAACACGCGCCGCAATGCCAAAAGCGCAAGCGCACCGAGCGTCGTACGTGCGCATGCGACAGTCAACGGCCCATACCCTTCCAAAGCGATTGCTACGACCATGAATGTGGCGCCCCAAATCAGGCCAAGACTGGCAATCGACACCCAATTGGTGGGCGTGGGCTGGGCAGGCATGTCAGGGGCTTTCGTCAGTGAGTTGATACAATTTCGTCTTCCACGCTTTGACGCGCCAATGCAAGCCAGCGCATGTGGTGCGACGATCAGGAGCAACGTGTTCAGGTCTTCGTCTGTCCATGAGGTGCTGATACAAGGCGCAGAAACGTGCGATCCTCGCGCAGAATGAATTGCTCTTGCTGTGCAAAGGCATAGTTCTTCTGCCCCAGCGGATCGGCAGCCAGTTTTTCGCGGTAGGTCTCGTAGGCTGCCAGTGACGGGATGTTGTAGATGCCATAGGCTAAGGTCGTCGAACCTTCATGTGGGGCGTAGTACCCGATCAGATCGGCCCCGTTGCGCGGAATCGCTTGGCCCCAGTTGCGCGCATAGGTCTCAAATTCTGCCTTTTGCGTCGGATTAATGTGATAGCGGATGATGCAAGTCAGCATGTGGCTCTCCTTTGGCTGATGGCTTCGTAGCATCTTGCCGAGCGCGGATGGTTCGGCTATGATCGAACTATGCGTGAAGGACCGGATATTGCCCGTGTGGCCAATTTGATTGGCGATCCCGCACGTGCACATATGCTGACCGCCTTGATGAGCGGGAAGGCACTGACAGCCACCGAACTGGCGGCTGAGGCGGGCGTGACCCTGCAAACGGCCAGCGGGCATTTGGCGAAACTGGCGGACGGGCACTTGGTGCAAGCGCGCAAGCAAGGGCGGCACAAGTATTTCGCGCTGGCCCATGCAGATGTGGCAGCGACGCTTGAGGCGTTGATGGGCCTCGCGGCGGGTCAGGGCAAATTGCGCACGCGTACCGGGCCTAAGGATGCCGCGATGCGACAGGCGCGGGTCTGCTACAACCATCTGGCGGGGCAAATGGGGGTGCAGATGTTCGAAAGCCTCAAGACCAGGGCGTATGTGGTTGAGGATATGGACGACATCCGCTTGACGGCCTCTGGCGCGGCCTTCGCGCGCGATTTTGGCATTGATGTTGATGCTTTGGAAAACGCCCGCGCGCCACTCTGCCGGTCATGCCTGGATTGGAGCGAGCGGCGGACGCATCTGGCGGGATCGCTGGGGCGTGCGATGCTGACGCGGATGGAAGAGGCCGGTTGGGTGCGACGTGACCGGGATAGTCGTGTTTTGTTGTTCAATCCTAAGGGGCTGGCCGCCTTTGATGCGGCCTTTCCAAAGGAAAAGGACACCCACAACGGGGTGCCCTGTATTTCTTAGTTCGGATTTGATCTGAACAGATCAGTTTTTGGCCTTGTCGACCATCTTGCCGTCGGAAATCCACGGCATCATGGCGCGCAGTTTCTCACCGACCTGTTCGATCTGGTGTTCGTCGTTGATCCGGCGCGTGGCCTTGAAGAAGGGCTGACCTACGGCGTTTTCCTGCATGAAGTCACGCACGAACTTGCCGGTTTGGATGTCGGTCAGCACATCTTTCATGCGCTTCTTGGTCTCGTCATAAGGCAGCACACGCGGACCGCTGACATATTCGCCGTATTCGGCGGTGTTCGAGATCGAATAATTCATATTCGCGATGCCGCCTTCATAGATCAGGTCGACGATCAGCTTCACCTCGTGCAGACATTCGAAATAGGCCATTTCGGGTTCGTACCCAGCCTCGACCAGTGTCTCGAACCCCATGCGGATCAGTTCGACCAGACCACCGCAAAGCACGGCCTGTTCCCCGAAAAGGTCGGTTTCGCATTCCTGACGGAAGTTGGTTTCGATGATACCAGAGCGGCCACCGCCAATGGCAGAGCAGTATGACAGCCCGATTTCCATGGCCTTGCCGGACGCGTCGTTATGCACGGCCACAAGGCAGGGCACGCCGCCACCCTTGGTATATTCGCCGCGCACCGTGTGGCCGGGACCTTTGGGCGCCATCATGATCACGTCAACGCCGGGCTTAGGCTCGATCAGGCCGAAATGCACGTTTAGGCCGTGGGCAAAGGCGATGGCAGATCCTTCACGCAGGTTGTCATGCACGTATTTCTTGTAGGTCTCGGCCTGCAATTCATCGGGCATCGTGAACATGATCAGATCGCACCATGCGGCAGCCTCGGCAATGCCCATGACCTGCAGGCCTTCAGCTGTCGCCTTGGCCGCTGATGGCGAGCCCTCACGCAGGGCAACGACGAGGTTCTTGGCGCCACTGTCGCGCAGGTTCAGCGCGTGGGCATGGCCCTGGCTGCCATAGCCGAGAATGGCGACTTTCTTGTCTTTGATCAGGTTCACATCGCAATCGCGATCATAATAAACGCGCATATCGGGCGGTCCTTTGTTGAGGTTGCGTTGGGCATCTATTACCGGGTTTAGGACACTTTGCAGAGAGCTGGAATTTGAGTATTTTTGGCAAGATGATAATTGTTATTCGTTTCTTGTGAGATTATTGCCGTTTCTATGCTTGATGATACAGATAGGTTGATTTTACGTCAGCTGCAGGCGTCACCCGATCTGACCATACCGGATCTGGCGGATGTGGTGGGTTTGACGCCCGCCCGCACCACCCGTCGCGTGGACCGCCTGCAGGCCGATGGCGTGATCACGGGGCAAGAGGCGATTATCGATTGGCGCGCGTTGGGCTTCGCGGTGCATGTGTCGCTGCGGATCACATTGGACAAGACGGTAACCCGGGCATTCGATGACTTTTTGATCGCGGCGCGCGGGGTGCCAGAGGTGCTCGAAATCCAGACATTTCTGGGTCGGGTTGATGTGCGTCTTTCGTTAATTGCGCGCGATCTGGCAGATTATCAGCGGCTTTATCGCGACCATATCCTGACCTTGCCGCATATCGCCGATATTGAGGCGCTGATGGATGTTGCCAATGTGAAATCTGATCAGGCGGTGCCGTTGTGACGTTGGATGATCATGATCGCGCGATCCTGCGCGCGCTCCAACGGGATGGGGGGCAATCCACGACCCGTTTGGCGGCCAAACTGGGGCTGAGCCAACCTGCGACATGGCGTCGGATCAAACGGCTAAGGCAAAGCGGGGTGATCGCGGGGCGGCGGCTGGTGCTGGATGCCGGCAAGGTCGGATTTGGCGTGACGGTTTTTCTGGGCGTCAAATTGGCCACGAAAGGCCGGGTGAGTTTGGAGGATTTTGAACGTGCGATTGGGGCCATACCCGAAGTGCAGACCGTTGACCATGTGCTGGGCCTCTATGATTATCGACTGCGGGTTATTGCCCGCGATCTCGCGGATTTTGAACGGGTGCTGCGCCGCCGTATCATGACATTGCCCGGAGTCGGCGATGTCGAGGCAAATGTGCTGCTTAGCGAAGAACGGCGCCCTGGTCCGCTGTGAACATCAGCGACTGACACACCTGAGACACGCGTCAACGCGATTTGGGGAACGGCATGAGTTTCGCCACTATCGCTGAGATTTCTTGGGCGGATCATGTTTGCGCGGATCGGAAACACGGGCGATGCGTTCCGGCCAATGTATACCAATATAGGCTTTGCCTTGTTGCGCGATGCAGCGTAGCCAAAGATCGACAGATATGGAGGATCGCATGGACGGGCAGATTACGGGCGTTGACCCGGACGGGCTGATGGAGTTCTCGGTTGTGTTCACTGACCGGTCGCTGAACCACATGAGCAAAGCGTTTCAGGGTGTCATGACCGACATCTCTGCCATGCTGAAAGAGGTCTATAACGCGGATGGGATTGCGATTGTCCCCGGTGGTGGGACCTTTGCGATGGAGGCTGTGGCGCGCCAATTTGCCGGTGACGCGCATGCCTTTGTTGTGCGCAACGGTTGGTTTTCCTATCGGTGGAGTCAGATTTTTGAGGCGGGTGACTTCGCAGCAAAGACCACCGTGATGAAGGCGCGGCAAGCTGGCAACGACACGCGCGCACCATTTGCCCCGGCGCCAATTGACGATGTTGTCGCTGCTATTCGCACGGCGAAACCGGACGTGGTTTTTGCACCCCATGTGGAAACCAGCGCGGGTATCATTTTGCCGGATGATTACATCACCGCGCTCGCTGCAGCCGCGCACGAGGTGGGTGCCTTGATGGTGCTGGACTGCATTGCGTCGGGTTGTGCCTGGGTCGATATGAAAGCGACCGGCGTTGATGTGCTGATTTCGGCGCCGCAAAAGGGGTGGTCTTCCACACCATCTGCCGGGCTGGTCATGATGTCGGCCCGTGCTGTGGACCGGATGGCGCACAGCACGGCCAAGTCCTTTGCCGTTGATCTGAAAAAATGGCACAGCATCATGCAGGCCTATGAAAACGGGGGCCACGCCTATCACGCGACCATGCCGACAGACGGGCTGCGCGCCTTTCGCGACACGATGCTGGAGACCAAAGCGTTCGGTTTTGAGAGGTTGAAAGACATGCAATGGGCCTTGGGCAATGCCGTGCGCAGGGTGTTGGCTGAGAAGGGGGTCAAATCGGTTGCGGCAGACGGGTTTGGTGCGCCTGGCGTTGTGGTCAGTTACACCGATGATCCTGATATTCAGAACGGGTCGAAATTCGCAGCCGAAGGTATGCAGATCGCTGCAGGCGTGCCCCTGCAATGCGATGAACCAGAGGATTTCCGTACGTTTCGGCTGGGGCTGTTCGGGCTGGATAAGCTCTATGATGTGGAGGCGACACTCGCCCGTCTGGTGCCGGTATTGGATCGCCTGTTTTAGCGCGCACCGAGACCAAGCTGCATCAGCCGCCGCCGCACCGGCTTGATACCGAAAAGCGCCTGAATACCTTTGGCTCGCAAATCTTGGATCAGCGGGTTACCTGAAATGGATGCGCGGTTCAGCGCGTCGATGCCTGTGACCCTCAGCCGGATATCGGCGTGGCGTTTGCGTGCATAGCTGTCCAGCATCGTCGCGCTGCCCAGATCGCCGGGTTTTGACTGCGCAATGTCAAGCAGGCATGAAAGATCGCGCAACGACATATTCAACCCTTGCGCGCCGATGGGGGGCATTACATGCGCGGCCTCTGCCACCAATGCGGTGCGCGGTGCGGTCAGGTCATTTGCGACCTGGCTGATAATCGGCCAGACGCCGCGTTTTGTGACCAGCGTCAGCGGGCCATAGGTCCAGGCCGAGCGGGCATTTGCCGCTTCCTCGAACGCCTCAACCGGGAGTTCGGCCAAGCGGAGTGCCTCTGCGCCGCTTTCCATCCAAACGACGGCAGAGCAGGGGCGCCCGTCATGATCGGGCAGGGGGACCAATGTGAATGGCCCGCCTGCGCGATGGATTTCGGTTGAGATGTTGTTATGCGGTGCTGCATGGGTCACCGCAAATGTCACGGCCTTTTGCCCGTAGCGCGTTGTTGTTGTGCTGATGCCTGCCGCCCGCCGCAGGGCAGAGTTGCGGCCATCCGCGCCGATGACGAGCTTGGCTGCGACCTGCGCACCATCGCTGAGCGTTACAATGGCGGAGTGGGTGCGCACGATCATCTGCGCAAAACCAATGCCGGGCCGGAAATCCACATTGGGCAACTCGTCCAACCGCGCCACCATTTCGCGCCGCAAAAGCCAGTTGGGCAGGTTCCAGCCAAATGGTTTGTCCGAGATATCAGCGGCGTCAAAATCACGCGTCACATGTGGGTCTGCGGCTGCATCGATGATGCGCATGATCTGCAAAGGGGCTGCATGTGGCGCGAGCTTGTCCCAGAGACCAGCTGCTTCGAGAAATTGCTGTGCGGGTTGCAAAAACGCTGTTGTGCGCAGATCGGACCCATCTGCGTCGGCGTTCGTGACCGGTGCCGTTGGCTCAACAATCGTGACGCGAAACCCGGCTGTGCCAAAGGCCGCTGCGGCGGTCAGGCCCGCAACGCCACCTCCCGCAATCAGAATATCGCTGTCGGTTCGTTCCATGGGGCTGACATATGTTGATTGCGGGCTTGCGGAAAGGGTCAGCGCACGAGCTGCGACAAGAAACCCGCCAGATCATCGGTGTGGTGGTGAATATGGTCGGCCTCATGCGGGTTTGGATGGACATGCACCGTCTTCATACCCATCGCATGCGGGACCTTCAGATTACGTTCTTCATCTTCGAACATCGCGCTGGTCCCAGCAGCAATCCCGTCTTTGGCGAAGATCTTGGCAAATGCGCCCTGTTTGGGTTTTGGTTCAAAATCAGCATGTTCGACCCCGTAGACGGCGTCAAACTGCCGGGTCAGCCCACGGGCAGCCAGGACACGTTTGGCGTGATTGTGTGATCCGTTTGTATACACCACCTTGCGCCCGGGAAGTGCGCGCAGGGCGTCGATGAGCAGATCGCAGGGTTCCAGATGCGAGATGTCGATGTCATGGACATCGGCGAGGAATTCATGCGGGTCGACACCGTGATGTGCGATCAGCCCGGCCAGCGTCGATCCATAATGCTCCCAATATTCATGGCAGAGCTGCAAGGCACGTTTCTCGTCCAAACCCGTCAGGCGGGTCACAAAGGTCGAAAAGCGCACATCCATCAGCCCAAAAAGATCCGCCGAGGGCGGATAAAGCGTGTTGTCGAGGTCAAAGACCCAGGTATCGACGTGGGAAAACTGGTGCGCAATCATGGCCGCACATTAGGCAGGCCGCATGCACCGCGCAATCGCTTTGGGTTGATCGGACAGGGTGCGCGGGCGTATGATGGCCAGATCACGAAAGGTTGGATAATCATGCAGGATCCGCGTGCATCGCAAAAAGACGCTTACGTCCTCATTCTTGAGGCGATCGACAATCACACTTACAAGCCCGGTGATCGTCTGGTCGAAAGTGAGCTGGCGGAGCGTTTTGGGGTCTCACGCACGCCGATCCGCGAGGCGCTGCAGCGGTTGGAGACGCAGTCTTTGCTGACGCGAGACGGGCGATCCTTGATCGTGGCGTCGCTGGATCATTCGCAACTGTCAGAGCTTTACGTTGTGCGCGGAGAGCTGGAAGGTCTGGCGGCCCGTCTGGCCGCGCGTCATGCCACGCCGGAAGAGGTGAAGGTGCTGCGCGATATGCTGGAAGACGATCACAAGCTGATCGGTGACCCAAATGCGCTGAGCCGGGCCAATCGGCGGTTTCACAAACAGATCCATCTGGCCTCGCATAACCGGTTTTTGGTGCAGCAACTGGATCTGGTGCATCGCTCTATGGCGTTGTTGGCGACAACCTCAATCGCTGCGGAGGGGCGCACGAAAGAGACGTTGCAAGAACATGCGACGATTGTCGAAGCCATTGAGAAAGGTGATGGTGACGCTGCTTACAAGGCGCTGCGCGATCATATTTCAGAGGCGTTCGTTACGCGTTTGAAACTTGACGCCGAGGCCGTCGAGGCTGCGGAGTAGCCGTGCGCCATCCTTTGGGCAGCAGGACGCCATGGGCCGTTTTATCCCAATAGAACGGCTTGCTGGCCAGCTCCCACAAACCTTTATACGCCGCCAAGGCGCCTAGCGGGAAATAAACCTGTAAGGTCAAAGCCCATTTGATCAGCCAGGGTTTCTGCGCCTTTCTGACCCCTAGAGTGGCGGCGACAAAACCGACAAGTTCGGATGTGACAAACAAACCGGCCAGTGTCCAAAAGGCCCACGGGGCCATGAATGTGCTGAGTGGGTGATCAAAGCCCAGCGGTAATAGCCAAAAGCTCCATAGGATCGGGGCAAGCACGAATTGCGATAGCGTGCCCAAAAATAGCAATTGCAAGCCAAAAAAGCGCCAGCCTCCAAGGTCACGCCACAGCTTGGCGGGATGGCGCATGTGAACACCATAGGTGATCGCGTAACCTTTGAGCCAGCGCGAGCGTTGCTTCACCCACGGCCAGGCGCGGCCATTCGCCTCTTCCTCGGTCACGGTGTCGATCAGCGCAGTGCGATAGCCATGGCGGGCCAGGCGCACACCCAGATCGGCATCTTCGGTGACATTGTGTGCGTCCCAGCCGCCCAGTTTTTCCAAGACATCGCGCCGAAAGAACAAGGTCGTGCCGCCCAGCGGGACAACCAGCCCCAGTTTTGCAAGGCCCGGCAGGATGACGCGAAACCAGCTTGCATATTCGATTGTAAAACACCGCGTTAGCCAATTTGCGCTGGCGTTGTAGTAGTCCAGCGTGCCCTGCAGACAGGCGACCTGCTTGTCCACATGGGTAAAACTGCGCGCAACAACATGCAACTGATCGGGCGCGGGGGCATCTTCGGCATCCCAGATGCCAATGATACTGCCGCGCGCAAAATCAAGTGCATAGTTCAGCGCGCGCGGTTTGGTTTTGATCGTGCCTTTCGGCACGACGATGGCGCGCATCCATGTCGGCAGGATCGTACGCCCCAGCGTGTCCCGCGTGGTCGTGTCATCCGCTTCAAGTACCAGACAGACATCCAGCAGGGCCCGTGGGTAATCAAGCGCCTTGAGCCGCGTCAGCAGATGTTCGGCAATGGCGGTTTCATTGTAGAGTGGTACCAGGACGCTGATCACCGGCAGGCGTGCCGGCGCGACCGGTTGTTGTGGGGTCGGTTCGGCGCGCCACCCGATATAGGCGGCTGTCGCCTTGAGCGCCGTGTTCAGGCAGAGCGTGACAATTGCCCAACCGGTGAGGACCGCAAAGGTGACGGCCGGCGCAAGGATGAACGCCGCAAGTGCAAGTAAGGCCGTGCAAAGTCCCAGCCAGAAAACAAAGCCTGCATTCCAGTTGCGACAGCTCTCGGTCGCCGCAACCTTGTTTTCCGCCCTGTGGACAAGCATTTCATCGCAATGTTTTTGCACGCAGCGATGCAGTTGCTCTTCTGTGGTAACGGCCATGCGGATTGGTCCGAATACCCCCGTTAGCAACGCATTGTGCTGGGCGAATTGATCAGGGCGAGGCGTCAACACAACAATGGCGCCGCCCACGCGCCGCCACGGCAAAAACCCCAGTTTCAGACAGTTAGCAGCATCGAATGCATCAATCAGGCTTGGGTCGGGCGGTTGTTCAAGCGGATTGATCACCTGGCATTGCGCCGCTTCGGCAAGGATTTGCGCGATCGTGAAGTCCGAGACGTGATAGGTGCGGCTGAGGACATCGGCGACGCGCACCCCTTGTCGCGCAGCCGTGCGGCGTGCGGCCAGTGCGTCATCAGGAAGGATTAGCCCGCGGGCGACAATCTCGTCTGACAAACAACGATTGCAGCCGCGCGGGACGCGCTGCACATCACCTTCTCTGGCTGCTTTGTCAAAGTGTAGCATCCCGTTCCCCGCAAACCGATGAACAGGATGGCGGAACTTGGTTAATCAGTAGTTAAGAATCATTCTCAACTAGAGGTTGTGCGCGGAGGGCCATGGCTTCCGCAAAACGTTCAAAGAGATAATAACTGTCCTGCGGACCAGGGCTGGCTTCGGGGTGATATTGGACGCTGAAAACGGGCTTTCCTTCCAGCCGAATGCCGCAATTGCTGCCATCGAACAAAGACACATGGGTCTCTGTCACACCTGCGGGAAGCGTCTGGCTATCCACTGTAAAACCATGATTCATCGATGTGATTTCAACCTTGCCGGTTTCAATGTCTTTGACCGGGTGGTTGGCGCCGTGATGACCGTGGTTCATCTTGATCGTCTGCGCCCCCAGTGCGAGCGCCAGCATCTGATGACCCAGACAAATGCCAAAAACGGGGATCTCCGTCTCTAAGACACCATTGATCATCGGCACGGCGTATTTGCCCGTGGCGGCTGGGTCGCCGGGGCCATTCGACAAGAACACCCCATCCGGGCTGAGCGCCAAGACATCCTCTGCCGTTGCCGTCGCGGGCAGAACTGTTACATCGCATCCGGCACTGGCCAGACACCTCAGGATGTTCCGTTTCGCGCCGAAATCAATCGCGACAACCTTGTGGCGTGGTGCGGTCTGGGTCTTATAGCCTTCTGGCCAGGCCCACCGCATCTCGTTCCAGTGATAGGATTGCGCGCAGGTGACGTCCTTGGCCAGGTCAAGCCCCTCAAGCCCTTCGAATGCACGGGCTTTTTTCACCAGCGCTTCGATATCAAACTTGCCATCGGGATTATGGGCGATTGCCACATGGGGTGCGCCTTGCTGCCGGATCGCACGGGTCAGTCGCCGGGTATCCACCCCGCCCATGCCGATCCGGTTGCGTTTCGCCAGCCATGTTGTCAGCTCTTCGGTCGCGCGCCAGTTGGACGGTGCTGTTGGGTCCCATTTCACCACCATGCCGTCTGCGACGGGATCAGCCGTTTCATCATCATCAGGGTTCACGCCGGTATTGCCAATATGCGGGAAGGTGAAGGTGACCACCTGACCCGCATAGGACGGATCGGTCATAATCTCCTGGTATCCGGTCATCGCGGTGTTGAAACACAGCTCTGCCACCGTCTCTCCGGTGGCGCCAAAGCCAATCCCGTAGAAGATCGTGCCGTCCGCAAGGGCCAGACAGGCCGTTGGTCTCTGCGTCATTACCTGATCCCCGTCTTTGCCAAATTGTGCCGGGTGTAAGGGGGCGGGCGACCCTGGTCAAGGCGCAGATCACACCCTTGCAAACAAGGGGCTGACGTTGCGCAACCGGCGCTTGTCACGGGACGGCAGGGCGCATAAGCTATCCCCTCGTTTGACGGGACATAAACGGAAAATCACAAAATGAACATGCGCGACCGGGTCAACGCAGCCCTGAAGGATGCGATGAAGTCGAAAGAGGCGGATCGTCTGTCGACCTTGCGGCTAATCAATGCTGCCATCAAGGACAAGGATATCGCGCTGCGCGGCACCGCCGAGGAAGAGAGTGGCGTGGGCGATGCCGATGTACTGGCGATCATGGGCCGGATGGTCAAACAACGCCAGGAAAGTGCGCGCGCCTATGAAGAAGGCGGGCGCCTGGAACTGGCAGAAAAGGAACGCGTCGAGATCAAGGTCATCGAAGAGTTTCTGCCAAAGCAGCTGAGCGAAGAGGAAACCGAAGCAGCTATTGACGCAGCTATTGCCGAAGTGAGTGCCTCCACTATTCGCGACATGGGCAAGGTGATGGGTGCGCTGAAATCGAAATACACCGGCCAAATGGATTTCGGAAAAGCCGGGCCGCTGGTCAAGGGCAAGCTTGGCTAGTTGGCTGCGTTAGCCGCGTAAAGCGCGTTTGAGATCGTCGTAAAGGGCCAATCGCTCTGCGGCGTCAAGGAATGCGCCGATCTCAACCTCGCGGTCGCCGCCGCGCAGGGTGATGTAATTCTCCACTGGTCCGCCTTTGTGGTGCAGATGCACGGTGACCCAATAGCGGTTTGCTTCCCATTCCTGCGTAGGGCCTTTGGGGTTGTGGCGGGTCAGGTGGGCCGTGGTGTCATCGACGACCAATTCCTCCAACACCTCCCCGCGCCGGTAACTGATGTTCAGTGCGGTCCACAGGCCCCAGAGCATGAGCAGGAAAAACGGCAAAAGCCCCCAAAGAACGGGGCTGCCAAGCAGCGTCACCAATGGCAATGCGATCAGGGCGGCGGTCGCCCCGATGAACAGAACAAAATCCTTGCGCAAAAGCGACCGATAGGGCCAAAGGCTCAACTGCCACTCAGGGTCGCTATGTGGAGGTTCGGGTGTCCACTCGTAAGGCATGAAGGGAGACCTAGCCCTTCGACGCTGCCAAGCAAATGCGATCGTGTGTCGCGTTATTCTGTGTGTGCCCAGGTCAACCAGACCTCTTTACATGTCGCTGGCATTGATCGGTGAAGCGCCCACAATTGTTCGTCTGTGTCATCCACTTCCCATGCGAGTGTGCTAATGCCTTGGGCTACCGCGGCCTTGCAAAGTGCCCGCAAAAGGTGGGCAGCTGTTACAACATCGTCGGGTGCCAGCGTGCCAAACCAGCCAATGTCCACCATTTGGCCGGTTGCTTGGCGGAGGCTGCCGATCCCTGTGATTGCGCCATCATCGTCCACGACAGCCAATGCGCTGCCTGCCACCAGATCGTCATTGCCGAAATACGCTTCGCGCGTCGCGAAGTCGGGCGCATGCGGTGGGTTGTCCTGATGCGTTGCAGTATAGCGCGCCCAATGGAAATCGATCCAGGCAGTCCAATTTGGCCCATTCGGCTTGACCGGCATGATATGGATTTGTGCGACCTGAGCAGCAAGTAGGGTGATCACAGTATCGGGGTGGACAAGAAGCAGGCGGGTTTGTCGCACTAGCTTCCAACCTGGTGGTGGCGCGACATGGCTTTCCGCAACAAAACGCAGCTGCGCGATGTGTTCTGGCAGAGGGGGTAATGGCTCTCCATGCCGCCACGTTTCGGGATTGAGGTAGCGTGCGTTCGGGTGCCACGCGTTCTTCAACCAATACGCCGCCATTGCTATCACCCAATTAAAAAGCCCCGACTTTTTTGTCGGGGCTTTTCTTTGATCAAACTTAATGGGCTGGTTGTTTGTCCCAATCTTCGCGCTTCGGAAGCGTTTCGAACGTATGCTCGGGCGGTGGGGATGGCAGTGTCCATTCCAGCGTGTCGGCATATTCGTTCCACGGGTTGTTCTCTGTCACGCGCTTGCCGCGTGTCAGCGTCCAAACCATGACACCGATGAAGAACAGGAACGATGCGAAGGACAGGAATGCCCCCCAGCTTGAGACGTAGTTCCAGTAGGCAAATGCCTCTGGGTAGTCGATGTAGCGCCGTGGCATGCCCTGACGGCCCAGGAAGTGCTGGGGGAAGAATGTCAGGTTGGCCCCGATGAACATCGCCCAGAAATGCAGTTTGCCTGCCCATTCAGGATACATGCGGCCCGACATCTTCGGCAGGTAGAAATAGATCCCCGCAAAGATGGCGAATACCGCACCCAGGCTCATCACATAGTGGAAGTGCGCGACCACATAGTAGGTGTCGTGATAGACGCGGTCGACGCCAGCCTGTGACAGTACGATTCCGGTGACGCCACCCACGGTGAAAAGGAACAGGAAGCCAAACGCCCACAGCATCGGCGTTTTGAACTCGACCGAGCCGCCCCACATCGTGGCAATCCAGCTAAAGATTTTCACGCCTGTCGGTACTGCAATCACCATCGTGGCCAGCATAAAGTAGGATTGCTGTGTCAGCGACATCCCCACCGTGTACATGTGGTGCGCCCAGACGACGAAGCCGAGAACACCGATTGCGACCATCGCATAGACCATCGGCAGGTAGCCAAAGATCGGCTTGCGGCTGAACGTGGCGATCACGTGGCTGATGATGCCGAAGCCTGGGATGATGATGATGTACACTTCCGGATGGCCAAAGAACCACAAGATGTGCTGGTACAGGATCGGGTCACCGCCCTGTTCCGGCTGGAAGAATCCAAAGCCAAAGTTGCGGTCCATCAGCAGCATCGTAATCGCACCAGCCAAAACTGGCAGGGCGAGAAGGATCAGCCATGCGGTGACGAAGATCGACCATGCAAACAGCGGCACCTTATGCAATGTCATTCCTGGCGCGCGCATGTTCAGAAACGTCGTGATCATGTTGATCGCACCCAGGATCGATGACGCCCCAGACAGGTGGACCGCAAAGATCGCAAGGTCCATGGACATGCCGCCTTCACTGGTGGACAGCGGCGGGTAGAGCACCCAACCCACACCGGACCCGGCCTGACCGTTGCCGCCGGGGGCAAGCATGGAGGCGACGCCAAGAGACGCGCCGGCCACAAACATCCAGTAGCTCAGATTGTTCAGACGCGGAAACGCCATATCTGGCGCGCCGATCTGCAAGGGCATGAAGTAGTTACCAAAACCACCAAAAAGCGCCGGGATGACCACGAAGAACATCATCAGAACACCATGATAGGTGATCAACACATTCCAAAGATGCCCGTTTGGCGTACAAGTTGCCGACGAATCCGCGAACAAACGCGCGCCTTCAAGGCACATATATTGCACGCCGGGATTCATCAGTTCCATCCGCATGTAGACGGTGAAGGCGACCGAGATAAAGCCTAGAACACCTGCGGTAAACAGGTACAGGATCCCGATATCCTTATGATTTGTCGACATAAACCAGCGCGTGAAAAAACCGCGCTCGTCTTCATGTGCGTCGCCGTGGATGGCTGCGTCTGCCATTTGGCTCTCCTCGTATTGGCTACATCTTGGCATGCCGATTCAGGGTCCGACACGCATTTGGTCGCGGTTCTAAAGTGTTGTGCTTAAAGGAGCAATAAAGGATGCAGTGTTGACATTGGGTAATATTGGCGCAGGGTCTTTCGCCGAATGTCGGCGATGACGTGTTGGCTATCCGTCGCGACCGGGTTCGTTCGGATTGCTTGAAAACAGTGCGATCTTATTGCCCTGCGGGTCGCGCAGGTAGCCGACATAGAAGTTCGGCCCATAAGACGCACGAAAGCCCGGCGCGCCCTCATCCGATCCGCCTGCCGCAAGTGCAGCGGCATGCAGGTCGCGCACCTGCTTTTGATTTTGCGCTTCAAATGCAACCATCGACCCGTTCCCCGCTGCGGCCGGTGCGCCGTCAAAGGGCGATTTGACGTAGAATTCCGGTAGAGCAACCAGCTGGCCGGGTTGCTTTGGCAAAGCGTAGCTTAAGTCACCATGATATTCTTCGACCTCATAGCCGAGGGCTGGCAAAAAGGCGGAATAGAACCGCTCCGCGCGCGTGATATCGTCAACGCCAACGGTGACATAGGCAATCATTGTCCTTCCTCCCCATTCCGGATGCATTGTTGTTGCTATGCCTTTAGCAGAGTTTTCAGTGCAAGACACAGGTCTGATCAATGATGACAACATGCCTGTTTGCCGTGCTTGAAGAGGGGCGCTGGCGCTTGTCATGCGTATTGTAGCGGCATGAGGGCGGAAACGACCCTCTCGCATAGCGACGCTCTTGTCTGACCTGATATTTGCTGCTTTGCTTGCCGTCAGGTTGATGCGCGGGGCGGAGAATGGCGGTGGCTGATCCAGACTTCACCATAGGGATTGAAGAGGAATATCTTCTTGTTGATCAGGAAACGGGTCGTCTGGCACAGGCGCCTGACGCGCTGATCGGGGCGTGCAAAGCCGATCTGGAAGGCAAGGTCAGCCCCGAATTCCTGCAATGCCAGATCGAGATCGGCACCGGCGTCTGCAGCACAATTGGCGAAGCGCGCGCTGATCTGGGGCATCTGCGCCGCACCGTGGCGCGGCATGCCGCTGAATTCGGGCTCGCGCCCATTGCGGCATCCTGTCATCCATTCGCAGATTGGAAAGATCAGCACCATACCCACAAAGAACGCTACGACAAACTGCGCCGCGATCTTGCGGGTGTGGCACGGCGTATGCTGATCTGCGGCATGCACGTGCATGTGGGTATCCCGGACCCCGACATGCGCATCGTGCTGGTCAATCAGCTCAAGTATTTTCTGCCCCATTTGCATGCTCTGTCGACATCCTCGCCCTTCTGGCAGGGCGACGATACGGGGATGAAAAGCTATCGTCTGACTGTGTTCGATAATCTGCCGCGCACCGGCCTGCCGCCAAGGATGGAAAGCTGGAAAGAATTCACGTCAACTGTCGACACGCTCGTTTCATTGGGCTTGATTGAGGATGCGTCCAAGATCTGGTGGGACTTGCGGCCATCTTCGAAATTTCCGACCATTGAATCGCGTATCTGCGATGTCGCGCCGCGGATGGAGGTGACGCTGACGCTTGCCGCACTGACGCAATGCCTAACGCGGATGCTGTGGCGTAAAAACAAGGCCGGGCAGGGCTGGCCCGTGGTCGCGAATTTCATGATCGGCGAAAACCGTTGGCGCGCGCAGCGCTACGGTATTTCCGAAGGCCAGATCGATTTCGGGCGCGCAGCACTCATCCCGTTTGATCAGGCCGTTGATGAAATCCTTGATCTGATCGCTGAAGACGCTGTCGCTTTGGACTGCGAAAAAGAGGTCGCCGCGGCGCGACAGATCGTCAAAACCGGGACCAGTGCAGATCATCAGCGCAACGTCCGCGATGCGGCCTTGGACAGTGGCGCCACCGGACCAGAGGCGATGGCCGCGGTGGTGACATCGCTGATCACTGATTTTCACGCGGATCTTTGAGCAATGGATATGTTTGACAAAACCTCAACCGAAACGCTGTTTGGCACGCCGCTCGCGCGGTTTGACGTGGCCGATCATGAAACGCTTGATGCGGAGCTGCTTGCCGAATGTGCGCGATTGCGCGCCGAGAGCGACGGCGTGCAGAAATCCAACCGCGGCGGCTGGCATTCCGAACTGGATTTTCTGGACCGCGAAACACCCTGCATTCAACGACTTCGCGCGGCCGCTATCGCATCCGTCAAAGAGATGACGCGCCGTGTGACCAGCAAAGTTGATCCCGACGATTTGGATATGAAGATATCGGGCTGGATGAACGCCAATCCGCGCGGCGGCTTCAACGCACCACATACACATCCGGGTGCGCATTGGTCTGGCGTGTACTATGTGAACCAGCCAGAGGTCGAGACCGGCAATTCCGGCATGATCGAATTCATCGACCCACGCTCTGACCTGCCCAATTGGCGTATTCTGCGCGCCAAGCCGTTCCGCCCCAAACGCAAGATCAGGCCACAAGCGGGCGAGATTGTGCTGTTTCCTTCCTATCTAACCCATTGGGTCTATCCGAATGAGACAGATGTTGAGCGGGTCACGGTTGCGTTTAATGCGACGTTTCGGAAGCGGAAGAAGCGATCTGATAGCCAAGTCTAACTCTGATCTTCAGTCCGGAAAATGCGCGCGCAGAAGCCATACAGAATCTGTACATATTCTGTACGTACAAACGTACAGAATTGGGCAGTGAATGATGCTGGCGCGCCTCGGTCTTCCGGGTCGAGAATGACGGTGTTCGAACCCGCGTCACGCCCGCCGCGCAGCGGCTAAAAATGAACTGACTGATCCGCACAGCGTCGTATGGATCACGAAGGGACGGGAAATCGAGAATTATGTTGATCCGGACGCTTTGCATGATGTGCTGCGCGAAATGCATCCACGGGTCTATGGCGGTGCTTTGGATACGGGCATTTACGATCATGCATTTTACTTTTCCAGAAAAGGCGTGAAACCGGGTCAGGACAAGATATTCAAGGATGCGGACAAGGTCGGTGCTGCAGATCGGTTATGTCAGGGCGCGGTAGATTTTAGCAGGCTCGATTTACGCGAACGTATTGACGACCCTGGCAGCTATGATAGGACGGGCCAACGGAATCGCGCTGTAGCGCTCATGATGTTACACGTGCGGGTGCGGTGCCAGCATCGTCTCGTCAAATGCCCGCTGAAGCGCCACATCCACATCTGACATCGCCACAGGCAAGCCAAGATCAACCAGTGATGTCACGCCGTGCGCGCTGATGCCACAGGGGACGATCCCGTCAAAATGGCTGAGATCCGGGTCCACATTGATCGACAGCCCATGAAATGACACCCATTTGCGCAGGCGAATGCCCAGGGCTGCGATCTTGTCCTCTGCCGGGTGGCCATCAGGCTGGGTGGGTTTTTCGGGGCGCTCGACCCAGACACCAACGCGGCCCTCGCGGATCTCGCCTTTGACATTGAAAGTGTCGAGCGTGGCGATGACCCAGCGTTCCAGATCCTTGACGAACTGACGGACATCATGCCCGCGGCGACCTACATTGAGCATGACATATGCAACGCGCTGGCCCGGCCCGTGATACGTATATTCCCCGCCTCGGCGCGCTTGATAGACCGGGAACCGATCGGGATCGATCAGGTCGGCGGGCTTGGCCGATGTCCCAGCGGTATAAAGTGGCGGATGTTCCAAGAGCCAAATGCACTCTGCCTCACGGCCATCGATGATCCCAGCAACACGCGCATCCATAAAGCGCAGCGCATCCTCATATGGGGTCAGCCCGTCCGAGATCTTCCATTCCACCATGGCCTTCAGGTAACGGCGCGGTGCGGTCTTGAAAAGGGCAAGTTTTCTCTCTTGGCATCGCAAAACGGCTCGTCTATGAGTGCCGCACTTACCAGCCAGATAAGATTTGCGGTCGTGGCGGAATTGGTAGACGCGCAGCGTTGAGGTCGCTGTGAGGTAACACTCGTGGGGGTTCGAGTCCCCCCGACCGCACCACAACTTCAAGAAAATTTCCTTCTACACTTGAAAAACAGGCGTTTCGCTACTTAGCTGCGACACACACGACAGCACACAAGCGAGACACAAACGGCCCTGACCAACAAAATCAAACACGTCGATAAGCTGGCCAACGGTGTGCTTCGTTTTCGTCGCAGGTTCCCTAAAGATGTTGCTGAAGCATTGGGCGAAGGGTTCCTTCAGGTTCATATTCGGAACACTTCAGGGCTTCCCTTTCACCGCGAATACCAAGCAATCCTTTCTGAGTTCGACCGGTTGGTCTCTGAAACGCGGGAGAGGGAAATAGGGAACGACAAACGTTCGCCGATCGAAAGGTGGCATGAAGCGTTGCTGAAGAGGGAGGCCCTGATTGATCAGACGATGGGCCTTGAAGATGATCGGGAATTTGCGGCGCGTCTGATTGCTGACGGCCTATCTCAGCGAGCAGATACAGACCCGTTGCTTGTGAAGGCCTTGGCCAACCCCTTCTCGTCTCTCCCATGGCCCGCTGAGGAAACCCTCGCGGTCGCAAAGAAGCTGCCGCTCCCGGACAAGATTGTGGTGGCTGTAGAGCGACGACTGAGCGGCGGGCGGACAGCAGAACTTCCAGCGATGTGGAGCATCCTTAAAGGGACTGGGATGCGACTTGGAGAAGTGGCGGGGTTAGTTGCGACCGATGTTGTTATGACCCATGCAACGCCCCATGTGCTGGTTCGACC
>JBCBDL010000034.1:0-27183 GCA_038529695.1 Pseudomonadota bacterium | reverse complement strand
TTCGACCACTGTGAACGCTGGCGCCAACACAGACGTCAAAGTGAACGTTGGCTTTGACCGTCGCCAGGACGTGCTGGCTGTGATCAGCATCGATGGTGAAGCAGTTGTCTCCAAAGTCTACGATATCGACCCAAGCTAATCTGTCCCCTCAGCTTGGTAAAAGGCCGGCCCCGTCCCTGGGTCGGCCTTTCTTACAAGTTTAGAATGGTTCCAAACCTTGACACATGTCTTTACCGGGCGCATATCTAAAGCCTGACAGAAAAGGTTGGTCGCCATGTTCATCCAAACTGAATCCACCCCCAATCCCGCAACGCTTAAATTCCTGCCGGGCCAAAATGTTCTTGAGGTCGGGACGGCTGATTTCCCCTCCGCCGATGCGGCAGAGAATTCACCGCTGGCAAAGCGTATTTTTGGAACAGGCAATGTAAACGGAGTCTTTTTCGGCATCGACTTTATTACCGTTACCAAAGATGATGGGGTTGAATGGGACCATATCAAACCCGGCATTCTGGGCGCGATTATGGAGCATTACCAGTCCGGTCAGCCGGTGATGTCCGACAATCACAAACCAGCAAGCGGCCATGCCGAGCATTCGGGCGAAGACGCGGAAATCGTGGGCCAGATCAAGGAGTTGCTCGATACACGCGTACGCCCGGCGGTGGCCCAGGACGGCGGTGACATCACATTCCACGGTTTTGATCGCGGCATCGTTTATCTGCATATGCAAGGCGCTTGCGCCGGTTGCCCTTCCTCAACGCTGACACTGAAAATGGGGATCGAGAACCTGTTGCGCCACTATATCCCCGAAGTGGTTGAGGTGCGGCCTGTTGCGGCCTGAACCAAAGCTGATTGCTTTCGACACATCGGCGGCGCATTGCGCCGCCGCTTTGCTGTTTGGCGACAAGGTCATGACACGCGTTGATGAAATGGCCAAAGGTCAAGCCGAGCATCTGATGCCGATGCTCGAAGATATGTTGCAGGCCAAACATCTGTCCTGGCGTGATCTGGATGCGATTGGTGTCGGGACTGGCCCTGGGAACTTCACGGGCATCCGCATTGCTGTGTCTGCTGCGCGCGGGCTGGGATTGGGGCTGGGCATCCCCGTGATTGGCGTCAACGGGTTTGAGATGCGGGCATATGGCGAACCCCACCCTTTTACCGCGCGCATCCCCGCGCCGCGTGACCGGTCCTACAGTCAGACCTTTCATGCTGACGGCCGCGAAAGCGTGCCTGTACTGCAAGACCGGCCCGCACAAGCGCAGAAATCACCCGCGACATTGATTGCAGCGGCGGCGCATATTGCGGCAACCTGTATCGGGCAAAACCTGCCACGGCCTGCTCCGCTTTATCTACGTCCCGCAGATGCCGTACCACCGCGCGACCCCGCACCGATCATTCTGCCATGACTCCGCAGGACTTTGCGGCGCTGCATGCGCGCGCCTTCCACACGACCCGCGCTTGGTCCAGCGCGGAGTTTGCAACCCTGCTTGGCCAGAACGGTGTGTCATGGCATGGCGATCACCGTTGCTTCGTCATAACGCGGGTTGTGGCGGATGAGGCTGAAATCCTGACCCTCGCAACGGACCCAACTCATCGACGACAAGGGCTTGCACGAGTTTGCGCAATAGAGGCGGAACGGGCGGTGGCAGGGGTCGGCGCCAAAGCTATTTTCCTTGAGGTTGGCGAAAACAACACAGCTGCGCGCGCTCTCTATGACGACCTGGGGTATCGACAGGTCGGATCGCGGCCCAACTATTATCTGCCCAAAGATGGGGCACCCATTGCCGCATTGGTGCTGCGCAAGGAACTGAAAACAACCACCACGTAGCGTCACCTGCCTAAACCCGCGCTTTTCGCTGCAGAGTCTGGCCATATCGGCCAAAAAGCGGTTGATCTTCCCTTGAAGGCAAGGCCTTATCTGATGATGACCGACATCAGATCGGCTCGGATTCAACAGAGGGGGGCGTGTGTCGCCCGCAAAACCCTCGCGCAACGATCTTGGGAGAAAACAATGACACTTATGCAGAAATTCCTCGGCGCGTCTGCCGCGCTGGCCCTGACTGCGGGCGCAGCCGTCGCAGAGCCCGCCATTCTGTTCGACCTTGGCGGCAAGTTCGACAAATCCTTTAACGAAAGCGCCTATAACGGCGCAGAACGCTGGGCACAGGAAACCGGCGGGTCGTATGCAGAGGTGGAAATTCAGTCTGACGCCCAGCGCGAACAGGCGATCCGCCGCTTTGCAGAGTCGGGCGCGAACCCGATCGTCATGGCTGGCTTTTCCTGGGCGACACCGCTGGCGGAAGTTGCGGCTGACTACCCCGACACCAAATTCACTATTATCGATATGGTTGTCGACGCGCCCAACGTGCGTTCGGTCGTGTTCAACGAACATGAAGGCTCGTATCTTGTCGGCATGATGGCCGCGATGGCGTCGGAAAGCGGCACCGTGTCATTTGTCGGCGGGATGGACATCCCGCTCATCCGGAAATTTGCATGTGGTTACGCCCAAGGCGTGAAGGCCGTGAATGCGGACGCGACCGTGATTGCGAACATGACCGGTACCACACCTGCAGCATGGAACGACCCAGTGAAAGGCTCCGAACTGACGCTTGCGCAGATCAGCCAAGGCTCTGATGTTGTTTTTGCCGCCGCTGGTGGGACCGGCGTGGGTGTTCTGCAAACAGCAGCTGATGAAGACATCTTGTCAATCGGCGTGGACGCCAACCAGAACTACCTGCATCCCGGCGAAGTGCTGACATCGATGATGAAGCGCGTCGACAATGCCGTTTACGAGGCGATGTCGCAGGGCGAAAATCTTGAAACCGGCTTTAATGTCATGGGTGTTGCGAATGAAGGCGTGGGTTACGCGCTGGATGAATTCAACGCAGAGCTTGTGTCGGACGACATGAAAGCCACTGTTGACGCCGCCGCGGCCGAAATCGCTGCCGGTGATCTGGTCGTGCACGACTACACATCCGACGAAAGCTGCCCGGCGCTGACATTCTAAGTCAGCCAACAGGCCAATAAAATCAAAGGCCGCGCCCGGAGAACGAGCGCGGCCTTTTGCATCCTCTGACAGGGTTCCGCCATGACCGAACAAGCCCCCGCCATTGAACTGAAAGGGATCTCAAAATCCTTCGGACCGGTGCAGGCGAACAAGGACATTTCGATCCGGGTAATGCCTGGCACGATCCACGGGATCATCGGAGAGAATGGCGCAGGCAAATCGACGCTGATGTCGATTTTGTATGGGTTTTATAAGGCTGACGCGGGCGAAATCTTTATCTCAGGTCAGAAAACTGCAATTCCCGACAGCCAGGCAGCCATCGCTGCGGGCATCGGAATGGTGTTCCAGCACTTCAAACTGGTCGAGAATTTTACCGTGCTTGAGAACGTGGTGCTGGGGGCAGAAGATAGCGGCCTCTTGCGCCCGTCGCTTGCCCGTGCGCGGCGGGAACTGAAGTCCCTTGCGGAAGAATACGAGTTGAATGTCGACCCTGACGCCCTGATCGAAGAGGTCGGTGTGGGGATGCAACAGCGTGTTGAAATCCTCAAGGCGCTTTATCGCAAGGCGGACATCCTCATCCTCGACGAACCAACCGGCGTGCTGACCCCGGCAGAAGCCGATCACCTTTTCCGTATCCTCGAAAACCTCAAACGCGAGGGCAAGACGATCATCCTGATCACGCATAAACTGCGCGAGATCATGGAGATCACGGATACCGTCAGCGTGATGCGGCGCGGTGAAATGACGGCAACGGTGAAAACGTCCGAGACAAGCCCAGCGGAACTTGCTGAACTGATGGTGGGCCGAAAAGTGCTGCTGCGCGTGGACAAGGCACCAGCGCAAATCGGGCGCAAAATCCTTGAGGTCAAGGATCTAAATGTCACTGACAGCAAAGGGGTCCATCGGCTCAAGGGCGTCAGTTTCGATGTCCATGCCGGTGAAATCTTGGGTATCGCCGGGGTTGCAGGTAACGGACAATCCGAACTGCTCGAAGTGCTGGGCGGTTATGAAAAGGCCACAGGGTCCATAAAGGTCAACGGGGAAGAGATTGACCTGACCGGTGCGAAATCAGACGGTCAGAGCCGCCGCGCGCGGGGGATCAGCCACGTCCCCGAAGACCGCCAGCGCGAAGGGCTGATCATGGATTTCCATGCCTGGGAAAACACCGCCTTTGGCTATCATCATGATGATCGCTATCAGCGATCAAAGCTGTTTATGGATAACAATATCATCCGCCAAGATACCGAAGAGAAAATGGCGCGCTTTGACGTGCGTCCCCCTGATCCAAAGCTGGCCGCCAAGAGTTTTTCAGGCGGCAACCAGCAGAAAATCGTCCTCGCACGCGAGATTGAGCGCAACCCGGACCTGCTGCTGATTGGCCAACCCACACGCGGAGTGGACATCGGCGCCATCGAATTCATCCACCAGCAGATTGTTGCACTTAGGGATCAGGGCAAAGCAATTTTGTTGGTTTCCGTAGAGTTAGAGGAAATTTTATCGCTCTCGGACCGCATCGCCGTTATGTTTGATGGAAAAATGATGGGCGAGCGAATGCCTGAACAAACAGACGAAAAAGAGCTTGGATTGCTGATGGCAGGCATGACAACCGAGCCGAAAGGTCCACTGCATGAAGCAGTGGAAGCCAACCTCGCCCATGCTGGTGGTGATGCCAGCAAGGAGGTCTGAGGCATGGACGCGATGCCAAAATGGGCCGATGTGGTCCTGATCCCGTTGATCTCGATCCTTTTGGCAGCTGTCCTGTCGGCGATTGTCATACTCGCAATTGGTGAAAACCCGTGGGAAGCGTTGAAACTGATGGTCGAAGGCGCCTTGGGGTCCACCTATGGCTGGGGCTACACGCTTTACTACGCGACGAACTTTATCTTCACCGGGCTTGCCGTGGCCATCGCGTTCCATGCACGGCTGTTCAACATCGGTGGTGAGGGTCAGGCGCTTGTGGGCGGATTAGGTGTCGCGATCATCTGCCTTTACATCCCCTGGCCTCATTGGACGCTCGCCCTTTTGGGTGCGGCTATCGGGGCCGCGATCTTTGGCGCGGCATGGGCCGCAATCCCAGCTTTCCTGCAAGCCAAGCGTGGCAGCCATATCGTGATCACCACGATCATGTTCAACTTCATCGCCGCCGCCCTGCTGAACTACATGCTGATCGGGGCGTTGAAAGCACCTGGCATGGAACCGGCGACACCGCGGTTTCCCGAAACGACACATCTGCCGTCGTTCCAGGACATGTTCAACTTCGGTGAAACCACGTTTTTCCGTGGCGCGCCTGCGAACATCACCTTCTTCGTGGCCCTCATCGCCTGTGTCGCCCTTTGGGCGCTGATCTGGCGGACGCGGCTAGGCTACGAAATCCGCTCTTTCGGGCAATCTGAATCGGCGGCCAAATATGCGGGCATCAGCCCGACCAAGATTATCATGGTTGCCATGCTCATCTCAGGCGCTCTTGCCGGCATGATGGCCATCAACAACGTCCAGGGCGAGGCCGAACGGCTGGTCCTGAACGCAGTGGAGGGCGCGGGCTTTATCGGCATCGCCGTCGCACTGATGGGGCGCAGCCATCCCTTTGGGGTATTGCTGGCGGCCCTTCTTTTCGGCTTTCTATATCAAGGCGGCGCAGAACTCGCCCTATGGACGTCGATCCCCCGGGAACTGATCATCGTAATACAGGCATTGGTGATCCTGTTCACGGGCGCACTGGATAACATGGTGCGCATGCCGCTTGAGCGGCTTTTCCTGAAAATGAGGAGAGCATAATAATGAAAATGGCAGGACCACTCAAAATCGGTGTCGAGGATGACACCGGGGCAGATCTGGGCTTTGTGCTCAGTTGTCTCGCCCTTGGCATGATCACGATGGAGGAGTTCCACCAATGGATCCACATGGTGATCGAAAACATCCCTGGCAATGACGTACCACCCCACCTGATTGCCCTACTGGCGGTCAAGAACCGGGCCAATGTCTTTCGCCCGAACGAGGCCGTGATGCGCCGCATCCCGCATGATCCGTTCATCACTGATGATCGGTTTGATGCGATGCTGGGGCTGCAATTTTTCATGCGGCGCGACAAGACGCAAGCCAACGACATCACCCAAGCGGAGGCCGAAGAGGCCCTACGCGCAAACCCTGAAGTGGCCGACCGTTTCTTCGCCCTCTTCCCCTTCCTGATGGAGAAAGCCGCCTAGATGGACTTAGGAACCCTTCTGCAGATGCTGGACGCAACCCTGCGTCTGGCAACCCCGCTGCTTCTGGCCTGCCTTGCAGGCCTCTTTTCAGAGCGGGCCGGTATCTTTGATATCGGGTTGGAAGGGAAAATGCTGGCGGCGGCGTTTTTGTCCGCAGCCATTGCTGCAGTATCGGGAAGCGTTTGGCTGGGCCTTTTGGCTGGAATCGGCGCGTCAATGATGTTGTCAGTCGTACATGGGCTGGCGTCCATCACATTCAGGGGCAACCAGTTGATTTCCGGCGTGGCGATCAATTTCCTTGCCGCCGGTCTGACCGTCGTGATTGCACAAAGCTGGTTCGCCCAAGGTGGACGCACGCCACAATTGTCGGGCGGTGCGCGGTTCAATCCTATCCAGCTCCCATTTGCCGAGGCTCTGCGTGAGGTCCCAGTCCTCGGCCCGATCTATTACGAATTGATCTCCGGGCATACCGCGCTGGTCTATGTCGCACTGCTGATGGTGCCGCTGACCTGGTGGATCCTGTTTCGCACCCGTTTTGGGCTGCGCCTACGTGCAGTGGGTGAGAACCCGGCAGCTGTGGATACAGCGGGCGTGTCAGTCATCTGGCTGCGCTTTGCCGCTGTTGGGATATGCGGGGTCCTGTGCGGTCTTGCAGGCGCGTATTTGGCGACCGCCTTGCAGGCTGGCTTCGTCAAAGACATGAGCGCAGGACGCGGATTTATCGCGCTGGCAGCCCTTATCTTTGCCAAGTGGCGGCCGTGGTACGCGCTCTATGCCTGCCTGCTGTTTGGCTTCTTGCAGGCCATGTCACTGCGCCCCGACGTAATCGAGGGCGTTGTGGGGTTCCAAGTCAACGGACAACTTCTTGATGTGCTGCCCTATATCCTGACCGTCGTCATCCTCGCAGGCTTTGTCGGCAAAGCGATCCCGCCGCGCGCTGGTGGGGAGCCCTATGTCAAAGAACGCTGAGACTCTCGCCGCCCAGATCAAAGGGATTGCGGGTAACGCACCGGTCCAGGTCGGACTGATATTGGGATCGGGCCTAGGGCATATTGCCGATACCGTCGACGGCGTTGCCATCCCTTACGCAGACCTTCCCGGCTTTCCACATGCCGGTGTTTCAGGCCACAACCCAAATCTTGTTGTCGGTGATCTGGAAGGCATACGTGTCGCTGTCTTCGGCGGGCGGTCGCATTACTACGAACATGGGCGGGCGGATGCGATGCGACTGCCGCTTGAGGTACTCGTAGAACTGGGCGCGGATACAATGATCGCCACCAACGCTGCGGGCTCCCTTCGGGCGGACATGCCGACAGGAACAATTATGTGCCTGTCTGACCATATCAACTTTTCAGGGCTGAACCCGCTGATTGGTGAGCCGACAGATGCACGTTTTGTCCCCATGACCGCCGCCTACGATCCCGGCACACGTGACGCATTACATAATGCAGCGCAAACCGCGGATGTTGCGATGGCGGATGGCGTTTACGCATGGTATTCAGGCCCGTCCTTTGAAACTCCGGCAGAGATAAAAGCCATCGCTTTGCTGGGCGCGGACGCAGTGGGTATGTCGACAGTTCCAGAGGTGATCCTGGCGCGGTTTTTCGGCTTAAGGGCTGCGGCGATCTCAACGATCACGAATATGGCCGCCGGAATGAGCGATGAATCAATCAGCCACACGCATACAAAGGCAATGGCGCCCATTGGTGCCGCGAAGCTTGAGAAGGTTCTGCGCGGGTTCCTGCGGGCACGATCATAAGTCCAGTTTGGCAGTACCGGTACATCCACGTGGCGGAATTGCTGCAATTGCAGCATAATCACCGTTCCGGCATTTGACACAAAGCCCCTAAATCGTTTTCTTGTGCGCCAAGGGGCACAAGCGCCCGGATCAGTTCATGCAGATTTACCTTCCTATCGCCGAAGTTTCGGTGAACGCGTTCCTGTTACTCGGGCTCGGTGGGATTGTGGGCATCTTGTCGGGCATGTTCGGGGTCGGTGGTGGGTTCCTTATGACGCCGCTATTGTTCTTCATCGGCATCCCGCCCGCCGTAGCCGTGGCGACTGAAGCCAATCAGATTGTTGCCTCGTCCTTTTCGGGTGTGCTCGCGCATTTAAAACGAAAAACCGTCGATCTGAAGATGGGCACGGTGTTGCTGACTGGGGGTCTGATTGGATCGGGCCTGGGCATTATCCTGTTCAATTATCTCAAATCGCTCGGCCAGGTCGAGTTGCTGGTTCAGCTTTGCTATGTGGTCTTTCTGGGCATGATCGGCACGCTCATGTTTTTCGAAAGCCTCAAGGCGATCCGAAAAGCGGGCAGGTCAGGCGGTGCCGCGCCGCCGACGCGCCGAAAACATAATTGGGTGCATAACCTACCCTTCAAAATGAAGTTCCGGGTATCCGGTCTTTATATCTCTGTCATTCCGCCGCTTTTGGTCGGGGTCCTTGTCGGCGTACTCGCAGCCATCATGGGGGTTGGTGGCGGCTTTATCATGGTGCCGGCAATGATCTATCTGCTTGGTATGCCAACGAAGGTTGTGGTGGGCACATCGCTTTTTCAGATCATCTTTGTGACCGCCTTCACAACAATGCTGCATGCGACGACAAACTACACCGTTGACGTGGTTTTGGCCGTGCTTTTGCTGGTCGGTGGCGTGATCGGCGCGCAAATCGGGACCCGGATCGGGGTTAAGATGAAAGCCGAACAATTGCGCATCCTACTGGCACTGATGGTGCTGGCGGTTTGCGGCAAGCTTGCGTTTGACCTGCTTGTGCAACCAGCAGAGCTTTATTCGCTTGGCGAAGGTGGTCATTCATGATCAGGCTTTTCGTCCTTCTTATTGTACTCGCGACACCCGCCAAAGCCGAAGAGATTGTATTGGGCCTAAGCCGCGATCAGGTTGCGATCACCGCGACTTTCGAAGGCTCTGATATCCTGGTTTTCGGCGCGATCAAACGCGAGGCTCCAATCCCTGACAAAAGCGAGCTTGGCGTTATCGTGACCGTCGCAGGCCCTGACGAACCGGTGCTGGTGCGCCGCAAAGATCGGCGTCTGGGCATCTGGGTCAACACCGACGAGGTCGAGGTCGACGCGGCGCCATCATTCTACGCAGTTGCCACGAATTTGCCGATGCGTGACGCGCTGAAAGACGTCGAAGACTTGCGCTACGGTATCACCATCCCTCGTGTGATCCGCTCTGTCGGCGCACGCGTTGGCGACAGTGCCGAGTTCACGCGGGCATTAATCCGCATCCGGGCTGCCAATGGCCTATATCAGGTTCTGGAAGGTGCCGTTGACCTGGAACAAGAAACACTGTTTCGGACGGCGATCAGCCTGCCCGCGAACCTGACCGAAGGCGAATACGAGGCCCATATCTTCCTCACCCGCAACGGCCGCGTGGTTGACGAATACGTCACAACGATCCCTGTGCGCAAAGTGGGGCTAGAACGTTGGCTTTACAACCTCGCCCACGACAATGCGTTTCTCTATGGCCTCATGTCGCTCGCGATCGCGATCGCTGCGGGTTGGGGGGCATCGGCGGCGTTTACGCTCCTGCGTCGCTAACCGCGTCCGATATGTGGCATCTTCGTCGCCATGATCATCATGTTCTGCACATTCGCTTCTGGCGGCAATGAGGCCATGTGAAACACGGCCCGCGCCACATCTTGCACTGCCATGCTAGGCAAAGGTTCTAACCCCTGTGCCGCCCGCGTTTTCTCTAGGTTTGTGACCAGGTCGGTGCGGGCATTGCCGATATCGATCTGGCCGCATGCTATGTCAAACGGCCGCCCATCCAGGGACAGTGTCTTCGTCAAACCTGATACGCCATGTTTGGTGGTTGTATAGCATACTGATCCATCACGCGGCGTATGCGCGGAAATGGAACCATTATTGATAATGCGCCCACCTTGTGGCTGCTGTCCCCGCATCACGCGAAACGCCGCTCGTGCACAAAGAAACATGCCGGTTAAGTTGACATCCAAAACCTGCCGCCAGTCATCCACAGAGATCTCGTCAATCGTCGTTTGTGGGCCGAACATCCCCGCATTGTTAAACAATACGTCAAGATGCCCAAACCCGGTGAACGCAGCATCGACCGTAGCTTCATCTGTTACATCGCATGGCAGCGGCACAGCGTTTGCGTGGTCAATCGCGGCAAGTACAGCAGCGCGACGGGCGATCATCCCGACACGCCAGCCCTCGGCCAGGAAATGCTCCGCGGTCACGCGGCCAATCCCGCTGCTGGCACCGGTAATGATGATACTCTTCATAACTCTTCGCTTCTTAGTTCAAGCGGCGCTGCGGGCACGTTGAGGTCATCGACACGCAACACGTCTTGCGGCCTGCCCAGACGGTTCCGGACAACCCAGCGCAGTTGGTTTTCTGCCCGCGTGATCGCCACGTAGGCCAGCCGCTTCCACAGGGGCTGCCCTGCCTCTACCCGGCCCATCCGCGAGGCGGCGTAGATATCCGGCGCGAAGACTTGCACAACGTCCCATTGTGACCCTTGCGCCTTATGGATTGTCACCGCAGCGCCATGCAGAAATGTTGCCCCCATGCGAGCGGCAAAGGGGATGAACGGCTCTTCATCGCCTTCCTGCTCAATCTTAACGATGCTCGCAGCGCTCATCTGTGGGTCTTCTGCCCCCATCACGTGAAGACGTGAAAATCCTGGCTTGCGCCCCGGTCCAAGATAGACGACCTGCGCACCCTTGATCAGGCCGCGGGCCTCAAGATCCAGGCGCCTTTTGCGGTGTTTCAGCGGCAGTTCAATCCCATCACAGATCAGCGGCTCGCCAGCGAGCAGTTCATCCGCGGGCGCGCCAAAAGCAGATCGAAACGCATGGATCAGCCGGATCCGCGTCGCATTGCGCCAGACCAGACAGGGGGATCGGGCCATCAAATCAGCCTCGACCCGCTGCGCCATCACCACGCGTTCATCTGATTTGGCAGCGTCCTCTACCAGCCGTTCAAACGAATAGAAATCGATCTGCGGATCGGCCAGGGCATGGGCAAGATCAAGGATCGGATTGCCAGCATCCTGACGGTGGATACGGTTCAGCGTCAGAACACGTTTGTCAGGCAATGTCTCAAACACCATACCGCCAGATGATTGCACAGGTGGCAATTGCGCGGGATCGCCAAAAAGCAACAAGGTTGGAAAAATCTCTTTGAGATCCTCAAACTGTTTTTCGTCCAGCATGGAGCTTTCATCGACAAACCCGATATCCAACGGTTCTTCGCGCCGTTTCCATCCCGTGATGAAGTCAGACCCACGCAGGCCCGCCGCGGCCAACGCTGCGGGAATGGATTTATTGGTTTGATAGGACGCAAACGCACGATCGAGTGCAAGTTCAGTCAGATCCGCGATCTCTGGCCTGTCACCCTGCCCCGCGAGCCACTCGGCCACCTTTTCATATTCGGGGTCGTAGACTGGCGTGTATAGAATGCGATGAATTGTCGTTGCCGGAACACCGCGGCTCCGCAACACACTCGCTGCCTTGTTTGTCGGGGCCAGGATTGCCAGGGTGCGACGATCCTTCCGCTTTCGCCCCTCCCAATCACCCGAAATGACATCAACCCCCGCATCGTCCAGGGCCTGATAGAGCTTGGCCAGAAGCATTGTTTTGCCTGACCCGGCCTTGCCCACCACTGCGAGGACGGATGTCGTGTCGGATTGCGGCGGCTGAAGCAGCGCATCGTCCAAATCGATACCAGATTGCCGCATGGCCAGGGCGACATTGTCCCAAGCTTCTGCCTGATCATCCGAGAACGTGATTTGGGGCGCATTCATGCCGCGACAGTATCGCGCCCGCCGCGGCACCACCAGTGCATTAGGCGGCCTTTCGAACCTCTTGGATCGCATGGCCGAACGACCTGGCGAACCAGTGTTCTGAAATCTCCGACGACAGCCCCGCGCGTTTAAGCACCTGAATGCGATCAGCAGGCCGGAAGGGCCAGAGGCCGACACTGATTTTGTCGCGACCTTCACCAGAGCTGCCCAGCACCTCTGGTGATGCACCGATCATGGAATAGATACGGACCATGCGCGGATCAAAGACACCCAATAGATGGGTCAACGAAAACGCACGCATCAACTCGCCACCGGCCAACATCATCGCAGCGGCCACGCGTGAATTGGCACCTTGGCCAAGTACGAAACGCGTACATTCCCAGATAAAGGGGCTGCGAATATCCACGCCATTCAACAGGTTACTGAAATGGTCATTCACCATTGTCTGTTCCGTTGTCGGCAGAAACCGCATGGATCCACCATGGGTCCCGTCGGGGTTTTCCCAGATGACATATAGCGGGTTGAGCGCATCATATTCGTCACGCTCCCACCCGTTTTCATCAACCGTGACCGCCCATTTCAGGCGTTCAGCGAATTGTGCCGCGCGGTCGCGGTGCATACTGTCCTGCAAAACAGGATAATTTGACAGGTCATTTCCGTAAATGTAACGCAGCATGTGATCTACCCCTCTGACAATGGCTACGTTGTCAGGGTAGATGTCGGTTGGGGCATAAAGGTTAATGCCCAGCTCGATACGTTAACCTTTTGTTAACTTGCAGCGCTCTTGGGCAACTTGCCATTGTCGTCCCGGCCTGGCCAACCACCAGGTGCGGCACGGGCAGCTCCTCCGATGATAATCAGGCCCTCGCTTGTTGCACGCGCGACCGCATGCGTTGTATTCAGCGCGCCAAGCTTGAAGCGTGCGCTTTCGATGTAAGCCCGAAGCGTGTGTTCGGATATGTTTAGCAGATCAGCCACCTGCCCGCGGCTGTAACCCATACCAAGGTAGGTCAGTGCATCTGTCTCACGCGGGCTAAGCGCACGGACCGGGTCCGGCGTACGGCCTTTTTCGAGTTTGAGAGCTTTTTGGTTCAGGTAGTGGGCAATCAATATCCAGTCACGCTGATGTCGCGCAGTAAACTCCGCCCAGCTATCATCATCTGTCGAATGCGACGCGGTAAAAAGCGCGAGTTGTCCATTTGGCCCTCGGATCGGAATGGAAAATCCCTGATTTCCCACCCCGTATTGCACAGCCTCTTTTCGAAACTCTCGCGCTGCCTTGGACGACCAGTCCAAACGCTTCCAATCAACCGGATGGAAGCGTTGAAAACAGCCGATAATGACGGGATCAATCCGAATGTAATCGCGCTCTTGATAGCGTTGTGCCCAACGTGGGTCATAGGTGCCGAACCCATATTGCTCCCCGTCGGCACTCACCCAATGATAGACGACGTGGTCAACCTCGAATGTGTCACGCAGTCCGACAATCAGGTTCTGGATTTGATCAAGCGCGTCGGCCTGCTCCAGTGCTAGCAAAAACGTATCGAGTTCCAGCGCCGTCACCTCGCATCAAGCGGGACGATTGCTCACCCTTCCCATCAATCTCTACGCGCGCAGCCAACGCAGCCTCTTCCAACTGCTCTGCAAGGTGCGGTAGATCATTTGTGCTCGCAAATGATTTCAGGTCTGCGAGTACGTCGATAATCCAGTCATGTCCCATTCACTAGTCTCTCTGATAATAGTTAATGAATTCTTAACAACCTATAGTAGCACGCCACATCTTACCATTTTACTCACAGCTTCCGACCCCCCAATAATAGTGAGTAGACAGACATCGTCGATCGTCTCGCCGACGGTCAGGCAACAAAAAAGGTGCAACGCTCACGCGCTACACCTTCCCATAACTTATTGATATATCATATATTCTTAGAGGCTTCCACAGTATCCTCAAATGTTCGCAAACCAGTCACAGGGGCCTGAACAAGGACAGCCATGTTGCCAGGTTTGTGCTCATTTCGGCGCATTTTGGTATGTGCAGCGGGTATTTCATCCCACCCAAACACCTCTGACATACACGGATCCAGACGCCGCTCAATCATCAACTGATTGGCAGCACTTGCCTGTTTGAGATGGGCAAAATGGCTACCCTGCAAACGCTTCTGATGCATCCACATGTAGCGAACGTCAAAGGTGCAATTGAACCCGGTGGTCCCGGCGCAAATTACAACCATGCCGCCCTTTTTACAGACGAGCGATGACACCGGGAATGTCGCTTCACCAGGATGCTCGAACACCATATCGACATTCACACCCTTGCCAGTGATCTCCCAAATCGCTTTGCCAAACTT
This sequence comes from Pseudomonadota bacterium, assembly GCA_038529695.1. Lineage (GTDB taxonomy): Bacteria > Pseudomonadota > Alphaproteobacteria > Rhodobacterales > Rhodobacteraceae > Yoonia. Next base: position 12,830 of record JBCBDL010000034.1, on the reverse strand, counting down.
GCGCGCCTCTTTCAGCCAGGTGTTGTATTCGGGCGTATTGACAGTCGGCAACTGCCCCCAGCAATTGAAATCGTTGCGTTTGATCACGCCCTTAGCACCCAGCGACATAACAAATTCGCGTTTGCTTTCGTCACTGATGACACCAATAGCATTGGCCCCTGCGGTATTGATCAACTGGATCGCGTACGAGCCAAGACCCCCCGACGCACCCCATACCAGTACATTCTGACCGGGCTTCAGATCGTGTGGTTCATGCCCGAACAACATCCGATATGCTGTCGCCAGCGTCAGCGTGTAACACGCGCTTTCTTCCCAAGTCAGGTGCTGCGGGCGCGGCATCAACTGTTGTGACTGCACACAGGTGAATTGCGCAAAAGACCCATCTGGCGTCTCGTATCCCCAAATCCTTTGGCTGTCGGAAAACATTGGATCGCCACCATTGCAGTGTTCGTCGTCGCCGTCATCCTGATTGCAATGGATGACAACCTCATCCCCGACCTTCCAGCGCTTTACTTTGTCGCCTACCGCCCAGACAATCCCCGACGCATCAGAGCCCGCGATGTGGTAGTCAGCGCCATGTACATCAAACGGGCTGATCGGTACACCAAGGCCTGCCCAGACACCGTTGTAATTCACACCAGCGGCCATCACGAGCACCAGAACCTCGTTGCTGTCGGGTCGGGGGCATTCCACCGTTTCGATCTCAAAGGCTTGATCGGGCTCACCGTGCCGCTCGCGCCGGATCGTCCAGGCGTGCATCTGCGCGGGCACATGACCCAGCGGTGGCATCTCACCAACGTTATAAAGGTCTTTTTTCGGCGCGTTATAAGCTGCCGATGCGGCAGATTGATCAAGGGCCATCTGAGTCTCCATCATCTCATGTCCGTGTGCTGCTGCACCGCAGAATCGGGTGCGCTCTGCCATTGATTACATGATCAGTCAGTAACTTTGCAACCGTAGTTGGTTTATTTTTGAAATTTAATTACTCTGCAACCGCAGCATTTGTCGCCTGATCTTTCGCGGTAGCAGAAAAATGATGCGCAATTGAGTTCGCATAGAACGTCAAAACAGCGTGGCCGGCGTCCGAAACGCGCACTTTGTCGTCGGCCACGGTCACCAGACCCCGCGCCTTCATCTGCTGCAGCGCTTCCGCGACGATCTGGACAGCGGGTCGGCGCGGAGCCGGTAACTTGCGATGACTTAGATCCGCGATCAATGTCGTTACCCCAACTTCGATCTCAGGAACAGTTTTTGTATCCCGCCCCAAAAGGTGATGCGCGACAAGAGGCACCCCCAGAACTGGCGTGACATCGGCAATGCGGCGCATCAGTTCGTGCGCCACTGCCTCAGTCTCGTCACCGCTGACCGTTGGAATGAATTCCGCCAAATCCAAAGGTTCTCCAAAACTGACAGATGCGGTCCCAAATCCATGAAATCGCCGTGTCAGACGCAGCCAAAAATGCCGGCTCACGCGGCGCATGACTGTCCATAGCGGTGGCTTGAAACGGCGCTTGCCTGATTTGTCCGCAGCGATCAGGATCGTGTCCTCAAGAATGCGGTCATAGTTCAATGCGACCGGTACAAAAATTACCTTGCGCGCCTCTGCGTCAAAATCATCAATGATGTAATTGAGTAGGCCCATCCGGGGCGGCGCCAGCCGCCCATCAAGGCTCAGTCCGCCTTCGGGAAAAACCGCTTGGCTGACACCACCGCGGGTCGCCATTTGGACGTAGCGCGCTAACACCTTGCGATAAAGCGCGCCGCGTGACTTACGCCGGATGAAATAGGCCCCCATCGCGCGGATCAACGGTGCAAGCGGCCAGACGCGGGCCCACTCCCCCACTGCGTAGGAAAGCGCGCCAGCATTCGCAGCCAGATAAGTCACCAGCACATAATCCATATTACTGCGGTGGTTCATGACAAAAATAACTGTCGCATTTGGGTCGATGTCAGCCAGTCTCTTTCGATCAAACGTACCCAGCTTGATCCGGTAGAGCGACTTGGACAACCAGCGGGCCAACCGGATACCCACGCTAAAATATGCCGTTGCTGAAAATGACGGTACAATCTCACGCGCATATTGCTGCGCCTTTTCAAAGGCCACGTTTTCGGGGACCTGTTCCTTTCGGGCGTATTCGACAATCGCTTGGGTGACTTCGGGGTCGTAGCTTAGCCGTTGGATCATGTCGTAGCGTCGGGCCAGCTTGAACGGCTCAATCGGGCGCTGCAGGCGTTCATTCAGCCGCGCAATCGCCCGCTCAGCCCGTTTGCGGAAAAACCAACGGACCGACGGAAAAAGAAAATGCGATGCAAACGTCACGCCTGCAAACAGAACAATCAGGACAAAGGCCCAAAGCGGCAAAGAAACGGTTTGCGTCATGGGCAGAGCGTGACAGGGTTCGCAGACATGGTAAATCCCGTCATGCCGCAACGCAGCGAATTGACAGCATCACAAAATGTCGGATAATGATGCGTCAACGTAATTAAATTACGCTACGTGATTCAGGAGAAGACCGCATGTCGCAACCGCAGAAAGACCGCCCCTGGCTGTTCCGGACATATGCCGGCCATTCGACCGCTGCGGCCTCAAACGCGCTTTATCGCGGTAATCTGGCAAAGGGGCAGACAGGGCTTTCTGTGGCATTCGATCTGCCAACGCAGACGGGCTATGACAGCGATCATGTGCTTGCAAAGGGCGAGGTCGGAAAGGTTGGCGTGCCCATCAGCCATCTCGGTGACATGCGCACATTGTTCAACGATATCCCGTTGGACCAGATGAACACATCCATGACGATCAATGCGACGGCGCCATGGCTATTGTCGCTTTATATTGCGGTGGCCGAAGAACAGGGTGCGGATATCAGCGCGCTGCAAGGCACAGTGCAAAACGATATCATCAAGGAATACCTGTCGCGGGGCACATACATCTGCCCACCCGAGCCATCACTGCGCATGATCACTGATGTCGCAGCCTATACCCGTGAACATCTGCCCAAATGGAACCCGATGAATGTCTGCTCCTATCACCTGCAAGAGGCCGGAGCGACACCAGAGGAAGAGCTTGCCTTTGCACTGGCGACAGCGACGGCAGTGCTGGACGACTTGAAAGGCAAAGTACCCGCCGAACATTTCCCCGCCATGGTGGGCCGCATTTCGTTTTTCGTGAATGCAGGTATTCGGTTCGTAACTGAGTTGTGCAAAATGCGCGCCTTTGTCGAATTATGGGATGAAATCTGCGAAACGCGCTATGGCGTCGAAGATCCAAAATACCGGCGTTTCCGTTATGGCGTGCAGGTCAATTCGCTTGGCCTGACCGAACAACAACCCGAAAACAATGTATACCGTATTCTGCTGGAGACGCTCGCCGTTACATTGTCTAAGAAAGCACGCGCCCGTGCGGTGCAACTGCCCGCATGGAATGAAGCGCTCGGCCTACCGCGGCCATGGGACCAGCAATGGTCGCTGCGGATGCAACAGATACTCGCATATGAAACCGACCTACTGGAATTCGATGATTTGTTTGACGGAAACCCCGCAATAGATCGCAAAGTGAATGAATTGAAAGAAGGCGCGCGTGCTGAATTGGCACAGATTGACGGGATGGGCGGCGCGGTTGGCGCAATAGCTTATATGAAATCGCGGCTTGTCGAAAGCAACGCGGCTCGAATCGGGGGAATCGAAAAAGGCGATACAACCGTTGTCGGTGTGAATAAATGGCAATCCGGAGAGCCATCACCGCTAACTGCGGGCGACGACGCAATCATGGTCTCTGATCCGGAAGCCGAAGCCGATCAATTGCGGCGCCTGGATGCGTGGAAATCAGAGCGTGACGCGGCGCAGGCCAAAGACGCGCTTGCCGCACTACGCGAAGCTGCCAAAGATGGCAGTAACATCATGCCGCCATCTATCGCTTGCGCCCGCGCCGGTGTGACAACGGGCGAATGGGCAGATGTGATCCGCAGCGTGTTCGGCCAATATCGTGCGCCAACAGGGGTCAGCAGCAACCCATCAAACCGGACAGAGGGCCTGGAAGATCTGCGCGAACAGGTTGATCTGGTCAGCGCAGCACTGGGCCGTCGTTTGAAATTCCTGGTGGGCAAACCGGGCCTTGATGGACATTCAAACGGCGCAGAACAAATTGCAGCGCGTGCGCGTGATTGTGGAATGGACATTGATTATGAAGGGATTCGACTGACACCGGATGAAATCGTTCAGGCCGCTGCCGATAATCAGGCGCATGTCATCGGACTTTCAATTCTGTCCGGTTCACATATCCCGCTGGTGCGTGATGTGATGACCAAACTGCGCGACGCAGGCCTAAGCCATATCCCCGTTATTGCGGGTGGTATCATTCCCGATGATGATGCAAATGAATTGCGTGCGATGGGTGTCGCGAAAGTCTATACACCAAAGGATTTCGAATTGAATGTGATCATGGCTGATATCGTCACCCTGGTCGATCCACGTTCGGTAGCGGCGGAATAGCGCCAATCACCTTGCACTTTTGTACATCGTGACCATGTTTGGGGATGCACATCCCGGACGCGGATGATATGCGACCAGTCACGAAATTGGAGCGCAAGATGAAACCAGACCTCAAATCAATGACTAGAAAAGAGCTGGAGAAGCTCAAAACCAATGTTGAGAAGGCATTAGAAAGGCTCGCCGAAAAAGACAAAAAGGCAGCATTGGCCGCCGCGCAAAAGGCCGCCGCCGCCCATGGTTTCACGCTGGCAGACATTACCGGGGATCTCACCGCCCCCAAAAAAAGAAAAGCCAAACCCGGCCCGAAGAAAGTATCCACCCCCAAATATCGCAACCCTGCCAATTCGGACCAGACCTGGACCGGCAAGGGGCGTCAGCCCGAATGGTTCAAGACTGCGATCGCTGCCGGCACTTCACCCGACGCAATGGAAATCTGAACCTAATCAGTACTCCACCTTTTTTGGAAACCGTCCTATTGTCAGCCTTAACAAGATTGGAGGCTGCGCATGACAATCCATATCGGTGCTGAGATAGGCGACATTGCCCCGACAGTTCTGATGCCGGGTGACCCCTACCGTGCAAAATGGGCGGCACAAACCTTTTTGGAAGACGCACGCTGCATCAACGAGGTGCGCGGCATGCTGGGCTTTACTGGCACATGGAACGGCCACCCCGTCACGATCCAAGGGTCCGGCATGGGCATGCCGTCGCTGTCGATCTATGCCAATGAGCTGATCAAGGATTACGATGCGCAAACGCTGATCCGGATCGGCTCATGCGGTGGTATGCAGGACCAGGTCAAAATCCGTGATGTCATCCTGGCGATGACAGCCAGTACAGTGTCAACACCATCACGTGGAATATTCAAAGAACTCAACTTCGCGCCATGTGCGGATTACGGACTGCTCAGCGCCGCACATAAGGCCGCTACTGAAAAAGGTGTACCAACACATGTGGGCGGCATCTATTCATCAGACGTCTTTTATGACGAACGGCCGGACCTGAATGAACAGATGGTTCGGCATGGTATCCTTGGGGTCGAGATGGAGGCAGCAGAGTTGTATAATCTGGCGGCCCGTCACGGACGTCGCGCCCTGGCTGTGCTGACGGTGAGTGACCACCTGTTGACCCACGAAGCCCTGCCCGCCCAGGATCGCGAAAAGACCTTTGGCGACATGGTCGACATCGCGTTGCGGGCGGCGTTCAGCTAGCAACCATGGCTGCGGTCATAACCGTTGGCTGCCGGAGATTGCCAGCCGCCCAACGCGTCCGGCGCGGGCTGTAGCACTTTCATTTCCAGTGGGAAACAGGCCGCCGCATCGCTCGAATGTTCTGCACTGCAGTCGCCACCGGGACAGGCGCTGAGAACTGCGAGTAAATCAATCTCTGCAAAAAACTCGATATAGTCGCCGGGGCGGACTGGGCTGGCTTTCATGAAGTACTGGCCGGTATCGCGCGTAAACCCCGTGCACATGAATACGTTAAGGACGTCGTGAACATGTGGCTCCGCCTCGTGCACCGACAGCCCGGTATGATCTGCCAAAGCGCGGGTCAGGTTCGAATGGCAGCAGTTGTGATAGTCGTGCCCAGACAACAATCGCCCGGTATACGGGTCGCATCGGGTCCCGATGACATCATGAACACTGCCCCCAAATTCATCGATCCCGTACCAATGCAGCGCATCCGCAGTGATGGTCGCCATCGGTCGTAATGTCGGGAAGGCGGACCAGAGCCGATCGCCAATCGTGACATGCGTGCCATGTAAGGCACGGGTCTTACCAGAATAGAACCGTTCCGACAGGTCATCGGCCTTGAAAAAATTGAGATCGCCAACCTGCGGGCCGTCAACGGATGTGATCCGCAAAAAAGACCCCGCTGGCACCAAAATCGCCGAGGCATCGCGTGGCGGGACGACGCAATGCGCAACCTCTACGGCTGTAGCACGCGCGTGCTTGTAAAGCGCAAGATCAGGCTGCGGCAAGGTGTCTGTCGGATAACAAATGACCGGTTTGATGGCCCGGCGATCAGCGGCATCGGGGGGTGGGACTGCGTGGTTCATCCCGGCATCTCAGGCGTGCGACGGGCAAATTGCAAATCATTTCTGATGTTGGAGGGGGCTTTGCCCCCGACCCGTGCCGGGTCTCCCCCAGGATATTTTTGGGCCAATAATAACGAAAGATTAACCATGATGCGCCACGTTCACGCCACGGTACAGGCGGGGACGCTGATGACCGTGGCCGGTAATGACCGGATGGGTTCGTCTGTCATAGGGCGGACCCATTTTTCATTATTGGCCCACAAATATCCTCGGGGGGGCGAAGCGGGGGGCAGACAGCCCCCCTTGGCATTCAAGATCAAACGACGCGCTCGACCATCATAGACTTGATATGCGCAATGGCCTTGGCCGGGTTCAGGCCCTTTGGACATGTCTTCGCGCAGTTCATGATTGTGTGGCAGCGGTACAGTTTGAACGGATCTTCCAACTGATCCAACCGTTCCCCCGTCGCCTCATCCCGGCTGTCGATGATCCAGCGATAGGCGTGCAACAACGCGGCCGGTCCAAGATAGCGGTCACCATTCCACCAATAGGACGGGCAAGAGGTGGAACATGACGCACACATCACGCATTCATAAAGCCCATCGAGTTTCTTGCGATCTTCAATGGATTGCTTCCATTCCTTCGCTGGGCGGTTTGTCTTAGTCTCCAGCCACGGCATGATCGATGCGTGCTGGGCATAGAAATGCGTCAGATCAGGAATCAAATCTTTGATCACCGGCATATGGGGCAGCGGATAGATTTTAATATCACCCTTGATCTCATCCATGCCGTAGATACAGGCCAGCGTGTTGATCCCGTCGATATTCATCGCACACGACCCGCAAATCCCTTCGCGGCAGGACCGGCGGAATGTCAGGGTTGGGTCAATCTCGTTCTTGATCTTGATCAGCGCATCCAGAACCATCGGCCCGCACGTGTCCATATCGACAAAGTATGTGTCCAGAGACGGGTTTTGCCCATCGTCGGGACTCCAGCGATAGATCTGGACTTTCCGAAGATTGGTCGCGCCTTCAGGCTTTGGCCACGTCTTGCCAACCGTCATACGAGAGTTCTTGGGAAGTGTCAGTTGTACCATCTTGCTATTCCTTCCGTCACAGACCTTTAGAGCGCCCGCAATCTCGCGGGGCGGATGGGCGGTTCCCCTGTCAGGTCAAATACACATTCTTCGTAGACTTCCAACTGGTCACGTCCGCGCAGCAGGTCGGCGGACAACCCAATGCTCAATCCAACCGAAGGTCCATCGCGGTTACTTACTGCGACCACACCACCGACATCCGGGGCTTGGGCAGCGCGGGCGCGGTCTTCACAGCGCTGTGCTGCTTGTTCGCGTGTCGGCGGTTCCGCCGCGCATCCTGCCAGTGCCAGGATCAGCAGGGGGGCGACATACCGGATCACAGCGTCAGACCCGGCACACCAAGCGAATTTCTCAGCGCGCACTCCACTGTTTCCGGTCGCGCCGCAATCTGCGCCACAAGATCGGTCGTGGCTTGTGTCGTACCCACAATCGCAGCCTCGGCAATCTGCAAAATTTCGGAGCCAGTTGCATTGTCGATTATGCAATCGGTATAGGGCGCTGCGTTCACACCCGGAAACCGGGCCTGGACGACACCATTTACAACACCCTTGGCCGCATCACGCGCCAGCGTGTCGCCAGCCGGCCCAAGATCCTGCATGCATCCAGCCAGCGCAGTAGCTGCGATCACATATGCAAAAACGCGCATCAGAACGTCCGCTCCTTGGGCGCGATTTTTGCCTCGCTGATCCCGCCATCTTTCTCGGATGTCAGTGCCCCTGTGATCACAGGCCGATAGCTCAGTTTGACTTTCGCGCCATCAATCCGCGAAATTGTATGAACACGCCAGTTTTCATCGTCACGTGTTGTGTAATCCTCGTGTGCATGCGCGCCACGGCTCTCCTTGCGCGCCTCTGCCCCAACGATCGTTGCAAGCGCATTTGGCATCAGATTGCCCAATTCCAGCGTTTCCATCAGGTCTGAATTCCAGACCAGAGACCGGTCCGTCACCTTGAGGTTTTCCATGGTCTCAGCAATTGACGTCATCTTGTCCACGCCAGCCTTCAGCGTCTTGTCGGTGCGGAACACGGCGGCATCTTCCTGCATGGCGCGCTGCATATCCAGCCGCAGTTCAGCCGTGCCGACATCACCGCTCGCATGGCGCATCCGGTCGAAATAGTCGAATGCCTTGTCGATAGAAGCCTTGTTCGGTTCGGGGACAGGCGCCTCTTTATCCACAACCTTACCGGCCTGAATGGCCGCCGCACGACCAAAGACGACAAGGTCAATGAGTGAATTTGATCCCAGCCGGTTTGCGCCATGGACAGAGGCGCAGCCCGCCTCGCCCACTGCCATCAGACCGGGCACGACAGCGTTGGGGTCTGTCTTGGTCGGGTTCAACACCTCGCCCATGTAATTGGTCGGGATACCACCCATATTATAGTGAACGGTGGGCAGAACCGGGATCGCCTCTTTCGTCACATCGACGCCAGCAAAAATGCGCGCACTTTCAGAGATACCCGGCAGCCGCTCGGCCAAAGCCTCTGCCGGCAGGTGGTTGAGGTTCAGGTGGATGTGATCGCCATTGGCACCCACGCCACGGCCTTCACGAATTTCCATCGTCATGCAGCGGCTGACATAGTCACGCGGGGCAAGGTCCTTGTAATTGGGTGCGTAGCGCTCCATGAACCGCTCGCCTTCGGAATTGGTCAGGTAGCCGCCCTCGCCGCGCGCGCCTTCGGTGATCAGGCAACCCGCACCGTAAATCCCGGTCGGGTGGAATTGTACGAACTCCATATCCTGCAAAGGCAGCCCTTGCCGCGCGACCATACCGCCGCCGTCACCGGTGCAGGTATGTGCAGATGTTGCGCTGAAATAGGCGCGGCCATAACCGCCGGTCGCCAGAACAACCGTCTTGGCGTTGAACACATGCATGGTACCGTCATCCAGCTTCCACGCGATCACACCCTGACAGATGCCGTCATCCGACATAATCAAATCGAGCGCGAAATACTCGATATAGAATTCAGCCTGCTGTTTCAGCGACTGCCCGTAAAGCGTGTGCAGGATGGCGTGACCCGTCCGATCAGCCGCAGCACAGGTGCGCTGCACGGGCGGGCCTTCACCGAATTCCGTCGTGTGTCCGCCAAAGGGGCGCTGATAAATCTTGCCCTCTTCGGTGCGCGAAAACGGCACACCGTAATGCTCAAGTTCATACACCGCTTTCGGTGCCTCACGCGCCAGATACTCCATCGCATCGGTATCGCCCAGCCAGTCAGAGCCTTTCACAGTGTCATACATATGCCACTGCCAGTGATCTGGTCCCATGTTTGACAAGGACGCCGCGATGCCGCCCTGCGCCGCAACAGTGTGTGACCGCGTCGGAAAGACCTTAGTGATACAGGCCGTCCGCAGGCCCTGCTCTGCCAAACCCAAAGTCGCGCGTAGGCCCGCGCCGCCAGCGCCCACAACAATCGCGTCATAGGTATGCGTTTCGTATTCGTATGCTGCCATAAAAAGTTGCTCCGGAACGTATTAAAGGGCGATGCGCACGATTGCGAAAATCGCAAAGGCGGCAGCGGCATAGGACACACAGATCATCACGATAATCGCGATCTTGCGGGCAAGGCCGTGCACGTAGTCCTCAATCAGGGTCTGCACGCCCAGGCGGAAATGGAACCAGCCCACCAGCATCGTCAGAATTGCAACAACCGCCGGGAATGGCCGCTGATAATAGGCGATCACCTCTTCATAGGGTGATCCGAGGATCCAGCCAAAGGTGAAAACGAAAAGCGGGATCAGCACCAGCAATGCAACGGATGTGACCATCATCTGCCAATGATGCTCGGTTCCTGTTTTGGCAGAGCCCAGCCCAATCGCGCGTTTGCGGTCCGTCAGAAATGCCATCAAGCGCCTCCTAAAGAACGATTACTGTGAAGATGGTCAGCAAAACCGACACCACCAGCATCATTTGCCCAGCTAGTTCGGATTTTTCCACATCCAGCATGCGACCACTGTCCCAAACCAGATGACGCAGACCGCCCAGCGTGTGGTACCAAAGCCCAAGCACCGACAAGAACATTACTAAATCGCCAAACCAGCTGGTTACAAACCCGTTTGCACGCGCGAAAGCCTCTGGTCCGGAGGCAGCAGCAACGAACCACCACACGATCATGAGGCCCGCCACCAGCAAGGCATTACCCGTAATCCTAACCAGAATTGATGTCATAGAGGTAAGTTGGGGACGGTAAATCGTCAGGTGCGGCGACAGGGGGCGATTACCCCGATTGACATCAGCCATGTATGTTCCCTTCCGTGGCTCCCGCTGCCCGGCACGGCAACGACTTCCGCTTGTTCTGCACCATTCCGCAGCAAGAGTCACGCGGGCTCACCCTCCAATGACGCGAAAAAACGTCGCGATTGTAAGGAATTTTGAAGATGTGATCACAGGGAAAAAATTTGTGATCACGTTAAGTCCATTCCTTCACAAAAACCCGCAATCAACTCTTTGACGTAACCTCAATGCATCTCCAGCTGAGAGACCGCCTGCGTTAATTCCCGGTAAAGTTTGCGAATAATCTGTTCTGGATAATCTTCAAAACGATTTGCTGTGACGGCAAATGATCCTGGGCCCATGATAACATTGTTCTCAAAATAGCGGGTCAGCCCTGGCACGCTTTCTTCGATCACAAGCGCATTTACTGTGATCCCCGCGGTTGCAAGGGCCGACCATGTATCCGATGGCGGGCGGCCTTCGTTGTTTTCACCGTCGCCCGAAATATCAATGACATGGCGGTGGCATTCGGGCACGATGGCGAAATACGCCAGCGACAATGCCATCGCCTCTCCAATTGCTGTCGAATAGTCGCGCCACAAACGCGGTGCGTTGGCAACCTCATCGGCAAATGCAACCACATCACCGTCATCCGCCATGTCGGTCCAATGAATGACAACCGCTTGCCGGCCCGAACCTGTCCATTGCATCAACGCAAGCTTTGCGCGGCCCGCGACCAGCGCATCCGACACGGCCCCCTCCACCAATGCTGCAGCCAGCCCATCCATCTGTATCCGATATTCACGCGCATCCACGGAACCCGACACATCAACCGCAAGCATAAGTGCTACGTCACAAGCCTGCGCCGGTGCCGCAAAACTGATCAAACTGGCAAGAGTGACGCCGCGCATATCGGTGAGCCTATCCGGTCAACGCCCCGGCACAATCAAAAACGCTGTGAACGGCTGGTCTATTGTGTATCGAAATGCACAGCAAGTTGTTCGCCTATTGCGTGGAACCGACCTGCGAATGCCGCATCTTCCTGGTCAAACAAGCCAGGGCGAAGCCGGGCCGCATCGCGCGCAACCGTCTCGACGAACCCTTTTCGATAGGCGCTTGGTGGATGCGTTGCGTCAATCGACAGCTTTTCCGCATCCGCCCGCGTCAATAGATTTCGCCGACGTTCCGGGTCCATTTGATGAAGGCAGGCAACCAGTCTTTCGATAACGTCACGACCTGACGCGTCACCCAGCCCATGCAGCCCCTTCCATTCCTGTACAAGCCCTTCGCCAAGCGACAATGTATTCAGCAATCGGCTGATGGCATCTGCACCGGCGACCTCTGCAGCCAGCGCATCGGCAAGATACTCCGCGCGTTGGCTTTGCAAAAACATCGGACGCAGAAGCGCCTGTTCCAACGCAGCAATCAGCAACCTGAACGGCAGCAGGGCGATATCTGCAAAGACATTACCATCCCAGTCCGGCGCCACCAGATCATCCCAACGCGCCAAAGTATCCAGTGCATAACGCATGCGTTTTCCCCGTGCGGGATCGTTGTTGACCAAATGCGCAATCTCGTGCGCGACCAGGGCAACTTTCTGATCACCAGGCACGGCGTCCCACAGCAACGCACCAATGCCCAAAACCGTCTTTTGCCCCTCTCGTGTGACGAAGGCGTTGAAATCATCTGTGACTACAACATGGGTTATTGCAGGTGCATTCAATGCTGCCGACACCTCATCAAGCTGGGCAAAAAAACCCGGCGCATCTGCCCGTGTCAAAGCCCCCTTTGGTAATCGGTAGCGCGCAGGGCATAGAATATAGCCCGCCCCAATCAGGACGGCTCCAAAAAAAGCCCCGCCCCAGGACGGTAACGTCGTGACAGTTAGTATAAGGCCCAGCGCACAGACGACAAAAGGTGACACAACCACCAAAACTGAGAGTACCTGCGCAATAAGCAGCCCACGCGAGGGCGCGCCAAATGCGCCGGTTGCATAGTCT
>JBCBDL010000033.1:0-27200 GCA_038529695.1 Pseudomonadota bacterium | reverse complement strand
CTGGCCAATCACGTGGAGGCAGAAGTTGTGGAGGCCTTGCGCAACGCAGTTGTCGCGGCCTACCCCCGCCTGTCGCATCGCTATTATGCATTAAAAGCGAAATGGTTGGGCCTTGATAAAATGCAGGTCTGGGACCGCAACGCACCGCTGCCGATGGAAAGTGACAAGGTAGTGGACTGGGCTGAGGCGCAAGATACCGTCATGGCCGCGTACGCGGATTTTGACCCGCAGATGGCCGAGATTGCGCAGCCGTTTTTCACGGACGGTTGGATCGACGCCGCCGTCAAACCAGGCAAAGCACCCGGCGCGTTCGCGCATCCGACCGTCACGACTGTCCATCCTTACGTGATGCTGAATTATCTCGGCAAACCCCGCGATGTCATGACACTGGCCCATGAACTGGGCCACGGCGTGCATCAGGTGCTGGCCGCCGAGCAGGGCGAATTGCTGAGTTCCACACCGCTAACACTTGCAGAGACCGCATCGGTCTTTGGCGAAATGCTGACCTTCCGCAAATTGCTGGATGCAGCCGCCACACCGCAGGAACGCAAGATCCTGCTCGCGGGTAAGGTCGAGGACATGATCAACACCGTGGTCCGTCAGATCGCGTTTTACGATTTCGAATGTAAATTGCATGCGGCGCGGGCGAACGGCGAATTGACGCCCGACGATATCAACGCGATCTGGATGGATGTCCAAACCGAAAGCCTTGGACCGGCATTCGCGTTTGCCGACGGCTATGAAACCTTCTGGACCTATATCCCGCATTTCGTCCATTCGCCTTTCTACGTCTACGCCTATGCGTTTGGCGACGGTCTCGTGAACGCACTTTATGCCGTTTATGAAGAGGGCGATCCAGATTTTCGGGCCAAATACTTTGACATGCTGCGCGCCGGTGGCTCAAAGCATCACAAAGAGCTGCTAGCGCCGTTCGGTCTAGATGCCTCGGATCCCGCATTCTGGGATAAAGGACTGTCGATGATCAGCACCATGATTGACGAGCTTGAGGCGATGGAGGATTAGCGCGCTGTCAGGGCGCCGTTCTGATCCAGGACCAGAAAGTTGGCAAAGGCAGATTGCCGTACCGCATCCTCTTCGATCATGCGCCGCAATACCATGATCGCGGCGGGCGAGGTGACAGCAACCATATGATCGAGGTTGCTCCCGTCGCTGAGGTTGGTGAAATCAATGAAGGTAACACCCAGGCCGAGCACATCCTCGGCCGTGCCAATCTTGCCTATTCTTTCGCGCCCGCCACTTAGAAACGACGCGACGTTCAATGCACGATCTGACTGACTTGTCAGGATGATAAAAGGATCAGGCAAACCGCCGATGGCATTGGCTTGGGCACGGAAAATATCCGGATCAAGGTCAGGTGACAGAAAGGTCACCGTATCGATGCGGGTCAAGACGTCACGATCCCCGGCAATGGCCAGTTGGCGCATCGCCTCCATCGACAGCATCGCCCCCATGGAATGGGCCATCAGGTTGATGCTCTTGTCCGTCTTGCGGGCGATATCCGTCAACAATTGTGCAAGATCATCACGCGCAAAAAGCACGCTGTCGCGATCATAAATATAGGCGCCAGGTACACCCGCCGAGGCCCAGGAAAACATCAGCCGGGTTTCTGGCAGGTCAAAATCATGGGCAATCTGGCCAAAACGGTACAGCGCTTCGGAACTGGTCGTGTTGTAGCCATGCACGAACAGGTAGACCGCATCACCCTTTGCATCGGCCAAGGCACGGTCAAATGCAGTATTCGTTTGAAATGGTTTGAAATCGACAACGGCAAAATCGGTCAAAGGGTCTGTGGCCCCATCCGGCCATTCAATCTGCCCAAGCACATGGGTGGGCGGAACAGAGACAGACAGCCGCGCACGGCGCAGATTTGTGGATCGGTCACTGCCGAAAGCGTCCCTGCCCAGTGCAACATTCTGCTGGGTCACGACGTAGATGTCTTCAACCGCCGCGGCGGGATGCGGGGCCGCAAAGCTGATCGTATCAGGCTGGCTGCAGCCGATCAGCCCAAGTGACACAGCCGCCAATATCATCTTGTGCATGGACTTTCCGGTGCAGGCTGGGGGACATGTTTACGCCGGGGGGATCAATCCAATTCGGTCCAGGGCCAGGGTTTCACCTCGCTCGCTGCGGTCTGGTAGCGGGCCGCCTTGGCCATCCAGACACCCATCGTCGTCCCAATCTCGGCCAGTTGTTCATTGGGCCTTCGCTGGTTGAACAACATGATCAGAAATTGCGCGACCGTCAGCAGGCCCAGAATAGAGCTCGCCATGCTCATCAGCACGGCAATGATGACCATGTTCAAAAGACGCACCCAGATGCTGTCCAGATCCTCGTTGATCTCTTGCTCTGCCGTGTCGTGATCTTTGGCCATCGTCCTCTCCTATTCGGGCGCCCCACCAGCGGCGAAAACCATATCCATCATGTGCTGTGTGCCGCGCGAAAATTCAAGCGGGCATGGATATTCTGCGCCAGTCTGCACCGAATTGCAGAAGTTTTCCACCTGCAAGACGTAATGATCCACCGCCGGCCACCGCTCTGACACGACGGTCAGGCCATCGTTTTCCACCGTCAGTTCGGCCACATCAAAGACGTTGGCGTTAAAAGGACAGGTGAGCCGCAGCACACCCCCTTCCCCGTGAAACGTGATTTGCTGGCGCGGGAACATGCGCATCGACACAATAGCCGCATAGCTGAAGCTAGGAAAATCAGCTGCCACCTGGGCAAACACGTCGACGCCATTTTCGTAGTGCAGTTTGGTATATGGCACAGCCACCGGCTCTTGCCCCGTGACAAAACGGGCCGCGCCAAAGGTATAGACACCAATATCGCGCAAGCCACCCCCGCCCGCCTCTGGTTTGTTCCGGATGTTGCCAGCATCATCATTGAAAAAGCTGAATGTCGCATCAACATGCACCAGCTTCCCGATTGCCCCGCCCTGCACCAATTCACGCGCGCGAATGAATTGCGGATGATGCACGATCATAAATGCTTCCGCCGCCAGTTTGCCAGCCGCGTCACGTGCTGCGATCAGTTGATCAAATTCCCCGGCCTGCAATGTCATCGGCTTTTCGCAAAGCACATGTTTGCCCGCCGCCAACGCCCTTAGGCTCCATTCCACATGCAGGTGGTTCGGCAGCGGGATGTAGACCGCGTCAATCGACGGATCGTCCAACAGCGCATCATAGGTGGCATGAACTTTGATTCCGGGGGCAAAGGCCTGAAAACCCGCGGCCTTTACCGGGTCCGACGTGGCAAGTGCGGCAAGCTCGGCACCTTTGGCCGCGTGAATGGCCGGCCCCATCTGTTTGCGCGCAAAATTCGCGGCACCCAATATGCCCCAACGCAATGGTGTCATGATTTTTCCTCTTTGCGGCAATGTTAGCGCCAACATCAGCTTAAGGAAACGCAAGACACCGCGAGGCGCATGAAAAATCCCCGCCGGAAGTCTCCGACGGGGACGTATTCGTGACATGCAAAGGGCGCTAGGCCGGCGTTAGCATACCTTTTTGACGCGCGAGTTCTTGCATTTTCTTTTGCAGCTTTTCGAAGGCGCGCACTTCAATCTGGCGGATGCGTTCGCGGCTGACATCGTACTGCCCGCTTAGATCTTCAAGCGTGACACTTTCCTCGGACAGCCGACGCTGAACCAGAATGTCCTTTTCGCGGTCATTCAGGACATCCATGGCTTCCGCCAAAAGCTCGCGACGCGCATCCAACTCGTCATGCTCTTCATAATGCTCTGCGGTGTTGGCGGTTTCGTCTTCCAGCCAATCCTGCCATTGCATCGTGCCTTCGCCATCCGATCCGACCTGTGCGTTCAGCGACGCATCACCCCCCGACAAACGCCGGTTCATCGAGATGACTTCGTCTTCGGTCACACCGAGATCTGTTGCGATCCGTTTGACGTTTTCAGGCCGCAGATCGCCATCTTCCAAGGCTCCGATCCGGTTCTTCGCCTTGCGCAGGTTGAAGAACAGCTTCTTCTGTGCAGATGTCGTGCCCAGCTTCACCAATGACCAAGACCGCAGGATATATTCCTGGATCGACGCACGGATCCACCACATGGCATAGGTCGCCAGACGGAAGCCTTTTTCAGGATCAAACCGCTTTACGGCCTGCATCAGACCCACATTGGCCTCTGAAATCACCTCGGCCTGCGGCAGTCCATAGCCGCGATAACCCATGGCAATTTTGGCCGCCAAACGCAGGTGTGACGTGACCATCTTATGTGCTGCATCGGTGTCTTCATGATCCACCCAGCGCTTGGCCAACATATACTCTTCCTCAGGCTCCAGCATGGGGAACTTGCGGATTTCCTGCATGTAACGGTTCAGCCCACCCTCTGGCGTTGGGGCTGGCAAATTCTGGTAGTTACTCACTGTTACTGCCCTCCTATGTTTAAAGGCTTAACATGGATATGGTAGCGCTCGCATTGGCTTTCAAGAGGTGGCTATGCGATTTCTGTAAACGATATATGAACTAGTCGGTTTAGTTTGGCGAGGCACATTTGCGTGCACTCACGCACATGGGATCGATTATTTCAGCCCATTGCCCGAATTGCGCGCAAAAGATCGCGCATATCGGCGGGGATTTCCGCCTCAAAGGCCAGATTTTCGCCCGAAATCGGGTGCTCGAAGCCCAAGGTAGCCGCATGTAATGCTTGCCGGGGGAATCCAGCGACTGCAGCCACCCCCGCATCACCAATTGCCTTTGGTGACAACTTCCGGCGCCCGCCATAAACCGGGTCACCGATCAACGCATGGCCGCAATGGGCCATATGCACCCGGATCTGATGCGTGCGCCCGGTCTCCAGCCAGCATTCGATCAGCGCGGCAGCGGGCGGCATGCCCAGCGGCGCGATGATCCGGGCGCGCGTCACGGCGTGTCTGCCCGTTGTAAACGATACCGCCTGCCGCTGTCGGTCGGTCTTATGCCGTCCCAGGAAGGTCTGGATTTTCAGTATATTACCCGGCTCGAACGATGCGCCCTTGATGCCACGCAGCCGGGGATCGTTCCCATCCGGCACACCATAACAAGCCGCCAGGTAGCGGCGCTGGACGCTATGCGCTGCAAATTGCGCGGCCAAGTGATGATGTGCCCGATCTGACTTTGCCGCGACAAGCAATCCGCTTGTGTCCTTGTCGATGCGGTGCACGATGCCCGGGCGCTTCATGCCACCCACACCAGACAGACTGTCACCGCAATGATGGATCAGGGCGTTGACCAACGTGCCACCGGGGGTACCTGGGGCGGGATGCACGACCATGCCAGCGGGCTTGTTCACAACGATCAAATCGTCGTCTTCGAACACCACATCCAGGGGGATATCTTCGCCGCCTATATGGCTCTCCTCAGCCACGGCAACTGTGACGGCAACCTCAGCCCCTTCAGCGATACGATGTCGTGGATCGGTGACAACCGCGCCATCCACCTGAACGGCACCCTCAGCGATCAGTTTTGCAAGGCGTGATCGACTTAGTGCTGCCTCCTCCGGCACGTCCCGACCCAGCGCCTTGTCCAAACGTTGTGGCGGGTTGGGGCCAATCTGGAAGGTGATGGTGGTCATGTCGGTTTCGCGCTCAAACTGCAACTGAGCGCGGCCACATTTGGCTACGCCAAACGTTTCCCCGCGCGCCGCTAAATTTCGTTGAAATTTTGCGGTGGTACCACCTCCTGGTCTCGAACCAGGGACCTCTTGATCCACAATCAAGCGCTCTAACCAACTGAGCTAAGGCGGCACTGCCGGTGGATTTAGCCCCAAGGCGGTGCGAATGCAAGTCCCTCAGAGGGTAATCTCCCACGTCTCTTCCACCAGATCGACACCGAAGGAATGGACCGGTTTTGCCTCGGTTCGCGTGAAACCGTTGCGTTTGTAAATGCGGCCGGCAGCGGCGTGACTTTCATGCGTCCAAAGGGTCATATCGCGGTAACCGGCATCGCGCGCAAAGCCAAGGCATTGATCCAACAAGGCCTGTGCGGCCCCCGTACCACGCGCCTGCGGCACGAGATAAAACA
Organism: Pseudomonadota bacterium; assembly: GCA_038529695.1. Lineage (GTDB taxonomy): Bacteria > Pseudomonadota > Alphaproteobacteria > Rhodobacterales > Rhodobacteraceae > Yoonia. The sequence goes on along the minus strand of JBCBDL010000033.1, from coordinate 21,164 downwards.
GCCGCAGCTTCGCTGTATGGGCGCCCAGACGCACACAAAATATCGACCCTAGGCGGCTTGTGCCGTCATATGCGATCCATCCTGCCTCGCGGGCAGGATCGTGATCCGCCAGGAACGTATCGATGATGCCACCCACCAAGGGACCAAAGGTTTGATCAAATCCTTCTGCCTGCGCATAGTGATCGGCGTGCTGTGCGACCAACCAATCACGGTCGCCTGCTTCAAATGAGCGAATCCGAAATACCATGACCCAACTTGGCCCGGCCTGCCCTTGCCAATCAAGGCCACAGCACGTTAGGCATCTGTCCAGCAAAGCGAAGGGACAAAAATGGGCATCAATACTGAAAGCGACATCGCTGCAAATATCCAGATTGGCCCAACAGATTTGGGCATGGTGCGGATCTTTGTCGAAGCTGACGGTGTCGAGATCCCGATGGATTTTGACCCCGAAGAAGCCGACGAGATCGCCGAAGAGATCAAGGCGGCCGCCATCGCCGCGCGGGCGGTCAAAAAGGGATAACAAATCCCGGATCACGCGCCGCTTGTGCGCGGATCGCTGCATGCCGAGCGAATTTCTGGACCATGACCTTGCGGCGGGCAGGCGCCAGCTTGGCCTCTGGGCCCATCCGGATGATTTCGGCATCGTAGGCATCTGCGATGATCAGCCCGGTGTCATCCGGCAACAACTCGGTCGGAAAATCGCCATCGACAGCCCAAAAGAACCGATCACACCATTCCAGATAGCCCTGCCATTTTTGATCTGACTGGAAATCGGCACGGCTGGATTTGCATTCCACGATCCAGACCTCACCTTTTGGGCCCAACGCCATCACATCGACACGGAGCCCAGATGTGGGCACAAGTTCCTCAACACTCACGAAATCATGGCCGCGCATGGCACGCGAAACGCCCCGTGCCAAAAGCTGACCGGGCATAAGCGTTGGCGCTGTGACGTCATCGGGCATGGCACAACCATGAACAATACGTGAACAAAATGCAAGGCACAGTCCGAAGCGGCACCTGCAAAGTGAGTCGTATACCGCATATGTGCCAAAAGATACCAAAACGCCGCCGCCCCACACGAAAACTGCGCCGTTCATCTTGTGAGAACCGGATTATCTATATTTTTCAAACATGAAGTAGCATCAGGCGGCAAATCTGTTCATCTAAACCGTTCAACTTTGTGACGTGATTTGGGCGATTGACCCTGGGTCAAGCGGGTGAAAACCACGCCATCGTCACGATTTGGGCTGCTTTTATTAAGATACTGATGGCATACGGAGTTGAGGAGTAGCCCGATGTCACTGTTTGCCGGTATCACGTTTTACGAAGTCTGCATGGCGCTTCTGATGGTGGGAATGGCGGAACGCGTTCTGCTCGCCTATGCCCCCGTCGAAATGGTTGGTCGCAATGGCTGGCTGATCAAAGGCGACATCGAAGAATAACATCCGGCCCACTTGCCCAAATGCCCGCCACCCCCTACGTGTAGCGCTGGCGGGTTTCTGCACTTCTCGTAAATCCGGGGTTACATTCCAGTGGCCTTAAGCAAATCCGAGGGAGCTGGCTCTGTCTGAGCCCTGGTTCAGTTATCTGGCACCCACCTGTATATACAGGTCCTCGGGAATAAACTCCCTACGGACGCTGCGGTTCCCGCCACCTGACCACATTTTGCAGCCGACCAACCACTTTGCCATCGGAACCGTTGAACAGCTGTTCTCTGCGTTGCGTATCGGCGACGACCTGTCTTTCCATGTCATCAGTCAGGTTCTTGGCTTTGCGATCAAGTGCGTCAGCATCGATGGGATCGAAGCGTTTCGTGAGTGAGGCCATAGTCATCTCCCAATCGATGCTGTTTTCGTTCCTATTTTGGTAACCCGTGCGTGGGCAGCCATACGGCAATGCAACCGGTTTTGTCTGCACGCCAAAGGTTTAGGCACGTATATATTTGGTTTATGTATACCTTATTTCGTACGACATAGGTGTCTTCGTCATCGAGACCAGCCCATCTTGGCAAAACATTGCGCATCAATTTGGCGATTGTTGGCCGTTATCACGGCATAGGTCGTGCCAAAATATGAAGAATTACTTTGAATTTTGGTCTTCGTCCGGGCACCTTTGAGGCGGTGACAACCATGGAGGCCGAATGATGTGTGATGTCTGTGTCATAAATGCCGTGAAGGACAAGATGCTGTCTCGGCGCCAGTTTTTCAAAGCGTCGCTGGCAACCGGCGCGGGGGCTGGATTGGCGATGACAACCGCAGCACCCCCTGCCCTTGCAGCCGGGCATGGCAGCATCGCCGATCTGACCCATACGCTCGCCCCGGATTTCCCCACCTATTTTGGGGAACCCGGCTTTGCCATGGAACCGCTTGCCGCTTTTGCCACCGACGGGTTCAACAATAATCGCCTTGTGACAGTCGAACATACTGGCACGCATATCGATGCACCGCTGCATTTCTCGGCCGATGGTACGGCGGTGAATGAAATTGCCGTCGATAACCTGATCGCGCCGCTTTGTGTCATCGATATCGCAGTACGCGCTGCAGATGATCCCGATACGCGTGTGACACCTGATGATCTGAACGTGTGGATCGCTGCCAATGGCGAAATCCCCGACAATGCCTGTATCGCCATGCATTCAGGGTGGAGCGGAAAGGTTGGCACAGATGCGTTCCGGGGGTTTGATGGCGAGGCGCAGCATTATCCCGGCTTTCATATCGAGGCCACGCAGATGTTGCTTGAAACCGGCGCCTCATCCCTGGCGGTCGACACGCTGTCGCTTGATCATGGGATTTCGGCTGACTTCGCAACGCATTATGCGTGGCTACCCGCTGGTCGTTTCGGCATTGAGAACGTGGCAAATCTTGATCAGGTTCCCGCATCCGGCGCGACCATTGTGATCGGCGCACCGACACATGCGGGCGGCACAGGCGGCCCTGCTCGTATCTTTGCAATGATCTAGATTTTACGAGTTTCCGTCGCCACAGTGGCGGGAACCCGGATTGGCACACCGGTCCCACCCCGCGGTTCGTCATCGTCTTTTTCAGCATTCAGCATCAAAGAGACGGCAAATTGAACACTGCCAAACACCGTGCCGTTAAAGAACCAAAGCAAAAAGACAGCAAGATAGCCGACATCTGTGCTGAACACCAAATGGGCAAGATTGGCGATGTTAAACCACAAGATCATCGCTACAAATACGGCGGACAAAACAAAACCCACGGCACAATGGCGCAGATATAGTCGCATCAGGTCAGGTTCGTTTGCTGGGCGCATGTCACATCTCCTTGCAGGAAATCATAGGCCAATCGTTGCGACAGGCAAATCTGTCAGCGGGTCGCGACGTGGTTAAACTACGAAAATGCCTCTGGTCTGGCCTCGCGTGCCATATGATCAAGCACGGCGTTAACGAATTTCGGCTCTTTCCCGTCGGAGGAGAATGCTTCGGCGATGCTGACAAATTCACTGATGACGACCTTTGGAGGTGTGTCTTTCAACGTGATTTCCGCGCCAGCCGCGCGGAAGAGCGCCCGCCATGTGGGATCAATCCGCGCGATAGGCCATTTCGCGACAAGCGCGCGGTCCGTCATCTGGTCAATCATCGCTTGATCGTCCACAGCTTTTTCCATCAGCGCACGAAAGACATCCACGTCACCTTCGGCCATCTCGCCTTCGTCATAAGTTGCGCCAAAGCGATGATCTTCAAACTCGCGGACGACGGCATCAACAGTCTGGCCGGAGCTTTCCATCTGAAACAGCGCCTGCACCGCATAAAGCCGGGCCACGGATCTCATCTTGCGCTTTTGGTTATTCGACAGGGTCATGCTGTGGTTTTGCCGTCAGTGTCGCCAGCCATCAGGATTTCGCGTGTAAAGCCAACCTGTTTTTCGGCCTTGCCCCATTTCCGGGCGAGCGCGATCAGGTGCAAGGCGGCGGCAGCAGCACCACCACCTTTGTTCATTTGTGCGGGGTCGGCGCGGACGGCGGCCTGTTCATAATTCTCAACTGTCAGGATACCGTTACCGATGCAAAGCCCTTGCAAACCAAGCAGTTGCACGGCGCGGCTGCTGTCATTGCAGACCGTGTCGTAATGGGTCGTCTCGCCCCGTATCACGCAGCCGAGCGCAACGTAGCCATCGAAATTACTCATCCGTTCGGCGATGCCGATTGCGGTGGGGATTTCCAGCGCTCCGGGGACGTTGACGACCTCATGCTTGGCACCGACCTTGTCGAGTTCGGCGGTCGCCCCTGCGATCTGGTTATCGCTGATGTCTTTGTAATAGGGCGAGGCGACGATCAGGATTTTCACCGGCTTGTCGAATTCCGGCAGCGGCATGATGTGATGGGATGGTCCTGCCATTATCCGATCTCCGAGATTTTGCGGGTGCCCACGATTTCAAGCCCATAGGCGTCAAGACCGACGACTTTGGGTTTGGGCGAATTGGTGAGCAGTTCGATTTCGTGGATACCGAGCGAGCTGAGGATTTGCGCACCCAGCCCGTATTGGCGGAGGGTTTGGGGGGAGGTTTCTTCGTCGGTCTCCAGCTTCATATGCACGTCGCGCAACAGGACCAGCGCGCCACGGCCTTCCTTTGCGATCAGTTCCATTGCGTCGCCGAATTCGTTGCGCCGCCCTTTGGGCCCGACCCCAACGACATCAAGCATCGGATCCATCGCATGCATGCGCACCAGAACAGGCTCTGGCGTGGAAATATCACCTTTTATCAACGCGATATGTTCGGCGCCTTGGGTTTCGTCAGTATAAATCCGTAGCTCCCATTCGCCGCCGAATTCCGACGTGATCGTGTTGGTTTCGCGCACACGGACGAGGTTGTCGTGGCGCCGCCTGTAGGCGATCAAATCGCTGATCGTGCCGATTTTCAGGCCGTGGAGTTGGGCAAAAGCGATGAGGTCAGGCAAACGCGCCATTTCGCCGTCTTCCTTCATGATCTCGCAGATCACACCGGCGGGGTTAAGACCTGCAAGGCGGCTGATATCCGTCGCCGCTTCGGTATGCCCAGCGCGCACGAGGACGCCGCCGTCGCGGGCGCGCAGGGGAAAGACATGGCCAGGGGTTGCGATGTCGGCGGCGCCTTTTGTGGCATCGATGGCTGTCGCCACGGTCAGGGCGCGGTCGGCGGCAGAGATGCCGGTACTGACACCTTCGCGTGCTTCAATGCTGACGGTAAAGGCCGTTTCGTGGCGCGATGAGTTGTGCGAGGCCATCAGCGGCAGGCCCAACGCGTCGATCCGCTCGCCAGGAAGTGTCAAGCAAATCAATCCCCTACCATGTTTGGCCATGAAGTTGATCGCATCAGGAGTCGCCATCTGGGCGGGGATGACAAGATCGCCCTCGTTCTCGCGGTCTTCATGGTCAACGAGGATAAACATGCGGCCATTGCGGGCATCTTCGATGATATCTTCGATCTTGCTGATCGCATCGGACCAGTCGCGTTCAACCGGGCCTGGCGTCTCAAAATTCTGGTTCATTCGGGTTCCCGCTCTGGTGTTATGGGGCAGATAGCCCAGCGCTGTCCTTTTGAAAAGAGTGGGCAGGTGAAAGCCCGCCCGCGACGTGGCGTGCGCAACGTACGGTGGGTCGATCATTTGCAAAGTCGTGGCTGTTTAGAGTGGTGGCACGAAATGCCTGTTAACACTGGCGCTTTTGCCGATGACCGGCGTACAGAGCGCGTACATAACCTGTACAGAAGCTGTACGTACACATGCCGGGCAGACCTGTGCTTAACGGGCCGCGCGTTGCGCTGACACGCGGATGTCTTAACAAGGGCTTATCGGAAGAAATCCTCAGCCTGCAGATAGCCTGCCATGCGCGCAGCCTCGGCCCATTCGCGTTCAAAGCTGGTATCGCCGATCATCACAAACCTGTCCGCGGGCTGACCCTGCGACGTCACGATGGCGCGCATCTGATCGCGCATGTCGGACCAGCTATCGACAAAACGCGGCGCGGCAAAGGCGCGGGCAAGCTCCGGCATCTGGCCAAGATGGGTGGGCGTCACGGGGTGATGTGCGATGCCGGTACAATCGGTATTGCGGAGTGTGTTGAGTTTACCCGCACGATCAGCCGGCAAGGCTTGCCCGTCGCGCAGGATTTGCAACGCATTATTGGAAAACAGAAAGCCGATCAGGTCATGGCCGCTGCTGGCGCGGAACCCGGCATAGGTTTTGTAAGGCAGGCCCAGTTCCTGCGCGCGCTTGACGCGCAGGCGGACAACCTCAACCGGCAAGGTACCGATCAGGTCCTTGCGGGCCTTTTTCCAGACATGGGTCCGCCAGGCTTTGCCGGGTTCGTCTACCCGGCCTGAATTATGTCCGATCATCGGGGGCATAATGTCATGTTTCCATTTGTTTTCCAGAACGTGCCGCGATGAATTGTTGATGTCAAACCAAGAACTGGCATCTGCGACCCCAATCGCTTGTCAAAAGAACAGTCGTCGCTGGCCGCACTGGGACCGGGCCCCCGGCCCGGGCCGCGCCCGACCCTCCCAACGGGAGGGCGCACTGCGTGCACCCTGTGCTCGCGCACCCTCCGGCCTCAAAAGGTCCGCTGGACCTTTTGCACGACGGCCTTCGGCCCAGGGTCAGGCGCGGCCCTACCCCTTGCGCGCTTTTTCATCCGTATTCGCGCAGGCGCGCCACATAGCGCGCCATCGTATCGATTTCGAGATTGATCAGATCGCCGACCGCCACGTCACCCCATGTTGTGGCAGTCTTGGTATGCGGGATGAAGTTGATGCCAAAATCACAGCCCGCCACCTCGTTCACTGTTAGCGAGGTGCCATCCAGCGCCACCGATCCTTTTGGCGCAATGAATTTTGCCAGCTCATCAGGTGCGCGGAACGTGACGCGGGTGCTGTCGCCCTCATCACGCGTTGCGACGACCCGTGCCACGCCGTCCACATGGCCCGACACAATATGGCCGCCCAGTTCGTCCCCAACTTTGAGCGCGCGTTCGAGGTTGAGCCGTTTGCCAGCGGCCCAAGCGCCGACATTGGTTGCATCCACAGTTTCGGCCGAAATCTCCACATCGAACCAGTTTTGCGGATCCCGGCCCAGCGCGATCACTGTCAAACAGACGCCATTGCAGGCAATGGATGCGCCAATATCGATCCCGCCCACATCATAGGTCGTCCCGATCCGCGCGCGTAAATCGCCACGCTGTTCCAGCTCCAGTATTTTGCCGATATCGGTGATGATGCCGGTGAACATATGCGCCCCCTCACTGCTTGCCTGTGATGACCTAGCGGCTGGAACCTACGCAGGCAAGCGGCGGCTCTTGCCAGATTGCTTTTCTGCCGCCACGATAGGGCGTTAACCATAATCAAACGGCCTGCTGCGACATTGCCCCAATGACTGCCCACCGCGTTTTTCTGTTTTTGCAAGGCCCGCATGGGCCCTTTTATCGCAAACTGGGGCATATGCTGCGCAAAGCGGGGGCGTCGGTCTGGCGGGTTGGGTTCAATGCGGGCGATGCGGCATTTTGGTGGCCGGATCCGGGGTATGTCCCGTTTCAGGGCCGCCTGGCGGACTGGCCGGACGCATTGGCGGCATTGCTGCGGGAACGACAGATCACCGATATCGTGATTTATGGCGATACGCGGCCCATCCATGCCGAAGCCGTCAGACAGGCGCGCGCGGCAGGGCTGCGCATTCACGTTTTTGAGGAAGGCTATCTGCGCCCCTATTGGGTAACCTATGAACGCGGCGGCAGTAACGGCCATTCGCGGCTGATGGATTTGTCAGTCGCGGATATGTTGGCCTCTGGCACGCCGGAAATCCCGACGCCGCCCTCGCATTGGGGGGATATGCGCCAGCATGTGTTCTGGGGGGCGGCCTATCATTGGTTTGTGATGTTCCGGAACGTGCAATACCCACAGTTCCGCCCCCATCGCGCGCTGCCCGTGCGGCGCGAGGCGCTGCTTTATTCAAAACGGCTTGGCCTGATGCCGTTTCTTGCGATTGAACGGATGATCACGACGCGCCGTGTGCTGCGCGGCGGTTACCCCTATCATCTGGCGCTATTGCAGCTGGAACATGATGCGAGCTTTCAGGCGCATTCGCCCTTTGCAAGCATGCGGGACTTTCTGGACGTCGTGATTGCCGGTTTCGCCAAAGGGGCACCGCGCCATCATCACCTAGTGTTCAAAGCACACCCGCTGGAAAGTGGGCAATCACCCTTGCGCCGTCTGATCCGCGATGGGGCCGAAAAACACGGGCTCACCGGGCGTGTGCATTATTTGCGCGGCGGAAAACTTGCCCATATTCTTGATCAGGCGGAGACGGCTGTCACGGTCAATTCGACCGCAGGCCAACAGGCGCTCTGGCGCGGGATACCGACGAAGCTCTTTGGCACGGCGGTCTATGGCAAGCCGGAATTCACGTCAGATCAGCCGCTGCCGCAATTTTTTGCGACACCGCGCAAACCGGATACCGCCGCTTACCAGGCCTTTCGCCAGTTTCTGCTGGAAACAAGCCAGGTGCCGGGAGGATTTTATTCGGCCAAAGGACGGCGTCAGTTGCTGCGGCAATTGCCGGATATGATGCTGGCAACAACCGATCCTTATGCGAAGCGATTGGCGCCGGATCGTGCGCCAGCGCAACCGGTGCGGGTGATCAAGTAGCGGCGTCTGGTCATTGCCAATCTGCTCACATAGCGTGCGCGCATGACCGAACCGCAGCGCCAGAACCTCTTTGTCTATAACGGTGGTTTTCTGACCCAGGGCCGTGTGCGGCGTATTCTGGATCTGGCAGGGTATGACATCAAGCTGGGTGCGCCGGCAGAGGGCGATCTGGTGGGTGTGTGGGGGCACAGCCCGACTGCGCCGCGCGGTGAAAAAGTGGCTGAACGCCGCGCGGCACCGGTTGTGCGGGTCGAAGACAGCTTTCTGCGCTCTGTTGGACTGGGCCGGGATGGTGATCCACCGATCGGTCTGAACATTGACCGGCGTGGTGTCCATTTTGACCCCAGCGTGCCGTCAGATCTTGAGGTATTGCTGACCGAAGAGCCGCTTGACGATACCGCCCTTTTGAACCGGGCCAAGGCGGGGATTGCGGCGCTCAGGACCGCCGAGATCTCTAAATATAATGCGTTTGATCCGCTCGTTGAGGGTCCTGCGCCGGGTTATGTGCTGGTCATTGATCAAACGCGCAAGGATGCGTCGATCAAGGCCAGCGGGGCCGATAGCAACACGTTCCGCGAGATGCTGTTTTACGCGATGACCGAACATCCCGGCGCGCGGATCGTGATCAAGACGCATCCCGAAACGGCGGCGGGTCATCGTGACGGGTATTTTACACCGGACGACGCAACGCGGCAGATCAGCCTGTGCGACGATCCGGTCTCACCCTGGGGCCTTTTGGAAGGCGCGATTGCTGTCTACACGGTCAGTTCCCAGATGGGGTTTGAAGCGATTTTGGCCGGACATCGCCCGGTCGTTTTTGGCCAGCCCTTCTATATAGGCTGGGGGCTGACGGATGACCGGATGCCTTTGCAGCGCAGGCAACGCAATCTGACACGGGCACAGCTCTTTGCAGCTGCGATGATCCTTTATCCGACCTGGTATGATCCGTTTCATGACAGGCTCTGCAGCTTTGAAGAGGCGCTGGCGACGTTGAGCGCGCAGGCCCGCGCCTGGCGCGAGGATTATCGCGGCTGGGTGGCGGCGGATATGCGGCTGTGGAAACGTGGGGCCTTGCAGCAGGTTTTTGGTGGGCCGAAACGCGTGCGCTTTGCAAAGACCGCGCGCGCGCAGGCGCTGGCCGACGCATCAGGGCGTCGGGTGATGCAATGGGCCAGCAAAGCCAGCCGCGATGACGCGATCCTGGTGGAGGATGGATTTTTACGCTCGCGCGGATTGGGGGCGGATCTGATCGCGCCTGTCAGTCTGGTTCTGGATGATGTCGGCATCTATTACGATGCGACCCGACCCAGCCGATTGGAGGCGCTGATCAACGCGTCCGACAAACTGGATGATGGTGCCCGCGGACGGGCGCAGGCACTGATTGATCGGATCGTCTCTTCCGGATTGTCGAAATACAATTTAGCCGATCAGGCAGCCTTGGCCGATATTCCCAAGGGACGGCGTATTCTTGTTCCCGGTCAGGTTGCCGATGATGCATCAATCCGGTTGGGAACAACAGAGATTGCCACGAACCGGGATCTGCTGAAAGCGGTGCGCGCGGCAAACCCGGCAGCGATCATCGCCTACAAACCGCATCCGGATGTTGAGGCAGGCCTGCGCGAAGGTGCGGTGCCGGATGCCGCGGCCTTTGCAGATGTCATCCTTGACCGTGCCGATCCAATTGCGGCCATCACCGCGGTTGACGAGGTCTGGACGATGACATCGCTTTTGGGGTTTGAAGCGCTGTTGCGCGGCAAACAGGTGACCTGCCTTGGATCACCGTTTTATGCCCATTGGGGCCTGACGGATGACCGCGCGATCCCGATCCCCCGCCGCACGGCGCGTGTTGATCTGGCGGCGCTTGTTCATGCCGCGCTGATCGCTTATCCGCGATATTTCGATCCGGTCACCGGGCTGGCCTGCCCGGTTGAGGTGATTGTGGACCGGTTGGAGTATGATGATCTGCCAAGGCCGGGACGGATGAACCGAAGCCTTGCAAAACTGCAGGGGCTGTTTGCGAGCTACGCGTTTTTGTGGCGCTGATTTTGAATTGGCGGCACGGGAAAAGGAAATTCTAGAATTTCCTTCGCCACCGATGGCAGATATCCGGGCCGATTTTCTGGACGTCATGCAGGGTGAATTGCGGTGCATGGGCCAGCCGATCCAGCCCCATTGCGGCAATCGCTGGCATGCCTTCTGCGCCGATTGCCTTGCCTGCGGTGAACGCGACCAGTTCATCCACCAGCCCCGCATGCAGCAAGGATGCAGCGAGCATGCCGCCCCCCTCGCAAAAGATCCGCGTCAGACCCGCATCGGCCAAGTTCTGCATCAACGATACCGGGTCGACCTGCCCCGCACTGACGTCACAAGGCAAAGATCGCACACCAAGCGTGGCCCATGCATCTGTCTGCGCCTCTGGCCCATGACACAGCCATACCGGCACGTCGCGGGCGGTTTGCGCAAGCTGGGACGTATCAGGCAGCTTTGCTGCACGCGACACGACCACCCGCACGGGCTGCTGGGTGATCCCCAACCCACGCACCGTCAGCGACGGATCATCCGCCCGCACCGTTCCCGCCCCGACCATCACAGCGTCATGGCGCGCACGCATCATATGGACGGCGCGCCGGGCCGCGGGTCCGGTGATCCACTGACTTTCGCCCGTCGCCGTCGCGATGCGGCCATCGAGGGTGGCGGCAAGTTTGAGCGTTACAAAAGGCCGGCCCGTCGTGATCCGTGACAGAAAGCCCGCATGATCATAACGCGCCTGATCGGCCAGAACGTTTTCCGTGACACGCAGACCGGCGGCGCGCAACATCGCAACCCCTTTGCCGGCAACGCGCGGGTCTGGGTCTTGCAGCCCAATCACCACCCGCACGATGCCTGCATCGATCAGCGCATCCGTGCAGGGCGGCGTTTTGCCATGATGGGCACACGGTTCAAGCGAGACATAGGCCGTCGCCCCCCTGGCGGCCGCTCCTGCCGCCGCGAGGGCGCGCGTTTCGGCATGGGGTCTGCCTCCGTCAGCGGTCTGACCCCGCCCCACGATCCGCCCGTCTTTAACAATCACGCAGCCTACAGATGGGTTGGGCCAGACACGCCCCAACCCGCGCCGCCCCAGCATCAGGGCCAGCGCCATGTAGCGGTCATCTTCTGCGGTGGTCACTCGTCTTCTTTGGCGCCGTCAGGGCGGAGTTCGCTGACGAATTTGTCGAAATCATCGGCGGCCTGGAAGTTCTTGTAAACGCTGGCAAAACGCACATAGGCAACCGTATCGATCCGGGCGAGGCTTTCCATCACGATCTCACCAATTGTCTGGCTGGGAATGTCGGTTTCGCCCATGCTTTCCAGACGGCGCACAATGCCGCTGATCATCTGGTCCATCCGATCTGGCTCCACAGGGCGCTTTTGCAATGCGATGCGGATGGAGCGTTCCAGCTTGGGCCGGTCGAAATCTTCGCGCCGCCCGTTCGATTTGATCACAACAAGGTCGCGCAATTGCACCCGTTCATAGGTGGTAAACCGCCCACCACAGGCCGGGCAGAACCTGCGCCGTCTGATGGCCACGTGATCCTCAGCCGGCCTGCTGTCTTTAACTTGGGTGTCCACATTTCCACAAAAGGGGCAGCGCATGTTTTGTCCTTATTCTACCTGTCCTGGGGTCTATGCCTTGTGATCGGAGCCCCATTTGTCGCAGGCACTATAGGGGCACCCCCCGGTCTTGGGTAGTAGGCAAATCGGGCCGCAAGATGATGGGGCAAAACCGTTGCGCAAGGGACTCGGTCATTCGGTCTTTCGCCAGACTTGCGCATGCCGGTCCCATGTCAAACCAGCGGCCTGTTTGGCATCAAAAAGGCCGCTCCACGGCGCATGGGTCGTTTCGCGGTTGCATTGCAGATCGGCCAAGGTTTCGCCAGCGCGGGTCACCACCACACTGCCGAAGAACGGGGTGGCAAGGTCGGTGTCTTCGGTATTGCCATAAAGCCGATCAAAGCCCGCAAAGACGGCATAGGTATACGCGCCATTGTGAAACCGGACCTCTTCCCAGATGGCGCGGCCCGCGCCGGGCCAAGGGGTGAAATCGATGTTTTCAACCGTTTCCGTCAGCACCAGTTCCGGCGCATCTGCGGGGCCAAAACGGTAGGTGATGATTTCATCATTATAACAAACGCTGAGTGCTTTGCGTTTCACACCAACCTCGCAAGTCAAGAACGGCGCAAGACCGGCGCCGCAACCGGCATGGGCAATGCTACAGGTGCCAGACAGGATGAGGGCCAGAAGACCCCGCATCTACTTGGCCACCCCAACGGGCGTAGCAAACGCGTCAAACCCGTCTGGATAAAGGCAGGCAAGTCGCTTTTTCAGTGGATCAAGATGCGGTTCATATCGCCGCCAACGGTGCAGCGATGCTGTGTAAATCGGCGCGCGCGCCTGCCAGGTCAACGGCGAATTGGTCCGATTTGGACTGTCCTGACCCAAGCAGGACGGGTCCCAATCGAGCCCCAGAAATTCAACCGCCCGTTTTGCCACCCCTTCGCGATCGGTGATCGTATCCTCATAAGTCAGTTCCAGTATCGGATTGGGCAAAACCGTGGCCCAATGGCGCATCAGCTTGTCGTAATGCACATAAGTATGACCTAAAGCATCAAGGCTTTGCGTATATGTGTGGCGGGGCGGCAAGTTTTGCATATAGCAGGACACGCAAGTATCCATCGGATCCCGCCGGATATGAATGATGCGTGCACGCGGCAACATGGTGGCGAAAAAGCCCAAAAGTTCAAAATTATGCAAGGTCTTGTCGATAATACGGCGCGCATCGGGCTGTGCGGTCTCAGCCAGGTAGCGCGCAGCACTGTTCTGGGCGGCGGCGTCGGGGATCTGTTTGATCGCCTGGACCATATCCGCCCCCTGATGGGTCCGCACCTTTGTGTCTTGTACGATCGCATGCAAGCTGGTGCTATCGCCAGCACTGGCGATCTGGGCGTGCCCGGTCAGGACTTGTTCCAATAGGGTCACCCCACTGCGCGGCATGCCCACGATCAACACGGGCGTGTCGCTTTGATTGCCGCGGCCAAAGTAATCCGCACGTGCGATTTGGGTGCAAAGCGTGCGCACAAACGCCGCATAGCGCTTTGCGTCGTACCGCATCGGCAGCAGCGCCTTGGCGCGGGTATAGTTGGCAAAGGCGGCATCATATGCGCCAATATCATTTTGCGCCTTCCCGATCAGCTTGAGCAGATGTGCAAGATGGGCGCCACCGACCTTACGCAAGCGTGGCAGAAGATCATCCTGCAGATAGGCAAAGACGGGATCATCCGATGCAATGGGGGCAGCATTGATGTAGACGCCGATCGCGTTGACATCGTCGGGATTTTTATCGAGCAGTGCGCGACAAAGCGCGCGTGCCTCATCGATCTGCCCCAAACCTATCATCGCACGGGCCCTTTGCAGCAATGTCGGCGGATGATCGGGCCGCAACGTTAGCGCATGATCCAGATGGTGCAGTGCTGTATCGTAGTGCCGCCGCTGCATCGCAACGAAGGCTGCGATAAACCGGGCGTCTGGATCGTCGACCGCCAGTTGCAAGGCTGTTTGCGCATGCTTTTCGGCCTGAGCAAGCTGTCCGCAATTGCCAAGCGTTTCCGCGGCAAGCATATGCGCGTCAGCCGATTGTGGACGCAATTCCAAAAGCAGCCGCACTGCTGGAAGCGCGCGCCGAAATCGCAAGCTGTAGCGGTTGTGGAAGCTGATTACCGCACGCAGGATGGCCGGATTGCGCGGTTTGTCCTTCAACAACTGGCCGTAAATCGCATTTGCCGCCTTAATACGGCCCGTCTTGGCTAGCATCATCGCCTGATCAAGGCTTTTGACCTTGCGTGCCTTGGCCATGTCAGACCCCCAGATGCGCGACGATTTGGCGTTGATGCGGCTTTTGGCGATGTTCGAACAAATACACGCCCTGCCAGGATCCCAGCGCCAGGTCACCATCTGTCACCGGGATTGATAGATGTGTCGGAAGCAAGGCCGCCTTGATATGGGCGGGCATGTCATCGGGCCCTTCATCCGTGTGGGTCAGGTAGGACATCGACGGATCAGTTGTTGGAGGCACCAGCCGAGCAAAGAAATTTCGCAGATCTGTCTGTACGTCCGGGTCGGCATTTTCCTGGATGAGGAGGCTGGCAGAGGTATGCTGCACAAAAACGGTCAGCAGGCCCGTACCACGCACCCAATGGCGCAAATGTGTGGTGAATTCGTACAGGCCGGGGCCATTTGTGGCGATGTCAAATCGTGTTTGCATGCACAGACACTGCGCAACCCGACGGACAAGCGCAAGCGCCTTACTCGTCCCCGTTGCAAGCGATGGCCGTCAATGTGTCCTGATCGCCAATGCGCCAGTCGTCCGGCAGGCCTAACATGTCGGCCATTGCTGGTGAAACCTTGACCGTGCAGGTTCCGGCTGGCGCCGTTTCGGCCTGCGTCATGAGGCTGATCTGGCTAATCTCACCCAGGGTTTCGGGGGCCGGATCGGTACCGTAGGCTTGTGCTGCCGGAGCGATTGTGATCGTCAGCAACACTGCCGCCGTGGAAATCGATAGTCGCGTCATCTTTACATCCTTCCTGATAGGATCAGATGTGGACAATTATGCAACCAAATCAATGTGCTGAAACGCAATCTCACCAGTTCGTAAATGCACATGAATATGCGTGATCAATTGTTTCAATGTGCCCATGCGCGTTAACCAATTAGAAAACAAATCAATTTAGGACCTTTATCCAACTAAATTTGAACGGTATTCGGTGCAAGTTTTCTGGTGGGGTTTGGTGATGATTAATATGGTGCGGACGGTCCTGACTATTGTGATTTTGGCGGGTTTTGGTTTGAACTTGCTGACCCAATGGGGCGGGGGACAGGCAAAGGCAGCGGTCAATCACGGCTTGGATGATGATGCGCAGGAATTTGCCACACAATGCGAACAGACGTTGGACATGAATGATCATGACTTTGCTGCGAAGGTCAGCGTAAGTGATGGATGCGCGTGTTTGGCGCGCGAACTGACGCAGACATATCGGGCCGATCTTGTTGCAGCACAAATCCTGTTGACCGGAGTTGTCGAAACACCATTGCACAGCCCGATGGCAGGGCCAGATTGGTCTGGCATCGCAAACCAGGCTGGCATGACCGATGCAGCGCTGGGGGCATTGTTGCAATCAAGCTATGCCGCGCTTGGCACATGCGGTCAGGCCTAAGGCAACGCTAGTCAAACAGGCGTTCACCCTGTTCGTCGATCATCTGCTTGGCCTTCAGGACGGCCGCCGCCGCCGCCGCTTCCCTGTCTTGAAAAGTATCCGCACGGATAAGTCGGTGTTCGCGGGTCGTCCCATCTGCGTCTTGCGTGATCCGCGCGCATAACCGAAAGGTTTTCCCCTCGGACATCGGCTCTGGGATGATCCGCATATCTTTGTAGGTTTCGGTGGCTTCGGCGGCGGCGGGCGCTTTGCCATTGCCAAAAAGACGAGACAGAAGAGACATGCGAACACCTTCCATTGTTTTCACCTGCCATTGTGTGCCGACATTCATCGGCGTCAACCGGGATTTGGCGCAAGGATCAACCGAATTGGCCCCAGGCGGAGCGAAAGGTCTCCATCCGGCCGCTTGAATAGCGCGGGTCAACCGGTTCATTTGTGTCATTGCTTGTGTAATCGGGCCGAATACGACGCATATCGCTGTCTTTTCGCGTATGTCCGTTTCGTCCGGGGTTGCGCAGCCAAGCCGCGTGGGTCTTCCTCACGGTTTCGGCAACGATATCTGCAGGGATAATGAAAAAGCTGGGCGCAGCACCTTCAGGAACACCGAGATCCACAAAGACATAAAACAGCCTGTCCCCACGAATACTTTCGTGCTTCCTGTCCATGTGCCAACCGCGGTCACCACCCAATTGCTTCCTCGTCTTCACCTGAACGGAATAAAGCGTTTGACCGCGCTCATCAGCAATCAGGATGCCCATGTTCGGCGCACCCTGAGAAGCCAAAGCGGCGATATGGCCCCTGCGCAACAGCTCGGCCATACCAAAATGCTCACCAGCAGCGCCAATGATTGCCGATGTTGGCTTCGGCGGATTGCGCATTTACTGGTCGAGGAAACTCCGCAATTTCCGTGAACGGCTTGGGTGTTTCAGCTTCCGCAACGCTTTTGCCTCGATCTGGCGAATGCGTTCGCGTGTCACGCTGAATTGCTGACCAACTTCTTCAAGCGTGTGGTCGGTGTTCATCCCGATGCCAAAGCGCATGCGCAGCACGCGTTCTTCGCGTGGTGTGAGTGAAGCGAGGACGCGCGTTGTCGTCTCTTTCAGGTTCTCCTGAATGGCACTGTCGAGCGGCAGGATCGCATTCTTGTCCTCGATAAAATCGCCAAGCTGGCTGTCTTCCTCGTCGCCAATCGGGGTTTCGAGCGAAATCGGCTCCTTGGCGATCTTCATCACCTTGCGGACTTTTTCCAGCGGCATTTGCAGCTTTTCTGCAAGTTCTTCTGGCGTTGGTTCGCGACCAATTTCGTGCAACATCTGGCGCCCGGTGCGGACCAGTTTGTTGATCGTCTCGATCATATGAACCGGGATACGGATCGTGCGGGCCTGATCAGCGATCGACCGTGTGATGGCCTGACGGATCCACCACGTCGCATAGGTGGAAAATTTGTAGCCGCGGCGATATTCAAATTTGTCCACGGCCTTCATTAGGCCAATGTTGCCTTCCTGAATAAGATCAAGGAATTGCAGGCCACGGTTCGTGTATTTCTTTGCAATCGAAATCACGAGACGGAGGTTCGCCTCGACCATTTCCTTTTTCGCCTGCCGCGCTTCCTTTTCGCCCTTTTGGACCTGCTGGACAATGCGGCGGAATTCGGTGATATCGACGCCGACATATTGGCCGACTTGCGCCATGTCACCGCGCAGCTCTTCGATCTTGGCTGTGGATTTCTCCATCAGCATTTGCCAGCCACGCCCGGTTTTTTCGGACATTTCGTCAAGCCAGTTGGGGTCGAGTTCGCGACCACGATAGGCATCAATGAATTCGCGGCGGTTGATGCGCGCCTGATCGGCAAGCTTCACCATCGCGCTGTCAATCGACATGATGCGGCGATTGATCCCGTAAAGCTGGTCAATCAACGCCTCAATCCTGTTGTTGTGCAGATGCAGGGAGTTTACCAGTTCAACAATCTCAGACCGCAACTGCTGGTACTTGTTTTCCTGCTTTTCGGTAAACGATGAATCCTCGTTCAGCGTCGCGGACATACGCGCATCCTGCATGTCGGACAGATCCGCGAAATCGCGCGCGATGATTTCCAGCGTTTCCAGCACACGTGGTTTCAACGCGGCTTCCATCGCGGCCAGCGACATGTTGGCCTGATCGTCATCGTCATCGTCATCATCTTTGGCGATGGGATTGCCATCCGCGTCAAGCTCTTGCGTTTCTTCCTGCTTTTCGACTGGCGCGGCACCGGCCACAGGTGCGACGACGCTTTCTTCCTCACCATCTTCGCCCATCTGGTTGCCGAAGGTGGTTTCAAGGTCGATCACATCGCGCAGCAGGATGTCTTCGTTGAGAAGTTCGTCGCGCCAGATCGTGATCGCTTGGAAGGTCAGGGGGCTTTCGCACAGCCCAAGGATCATTGTGTTCCGCCCAGCCTCGATCCGTTTGGCGATCGCAATCTCGCCTTCGCGGCTGAGCAGTTCGACGCTGCCCATTTCACGGAGATACATGCGCACAGGATCATCGGTGCGGTCGAGCTTCTCTGTCTCCGCGCCGCCGAGCGTCACCTCACGCGAACCGGCCACCGTGGCAACCTCGGTGCTGCCCTTGTTGTCGTCTTCGGCTTCCTCGGATTCTTCGTCCTCGGTCACCTGAATGCCCATCTCGGACAGCATGGACATCACATCTTCGATCTGATCGGAAGACACCTGATCAGGTGGCAGGACCGCGTTCAACTGGTCGTAGGTGATATAGCCCCGTTCACGCGCGTCAGCGATCATCTTCTTGACCGCTGTCTGGCTCATATCCAGGCTGATATCGCCCTCTTGGTCGCCGTCTTTACGATCGTCGGTGTCTTTCGCCATGCGCGGGCCCTCGTGAAAGTCGTGATCTAGCGCCGAAATGATTCGGCTGATTCGGTTAAAATCGAATCAACCTCGCATCGAGGTGATTCGCAAGCAGGTGGTTGTTGGTTTTTGCGGTGTGTGGCTTCGATTAGGATTTAGGGCGCTGCCGCCGCTTGGCAAAATCGATCTGATCCAGAAGTTGATCAAATGCGTGGCGTTCATCCTTTTTCATCCGTGCACCGTTTTCGCCAATAGCATATTCTGCCCTGTCTTCGTTGTCGCCGCGCCCTGCCTTGTCCAAAGCGGCACTTGCCTGCGCAAGTCGCCATGTAAGCCCTTCATCTGCAACGCCTGACAGGTCTTCAACGGCATCTTCGATTTCGCGGGCATGGCCCCGGCGGGCGATCAGCTTGGCAAATTCTTCAGCCAGGCAAAGCCGCGCAACCTCTGTATCTCCGGCGCGGCGCATGGCAGGACTGATGGCGACATGGGTCTGGCTCAACAGCTTTTCAAGTGGGGCCGGCCCAAGGTCCTCATTGACGACGGCTAGCAGGTCGTCTGTGCCCATATGCCGCAGGATACAAACCTGCAAATCCCGGTGCATGGGATCACTGCTATCAAGTTGTTCCAATGCAGTTTCAAATTCGGGTGCAACGGTAGGGTTCATGAGCAGTGTCGCCAGGATCACAGCCTCACGCAGGTAATCCTCGTTCGTGCTGCCTGCGCCCAGCGCAGAATTCTTGCTTGTTGCGACAGGACTGACTGTGCGTTTCCACGGATCCTGCCGCCCCGCCCACGCCTGCTTGCCGCCCTTGCGTGGCGCCGTTCGGGCGGGGTTGAAGAGCGCCCAGCGCATATCCTTGAGGGCCTGATCGTAATGTCCCCGAATGGTGGGATCGTGGATCAACGCGGTCTTGTCACGGAATGCCTTTTCCAAGGCAGCCTTGCGTTCGGGGCTGTCAAACGTCTTGCCTTCCGTCTCACGCCGCCACAGCAATTGCACCATCGGGATCGCCTGATCGAGCAGCTTTTGCATCGCACCCGGCCCTTGCGTCTTGATCAGATCGTCGGGATCCAAACCCTCTGGCATCAGCGCAAAGCGCAGTGATTTCCCGGCCTCCAAAAGCGGCAACGCGATATCGATGACCCGCATGGCGGCGCGAAGGCCAGCTGTGTCGCCGTCAAGCGCGATGATCGGTTCGTCCGCCATCCGCCAGAGCAGGCGTAATTGATCCTCGGTGATGGCGGTGCCAAGCGGGGCGACCGTCGCGGTGAACCCTGCCTCGGACAAGGCAATGACATCCATATAGCCTTCGGCGACGATCAGTGGCTTGCCCTTGCCTGCCGCCTCGCGCGCGGGGCCGTGATTGAAGAGGCTGCGGCCTTTGTCAAAGAGTGGGGTTTCGGGCGAGTTGTAGTATTTCGCGGGATGGTTCGGGTCCATGGCCCGGCCACCAAAGCCGATCGCCCGGCCCCGTGCATCGCGGATCGGGAACATGATCCGGCCCCGGAACCGGTCATAGGGCGCGCCACCCCGGTCGCTTTCGGCAGCAAGGCCAGCCTCGATGACGTTTTTTTGTTCGATGCCTTTGCCGGTCAATGCCGCCAGCACCCCGCCATTTGCTGGGGCAAAGCCGATTTCCCAACGTGCTTGTGCCTCAGCACTCAAACCCCGACGTTCCAGGTAATCGCGGGCTTCCGCCGCAACGCCGGTCTGCAATTGTAACCGATGCCATTTGACCGCCTGTTCCATGATATCCACCAACACAGTGCGGTGATCAGCCTTGGCCTGCGCTTGCGGGTCGCGTTCGGGGACCTGCATCCCGGCTTCTGCGGCGAGGATTTTGACGGCTTCCATGAAGTCCACATTCTCTGTCTCGCGCACAAAGGTGATGGCGTCGCCTTTGGCGTGACACCCAAAACAATAATAATAACCCTTGCGGTCATCCACATGGAAACTGGCGGTCTTTTCCTGATGAAACGGGCATGGCGCCCACAGGTCACCCTTGCCCTGGTTCGACTTGCGCGTGTCCCACATGACCTTGCGCCCCACGACCTGTCCAAGCGACAGGCGGTTGCGCAATTCATCAAGGAAACCGGGGGGCAGACTCATGAGGTGCAGTATCCCGGAAATCTCAAGCAAGCTCCACCATCTTCTTTTGTTCAAAAATACCGCCGCCGGAGGCATCAAAATTCTAGAATTTTGATTTACCGCAGCGCTACGCTGCGCATAGCTGTTTCCAATTCATGGACAAGTGTTCCTGCCATCGACCGCATGGCCATGATCTCGAACGATTGCGCGCCAACGCGCGAGATGGCGACGGACATATGCCCAAGCATCGTCCGCGCCGTATGACCGGTTTTGAATGTGGCCAGGCGTAGATCAACAGGCACTAGCCGCGCCAACACGTCCTCAACCCCCGCACCACTT
>JBCBDL010000032.1:25208-27673 GCA_038529695.1 Pseudomonadota bacterium | reverse complement strand
TCCAGATCAGCATAATGGGCTGCGGGTTGAAAACCCGGCACCTCATCGGCAAGGATCGACCGGAAAGCAGGACGTGAAAGATCAGCTGATTGCCTTTGTGCAAGATGCCGGATTTGCCAAGGTTGGCGTGTGCCGTCCCGACGCTTTGCCGGACCTGCCAGACCGGCTGGCTGCGTTTGTTGACGCAGGTTTTCATGGGCAGATGGGGTGGATGGCCGAACGGATGGCATGGCGGGGCAACCCCGCAGCCCTGTGGCCAGATGCCCGGTCTGTGATCATGCTGGCAGAGCCATACACGCCGGATCATGATCCTATGGCTGTGTTGGGCCAGCCGGATTGCGCGGCGATCAGTGTCTATGCCCAGAACCGTGACTACCACGACATCGTCAAGAAGCGATTGAAGCGCGTCGGTCGGTGGCTGATCGAACAGGTGCCGGGCGCGCAGATCAAGGTGTTCGTGGATACCGCGCCGGTGATGGAAAAACCCCTGGCGCAAGCGGCGGGGCTGGGATGGCAGGGCAAACATACCAATCTTTTGGGGCGTGATCTGGGATCGTGGTTCTTTTTAGGGGCAATTTTTACCACGGTTGACCTGGAACCGGACCAGGCAGAGGTCAGCCATTGCGGCACCTGCACCGCCTGTCTGGATATCTGCCCGACCGCCGCATTTCCAGCGCCTTACCAATTGGATGCGCGCCGCTGCATTTCGTATCTAACGATCGAGCATAAGGGTCCGGTGGACGAAGAATTGCGCGCGTTGATGGGAAACCGCATCTATGGATGCGACGATTGCCTTGCCGTTTGCCCCTGGAACAAGTTCGCGGTTGCGGGGCGCGATGCCCGCTATGCCGCGCGCGATGATCTGTTGGCCCCACCGCTGGCGGAACTCGCCGCCCTCGACGACGCCGCGTTTCGTGTGCGATTTTCCGGATCGCCGATCAAGCGGATTGGCCGCGAACGGTTTGTGCGCAATGTGGTCTATGCGATCGGGAACGCGGGTGATCCTGCCCTGATCCGCGCCGTTTCACCTTTGGTTGATGATCCTGATCCTGCGGTGGCGGATGCGGCGCGCTGGGCTATCTTACGGCTAAAGGAGATATCGCCATGATCCGTGTCTTATCTGTTGGTGTTTTGCTGGTTGCAGCGGGGGTTGTTGCCTACGGGCAGGTGCAGCAAGGGCGGCCTAATGCCGGTTTTTCGCCCGCATTTTCGGAGCAGACTCGCGCCCCAGCGTTACCCACAACGCCAGTGACAGTGACGGTCTTTGCCGATGATCTGGAAAATCCCTGGGGTATTGCGCCCTTGGGCGGTGGTCAGTTTTTGGTGACGGAACGGCCGGGACGGATGCGGGTGATCAATGCGGATGGGTCTGTCAGTGCGCCGCTGCCTGGGTTGCCCGATATCGCAGCGCAAGGGCAGGGCGGCCTGCTGGATGTCGCGGTATCGCCCCGGTTTGCGCAGGACCGCACGGTATTCTGGACCTATTCCAAGGCGGTTTCCGGCGGTCTTGTGACCGCAGCGGCCCGCGGTGTTTTGGGGGCGAATGGACAGATCAGCGAAGCCACTGACATTTTTGTGCAGGATAACCCCGCACGCAACGGGCGCCATTTTGGCAGTCGGATCATCCCCATGGCCGATGGTACAGTTTGGATCACAACCGGTGACCGCGGTGCGGGTGACAGCGGCACATTGGTGCAGAACCCCGATACAACGCATGGCAAGGTGATCCGTATCAATGCGGATGGCACAGTGCCGTCGGACAACCCGTTTGTGGGGCGTGATGGGAACGATCTGGTCTGGTCGTCGGGCCACCGCAATATGCAGGGTGCCGCCATCGGCCCTGGCGGCTTGTGGACGATTGAGCATGGTCCACGCGGTGGGGATGAGCTGAACCAGCCGCAGGCGGGGCTGAACTATGGCTGGCCGGTGGTCAGCTATGGCATCAATTATCGTGGGTCGGATGTGGGTCAGGGGCTCGCGCGGGCGCCGGGGTATGAGGAACCTGTCTATTACTGGGACCCTGTAATCGCGCCGGGTGGCATGATGTTTTATGATGGGCCTTACGCCGACTGGCAGGGGGATCTGCTGATCGCATCGCTGAACCCCGGTGCATTGGTGCGGCTGAAGATGCAGGATGGCCGGGTCGTGGGCGAGGAACGTTTGCTGACAGATGTCGGTCGCGTCCGCGATGTTGAGGTGTTGGATGACGGAACGGTGTTGGTGCTGACAGACTCCGGGCGCGGGCAAGTGTTGCGTGTGACGCCAGGCTAGCGCTTTGTTGCCGAATAGGGGCTGACATCGCCTTCGAACTGAACATGGCGGCGCCGAAAGGGAGCATCTTCGATGATGGCGGGAGCGCTGATCCTGTCCATCCGGAAGTAACGGAAATCGGACCGTGCCGGATCCCAGGCGACAAGATACCAAAGCGGCGGCAGGATCAGCATGGCTTGCGGTTCGACCTGTCG
>JBCBDL010000032.1:0-25109 GCA_038529695.1 Pseudomonadota bacterium | reverse complement strand
AACCGGCGCAGGTCCCTGACCTTGTCGGATGGCAGTGCTTTTTCGATTTTGGCCAGTCCTGCATCGGCAAGGTCAGAGAATGGCAGATTTTGCCCCGCGCGCATCGCCGCGACGCTGATCAGCAGCGCGAAGACTTCGGTGACCGACAGGCGCGCGGTGGTCTGCATCGATTGCGGGTCAAGCTGCACGCCGCCGCCGCGCCCGCATTCGGTGTGGATGACAAAGCCCTGATCGCGCAACGCGCTGATGTCCCGCAGGATCGTGCGTCGTGAGGTGCCGACCTGCGTTGCAAGCTCTTCCACCGTCGCTGTACCGCTGCGCCGCAGGCTGCGCACGATGCTGTCGTGTCGGTCCCGTACATTCATTTCCGCAATCCACATCAATGGTGACATTTTTTGTCACCGTTAGGTTCTAGGCATGGATCATCAACAACGCAATGTGGAGACAAACAATGACAAACCAAGTTCAGAACCAATCAGGTGCAACGCCGGAAATCATGAACCCCGCGCATCTGCATGACCCCACGCCGAATGGTTACAGTACGGCGGTGATCGCACCGGATGCTGGGCGGCTGGCCTTTGTCTCTGGCCAGGGCGGGCAGGATCAGACCGGGGGGCTGTCACCGGATTTTGCAGCACAGGTCAAGCAGGCTTATGCCAATCTGGGTGCAATACTGGATGCGATGGGTGCAGGACCGGAGCAGGTCGTCAAGCTGACGGTGTTCGTGGTGGACCACGACATGTCGAAGCTGGGCGTTTTGACCGAGAATGTGATCGCCATGTTCGGCGACAGATTGCCTGCGCAGACATTGGTGCCTGTTCCCAAGCTGGCCATTGATCCGATGTTGTTTGAGGTCGAGGCGATTGTGTCTGTCGCCTAAACCTTGTCACGTCTGATCAGAAAAAACCGGGAGGCTTTTGTGGCCTTCCGGTTGCCCGTTGTTAGGCCGCGTTGCGCGCCGCAGCGAAAGATACAAGACGGCGGCTTTTTTCGTCCCACAGATCAAGGCTGGCGCATTTGAGGCTTTGCATGATTGTCATCCGGCTACATTCGACCAGTTCGTTGTGGTCGCGCAGCACCTCTGTCAGGCGATAAAATGGGATGCGGCTGTACAGGTGATGTACATGGTGGATGCCGATATTCGCCGTGAACCAACGCAGGATTGGGGGCAGATCATAATGTGAGCTGCCATGCAGGGCCGCATCGTGTAATTGCCAATCCTCGGCCTGATCCCATTGGGTCGTTTCAAACTGATGCTGCACGTAGAACAGCCAGACGCCAATAGACGCTGCAATCAGTGTCGTGGGCAGGAAAACAAGGAACAGTGCCTGCAGCCCACCGAAATAGACAATTGTGCCAAGGATCGCTGCAATGGCGGCATTGGTGCCCATCGCGCTGATCCAGTATTTCCGTCCCTGCTTCATCAACCCCAGCGGAATGCGGTTCTGCAGGATGAACAGGTATGTCGGACCAAGCCCGAACATCACGAACGGATGCCGGTAGGCGCGATACAGGAATCGCCCGAACGGAGTCCGCTGATGGTATTCTTCAACCGTCAGGGTCATTACATCACCGATCCCGCGTTGATCAAGATCACCGGCATGACTGTGATGGATCGAATGGGTGCGCCGCCAGACGTCATAAGGCGTCAGCGTGACCACACCCAAGGCTCGCCCAATCCAGTCACTGACATTGCGATTGCCAAAGAATGATCCATGCCCGCAATCATGCTGGATACAGAACAGACGCAGCAGGAACAGCCCGTTCAAGGCCGAGATCAGGAAAGCACCAAGATAGCTGTATTGCGCGACCCAGCAGGCCAGCACCCACAGCAGGACAAAGGGCACCAGACTGATGCCAAGTTCAAAACTGCTGCGAAGGCTGTTGGGTTCACGATATTTGGCGAGAACTTGGACCCAGTCGCGCGGGGTCATGTTTGACGGGTCCTGGGAATTTTCTTGCATACACAACTTCTTATGATCGATTGGTGACGGATATCTTAATTGCCGCAACTAACAAGCGAAAAAGGCTTCATTGTGGTGCGGGCGCGGCGTAGTGTCCCGAAAAAAAGGGCATCTGATGCAGCCGCTCAAAGGCATTCTTTTCAAGGTCATGTCTGTGGTGATGTTCATGGGCATGGCCAGCCTGATCAAGGCGGCGTCCGCCGATGTCCCGCCCGGGCAAGCGGTGTTCTTTCGTTCTTTCTTTGCGCTGCCGATTATCTTTGGCTGGCTGGCCATTCGCAGTGAGCTGACGACCGGGTGGAAGACCACGAACCATATGGGGCATTTCTGGCGCGGTTTGGTGGGCACATCGGCAATGGGGCTGGGTTTTACCGGGCTGGGGTTGCTGCCGCTGCCAGAGGTGACGGCGATTGGTTATGCTGCCCCGATTTTTGTAGTGATCTTTGCCGCGATGTTTCTGAATGAACAGGTGCGTGCCTTTCGACTATCTGCCGTCGCCCTTGGCATGGTGGGCGTATTGATTGTGCTATCACCACGGCTGACGGTTGGCGCAGGACTGAACGTATCAGAAACGCTGGGTGCGGTTGTGACCTTGATGGGGGCCATTCTGGCCGCACTTGCCCATGTCTTTGTCCGAAAACTGGTTGCGACCGAAACGACGGCCGCCATCGTATTTTGGTTCACTGTCACCTCATCTGCGCTGGCACTGCTGACCTTGCCGTGGGGCTGGGTCGTGCCAACCTGGTCTGTGGCGGCGATGCTGGTGATGGCGGGATTGCTGGGCGGGGTCGGTCAGATTTGTCTGACGTCGAGCTACCGGTTCGCCGATGCCTCGCTTGTTGCCCCGTTTGATTACACATCGATGATCCTCGCGCTGATGATCGGGTATTTTGTCTTTGAAGAGGTGCCGACAGGCACCATGCTGATCGGCGCAACCATTGTGATTGCCGCAGGTGTCCTGATTATCTGGCGCGAACGGCGGTTGGGATTGCAGCGGGCCCAACAGCGCAAGGCCACCGGGAATACCGGGGCCTAGCTTGCACGGCTGGGCAATCGGACCTTGTGAAGAAGGGTTTTGATCTGCGCCAGCTTGCGCGGGATGCCGGGGGGTGCCTGCGGGACACGCAACCCAAGCTCTGCATAAAGCGGCCATAGATGGCTGGCGTCATCGGGCGAAAGATGCAAAGGCAATTGCGCGGGCGTGCCGCCTTTTGGGTCAAGAAACCGTCGCGGGATGTTGAACGGTAGCGACCCGCGGGCGCGCGCCATCACCTTTTGGTTGATCCGGACCAATTGGCGCGGATCAACATCTTGCCTTTCGACGGCCAAATTGTGGTTTCGGTAAAAGCCCGTGTCCCAATTCACCAGCACTTGGGCGAAGATGTCCGAAGGGCCGGGCTTGGTCGGCAGTGGCCGCGGGAGGTCCAGGTGTTGACCGGGATTGCTGCGATAGAATGCATGCACAGCAACAGCAAAATCACATTGGGTTTGACAGACCATCCAATGCACCAGCGGGTCATGAGCGGCACTGTCTGCGCGTCGGATCGTGTCAAGCCACAGGTCTTGTGGCGAGGACTTGAGCAATCGTCGCAACGCCGCGTCCGCGCGGCTGGGGGGTGCTGGTTTTGTACGCTTCTGTGTCATTGGTTGGTATCACATCAGCATAATGCTAGCGGGGAATACCGGCTGAACTTTGGCCAAGATAAGACAATGCCTTGCTTTGATCTGTTTGGTGTCAAGAGACACCGTCAGGCTTAGGGGCGCCATTCCGGCATGTCTGTGCTATAATGCACGTCCAATGCCGAGGAGGACACCATGAGCAAACACATTCTGGACCGACCAAAGGACGCCCCCAAAAGCTGGCTGGGACGAGCGATCAGCATCGAAAAAGGCGCGCGACCTGATCCTGCCAGTCTTGCGCTACAGCGCCGCGTCCGCGGTCCGGCCTCAAACGACCGCGTCGCACATTATGTGCGTATCGATAAAGATAGCCAGGGTCAGGCAGAATAATATAATCCTGCCAACGGTTTAGTGCGGAAAGAGACCTGCCGCCCCTGGGCGTTCATATGAATGGGCGGCGGGCAGCGCATGCCTGAAAAAGGCATATTGTTGCAAAACTTTTACAATTGAGCCAAGGTGACCTTAGGTCATACGGGGGAGCGTGCTGACCGTCGGGGAGCCTTCGTCACCACCTGCCATTCGCGCGTTGTATGTACCTGTCTTTTTCGGGCGGCATCACATTTTGCCGTCGTTGATGAGTTTTTGGTGAGTGAGGATAAGAAATATGATGGGACAAACGCGCAAGTTATCGCCGCGACTACGACGGGCCTTTGCGGTTCTGGCGCTTTTTCTGGCGACACCGATACAGGCGCAAGATGTTGTTTTAACTTCAAAGAACGGTGGTATGGAAGTCGCGGGCGAGCTGATCGGCTTTGACGGTAGAGACTATACCGTGCTGACACCGAATCTGGGCGAAGTTCGGTTTTCCGCCCAACAGATCGACTGTACAGGGGCCGGTTGCCCGCAGGCAGTTTTTGAACCGGGTACCGAGGTGACACTGCGGTCAGACAATGGCAGCACAGTGATTACCGGTGCGCTGGTCAATTATGTTGACGGTGTGTTTACGGTACAGACTTCGGCCGCTTTGTTGACCGCCGAAGCGGGTAGCGTCACCTGTGAAGGGGCGGGCTGCCCCACATTCGTTTTGCCGGCGCGCGCGCAAGACCAAGCGACTGTTGTAACTGACACCTCTACTGACGAAGAAGCCGCGCCAGAGCGGTTGCCTGCCGACCTTGTGATGGTTGGTTCAGACAATGTCGGTGAAGATCTGATGCCGCTTGTTATGGCGGAGTTTGCCGCGATGCTGAATGCGACTGTCATGGGCCCGGTGGAATTTCCCGATGATATTGCCCAGTTTGTCTTTACGCCCAGCGGTGGTGGTGACCCATTCGTTCTGGAGGTGGAGTCCAACGATTCCGAAATCGGCTTTGATCGGCTGATTGAGGGGACAGCTGATATCGCTATGGCGTCGGGCCCGCCAAGCCAGGCGCAGGTTGACGCGCTTGCCGCGCAAGGGCGTGGCGATCTGTTTGACGTCTCGCAGGAATACATCATTGGCGTGGACTCTGTGTTGATGACAGTTCACAAAAGCAACCCGATCAATGCGCTGTCGCGGCAGCAGTTGATCGCGATTTATACCGACCAGATTACCAATTGGTCAGAGGTGGGCGGGCCGGATCTGGCAATCATGGCCGGTGCGCGCGACGGTGGCTCTGCCCGCCGCAATTTTGAGAACTGGGCGTTCGGCGAGGAACGCGACCTTTCACCTGGTACGTTCGAGCTGGACCGGGGCCGCGATATGCGCGAATTCGTGCAGGATAATCCGGGTGCGATCGGCTATTCGATCAGTGACAATGTGGGCGACACCAAGACGATCGATCTGATCCTTGATTGCGGTGTTGTTACGGAAGCGACCCCGTTCAAAAGCAAGGCAGAGGAATATCTGCTGGGCCGTCGCATCCGGCTTTATGTCGACAATCAGAACCCAAAACCCGAAGTGCGGCGGATGGTGAACTACATGATCTCGCCCGCAGCGGACCGGTATGTCGCGGAATCGGGCTATTTCAGCCTGGGTATCGTTGAAGATGGCGGCGCCTTCGCCCGCCTGACCGACGCAGCATTGATCGGACAGCCGCGCGATATCGGTCGCACGGTGCAAAATCAGATCGCAACCGAATTGGCCGGGGCAGAACGCCTGTCGCTGACATTCCGGTTCCCAACAGACGTGTTCACCCTGGACAGCAAGGCGCTGCGCGATCTCGACCGGTTGGTCGATTACATGGCGCGGCCAGAAAATGCCGGGCGGGAGTTCATTTTTGTGGGCTTCGCGGACATCGTTGGCCCGTACATTTACAATGTTGAACTGTCCCGGAACCGCGCGCGGCAGGTGCTTGACCGGGTGCGCAACCACCCCAATGCAGATGCTTTGCGCGATACCACAATGTCTTCGCTTGGTTTGAGCGAGGCTGCGCCGGTCAGCTGCAACGACAACGCCTATGGCCGGTCTCGCAACCGCCGGGTTGAGGTGTGGGTGCGGTAAACGACACTGAACTGACTTAAAAAAAGGGCAGCATCTTGCTGCCCTTTTTGCCGTTTGACGGGTTAGCTGCGGACCAGCTTTTCATACTCTTCGGCGATATCGCGTGTCATCGCGCCAACCTCGAAGTTGTAGTCGCCGATCTGGCCCACCGGCGTCACCTCGGCTGCCGTCCCGGTCAGCCAGCACTGCTCGAACCCTTCGACCTCTTCGGGCATGATCACCCGTTCATGCACCTTAATCTGATGCTTTTCGAGCATCCCGATCACCGTTTGTCGGGTCAGGCCGTTCAGAAAGGCGTCTGGTTTGGGTGTATGCACCTCACCATCCTTGACGAAAAAGATGTTGGCACCCGTCGCCTCGGCCACGTAACCGCGATAGTCGAACATCATGGCGTCCGAACAGCCCTTTGCTTCGGCTGCGTGTTTCGACATCGTCGCGATCATGTAGAGACCTGCCGCCTTGGCCTGTGATGGGGCGGTTTCGGGGCTGGGGCGTTTCCATTTCGCGATGTCGAGCTTCGCCCCCTTGTATTTCGCATCACCATAATAGCTGCCCCATTCCCAGACCGCGACGGCGAGGTGAACGGGATTAGCCGCAGACGCGACACCCATCATGTCGCCGGCACCACGCCAGGCAACGGCGCGCACATAGGCATCCGTCAGACCGTTGGCTTCCAGTGCGGCAACCTTGGCCGCTTCGATTTCATCAACCGTATACGGAATATCAACATCGATCAGCTTGCCGGATTGGATCAACCGCTCTGAATGCTCGCGCGATTTGAAGATCTTGCCGTTGTAGCACCGCTCGCCTTCAAACACGCTTGAGGCATAGTGCATCGCATGGGTCAGGATATGCACATTGGCCGCGCGCCAGTCGACCAGCTGGCCGTCCATCCAGATTTTGCCGTCTCTATCATCATATGCGCCAGCCATTGGTGCCTCCACTCAATTTGCAATAATTACGCAAGTAGGTCCGTTTCGGACATAATATTGCGTAGTTTCTGCGTTTCGCTAGCAGTTGATTCTTGGAATGTCAACAAAGCTGACGTATTGTGGGAGGCAGTATCGAGGGAGGTCCGCATGGCGGAGGGGTTACAACCGCAAGTGGGACAAAGCCTGCTGTTCCTGACCGATGAACAGTTGCGCAAGGGGATCGAGGCGATGTTTTTCGCCTATCGCGGCTTTACGGCCGACCCTGATCGCATCCTTGCGCAAAAGGGGTATGGGCGCGCCCATCACCGGGCCATCCACTTCATTCACCGCAGCCCCGGCACCACGGTCAACAACCTGCTGTCCATTCTTGGCGTTACAAAACAGTCGCTTAATCGTGTGTTGCGCACATTGATCGAGGACGGTTTGGTAGAAAGCACTGTTGGGACGCGAGACAAAAGGGAACGCCATTTGCACCTGACCGAAGAAGGCGCCGCCTTGGAGCGGGCCTTGTCAGATGCGCAGCGCGATCGGATGCGCGCGGCCTATCGTGCGGCGGGCCCGGCTGCTGTGGCTGGCTTTCGTCAGGTACTTGAGGCAATGATGGACGATGAGACCCGCCACCATTACGAGGCGATGAAGGATAGACCCGAATGAATGTTGATGATGCGCACTTGCTGATTGTTGATGATGACGAACGTATTCGGGGCCTTTTACAGAAATTTCTGGTGCGATCAGGCTTTCTGGTCAGCACGGCCCGTGATGCCGCCCATGCCCGCCGCATCCTGTCAGGGCTGGAATTCGATCTGATCGTCCTGGACGTCATGATGCCTGGCGAAGACGGCATGACGCTTTGCCGTGATTTGCGTAAATCCATCACGACACCGATCATGCTGCTGACTGCCAAAGGTGAAACTGACGACCGGATCACGGGGCTAGAGGCGGGCGCGGATGATTATCTTGCCAAACCGTTTGAGCCGAAGGAATTGCTGTTGCGCATCAACGCGATCCTGCGGCGGGTGCCCGCGGCGGAACCTGCCGTGGTATTGCCCAAGGTGCTGAACCTAGGCCCGGTGCGGTATGATATCGAACGCGGTGAGATGTGGCAGGGCGACCAACTGGTGCGATTGACAGCCACCGAGAGCCAGTTGATGCGAATCTTTTCTGGCTGCCCAGGAGAGGCTGTGACGCGCGCGCGGCTCGTCGAAGAACTGAGCCGGTCCGGAGGGCAGACGCAGGAACGAGCTGTGGACGTGCAGATCACGCGATTGCGCCGGAAGATCGAGGCTGATCCAAAGCAGCCCCGCTACCTGCAAACGGTGCGCGGTGCAGGCTACATGCTGGCGCCGGAGTAATCCGATTGCGCGCCTTTCGGGCGCATCACTTTTGTTTTTATGCCTCCGGCGCAGGTATTTTTGAACATGAGAAGGCTGTTGTGATTTGATCGTGAATTGGGTCTTTTAGCCTTATGACCACGGTATTGATCACACATGACGATTGCTACGATCACGTGACGCCGCCCGGCCACCCCGAGCAGGTGGCGCGGCTGGATGCGGTATTGGGCGCGTTAGACGATATTGATTTGAAGCGGGCCAAAGCGCCGCTAGCGGCAGAGGATGATCTGCTGCGTGCCCATCCCAAGGCGCATGTCGATGCAATCCGCGCGGCGGCACCGTCTGAGGGGTGGCGGTCGCTGGATGCGGATACGCATATGTCGGTGGGCAGTTTGCAGGCTGCTTATCGGTCTGCCGGTGGTGTTGTCCGTGCAGTGGATATGGTGATGGGCGGTGAGGTCGCGAACGCTTTTGCTGCGGTGCGCCCGCCGGGACATCACGCGGAACGTGAAACGGCGATGGGGTTCTGCTTTTTCGGCAATGTCGCCATCGGGGCCAAGCATGCGCTCGACCATCACGGGCTGGACCGGGTCGCAATCGTTGATTTTGACGTACATCACGGTAATGGCACGCAGGATTTGGTCGAGGATGACGCACGCATCCTCTTTTGCTCGACCCATCAATCGCCGCTTTATCCCGGCACCGGGGCTGCGCATGAAACCGGTGTCGGCAATGTGCTCAACGTCCCCTTGCCGGGTGGCACCGGCTCAAAGGCGTTTCGCGATGTGATGGATCGGGTGGTGTTGCCGCGTGTGGATACATTCGCTCCACAACTTCTACTGATTTCGGCTGGATTTGATGCACATGCGGATGATCCATTGGCAGGTATGAACCTCACGACAGAGGATTTTGCTTGGGTCACCCAGCGTTTGTGCGATTTGGCGGACAAACATTGCGCGGGCCGGGTGGTCTCGGCGCTCGAAGGCGGGTATGACCTGCCCGCGCTGGGCGCATCCGCTGCCGCCCATGTCAAGGTTTTGGAGGAACGCGGCCGATGAGCGATGTGGATCAGATGAGTTTCGAAGACGCGATCAAGGAACTGGAAACGGTTGTGGGCCAGTTGGAACGCGGTGACGTGGCGCTGGATGAAAGCATCGCGCTTTATGAACGTGGCGCGGCGCTGAAGGCCCGGTGCGAGGCGAAGCTGAAAGAAGCCGAAGAAAAGGTGGCCAAGATCACATTGGGTGAGGGTGGAGAGCCGAAAGGGACGGCGCCACTTGATGGCTGACACAAAGATCCGGATTGCAGCGCTGGAACGCCGTCCGTTGAAAGACGCGCTCGCGCAGGCGGCCAAGGTGGCCGAAGCGCGGATCGGTTTTGCGCTGAGCGGGTTAGAAGGCGCACTGCCGGAGGCAATGCTTTATGCCGTGTCGGGAGGTAAGGCGTTGCGATCCTTTCTGGCGCTTGAGACCGCACGGTTGCATGGGATCAACCCGGCCTCTGCTGCAGGCGCAGCGGCGGCCATTGAATGCATCCACGGCTATTCGCTGGTCCATGACGATCTGCCTTGCATGGATGATGACGATTTGCGGCGTGGCCAGCCAACTGTGCATAAGAAATGGGATGAGGCGACGGCAGTGCTAGCTGGGGATGGATTGCAGGCACTGGCATTTGAACTCTTGGTGCAGGCCGAATGTCCGCCGCGTGCGAAGCTGAACCTTATCATCAGCCTTGCCAATGCCGCTGGCACCCGAGGCATGGTCGGCGGGCAGGCCGCCGATATTGCGGCAGAGACGGCGGATGCGCCGCTGACGCTTGATCAAATCATGGAATTGCAGGCGGGCAAGACCGGCGCGCTCATTTCATGGTCCGCGCTTGTGGGGCCGCGGATGGCAGAGGCTGAGCGGGAGCCACTGTCGATCTATGGCGCGAATCTGGGTCTTGCCTTTCAAATTGCAGATGACCTGCTGGATTTGACCGGTGATGCCGAGATGATGGGTAAGGCCGTGGGCAAGGATGAAGCCGCTGGCAAGGCGACGTTTGTCTCTCATCTTGGTCTCGATGGGGCAAAAAGCCGCGCGGTGGAGCTGGTGGAAGAGGCCTGCGATGCGCTATCTCCGTACGGTGACGACGCAGAGACGTTGAAAGAAGCCGCGCGGTTCGTAATCGCCCGGACGCATTAGGAAGGGTCGCCATGTCAGACCAACCCCACACCCCCACTCTTGATCGCGTGAACACGCCTGATGACATGAAAGGCATGTCAGACGCGGAACTACGCCAATTGGCAGATGAGTTGCGGGCCGAGACGATTTCGGCGGTGTCCGTCACCGGCGGGCATCTGGGCGCAGGTCTGGGTGTGGTCGAAATGACGGTGGCCCTGCATGCGGTTTTCGACGCACCCAAGGACAAGATCATTTGGGACGTGTCGCACCAATGTTATCCGCACAAGATCCTGACCGGACGGCGCGACCGTATCCGAACATTGCGGACCGAAGGCGGGTTGAGCGGGTTCACCAAGCGTTCCGAAAGCCCCTATGACCCGTTTGGCGCGGCCCATTCCAGCACCTCGATTTCTGCCGCTTTGGGCTTTGCCGTTGCCCGCGATCTGGGCGGCGAAGGCGGCGATGCAATTGCCGTGATCGGCGATGGGGCCATGTCGGCGGGCATGGCGTATGAGGCGATGAATAACGCGGGCCATCTGGGCAAGCGTTTGATCGTGATCCTGAATGACAATGAGATGTCGATTGCGCCGCCCACTGGTGCGATGTCGTCCTACCTGTCGCGCCTTTACGCAGGTGAGCCATTTCAGGAATTCAAGGCCGCTGCCAAAGGGGCGGTGTCGCTGCTCCCTGAACCCTTCCGCGAAGGGGCCAAGCGCGCCAAGGATATGCTCAAGCACATGACCGTGGGCGGCACGTTGTTTGAGGAACTTGGGTTTTCCTATCTCGGCCCCATTGACGGGCACGATATGGAACAGCTTTTGTCGGTCTTGCGCACGGTCAAGGCTCGTGCCGATGGCCCGATCCTGATCCACGCGATCACGAAAAAGGGCAAAGGTTATGCCCCGGCAGAGGCGGCGAGTGACAAGGGCCATGCCACAGCAAAATTCGATGTGATCACCGGCAAACAGAAGAAAGCGCAGAGCAACGCGCCCTCCTACACCTCAGTCTTTGCCGAGAGCCTGATCAAGCTGGCCGCAGACGATCCCAAGATCTGCGCGATCACGGCAGCTATGCCCGACGGCACGGGCCTCTCGAAATTCATGGAGCGCTATACCAGCCGCTGCTTTGACGTGGGCATCGCCGAACAACACGCCGTGACGTTCAGCGCAGGTCTGGCGGCGGGTGGCATGCGCCCGTTCTGCGCGCTTTATTCGACTTTCCTGCAACGCGGCTATGATCAGGTCGTGCATGATGTCGCGATCCAGCGTCTGCCCGTGCGCTTTGCCATCGACCGCGCGGGGCTTGTTGGCGCCGACGGGGCGACCCATGCGGGGTCTTTCGATGTGGGCTACCTCTCCAACCTGCCCGGTTTCGTGGTGATGGCCGCAGCGGACGAGGCAGAGCTTGTCCGCATGGTCGCCACGGCGGCACAGCACGATGACGGCCCCATCGCCTTCCGCTTCCCACGCGGCGAAGGGGTGGGGGTTGAGATGCCCGAAGATGCAGCGCCGCTGGAAATCGGCAAAGGCCGCATGATCAGCGAAGGCAAACAGGTCGCGATCCTATCCTTCGGCACGCGGCTGCAGGAAGTGACCAAAGCCTGCGAGGCGCTGGAAGCGAAGGGGATCACGCCCACCGTTGCCGATGCGCGTTTCGCCAAACCGCTCGACCGCGACCTGATCCTGAAACTGGCCGCAGAGCACGAAGCTTTGATCACCGTTGAAGAGGGAGCCGTGGGCGGATTTGGCAGCCACGTCGCACAGCTGCTCGCAGATGAAGGCGTATTCGATCACGGGCTGAAATACCGGTCCATGGTGCTGCCCGATATTTTCATCGATCAGGCGAGCCCTTCTACAATGTACGATGTGGCGGGGATGAACGCCGAACATATCGAGGCGAAGGTGCTGGAAGTGCTGGGTGTAGCGAAGTTGGAGAAACGGGCCTAGGGCAAATGGCCGTTTTGAGCCCTTATTGACGAATGCTGCAGGTCGCACGAATGTCGGCTTCGACAAACAACTTTACGAGGTTGACTGACATGGCATGGGGTATGCACCAACCGAGCGGTTTGGGCGATTTCTTTCCAGACGGCGATTACGTCGGCTGGGACGAGGCGCTCAAGTCATACTATGACAATGAAATGTCCGATGAAGAGAAGGCTTCGATGAGGATGTCCAAACGGATATCATACACAGAGTTTTGCGCGAGGCATCGATTGGACCGAGGGCCGCTAAAGCCGGTTGAGTGTCCGACGGAATACCTGACTGTCAAGGGGTATAAATCGTTAGGAGATTTCATACTCCTCAATAGTATGTTACTTGGCGTTAGCACAGCTTTCAAAGAAATCGTCGAGGACATGGAACCCGGAATTCATCAATTCTGGCCGCTCAAAATTTTGATGCCGATGAACAAGGTCTACCCCGGAACCTACTTTGGTCTGCGGATCGGGCAGTTCCTAGATACCTTTAATCCTGATCATAGCAAGGACGGTTGCTACAACATAAGGGGTTATGAAGAGTATCGTGGCATCGCACCGATCAAGAAGGCAATTACCGGGTTGGCAGTTTCGCGGGAGGCAATCGGCGCTGCCCATCTTTGGCGCGAGCAGAAAGTGACGCAGCCTGACTACTTCTTTTCAGATGCCTTGCAAGCGCGGTTAGTGGGACAGGGTTTGCGACTACCTAAACACTTTCAGATGAAAGAAGTTTGACTTTCCGCAACCTTTGCCTCCCACTTATGTCTACGTAAGGCATGAACACACAAGTCGACACTGTAACGTGGCCGACCAACGTCCGCAATGTCCGCAAAGCAGAAATTTACTCCCTCCTCTCCAACCGCGCCTCAATCGCCTCCAGCTTGCGCATGACTTCATCCCGATACGCATCTGTCGCCGCATTGCCTTCCTCAGCATGGGCGTCTTGCATCGAGTTCACAATCAAACCAACCAGCAGGTTTACCACGGCAAATGTCGTCACCATGATGAAGGGCACAAAGAACACCCAGGCGTAGGGGTATACCTCCATCACCGGGCGGACGATGCCCATGGACCAGCTTTCCAGCGTCATGATCTGGAACAGCGTATAGCCTGACCGCCCCAGAGAGCCGAACCATTCGGGAAAGCTGGCACCAAACAGCTTCGTCGCCATCACGGCACCGATATAAAACACGATCCCCATTAGCAGGAACACAGATCCCATTCCGGGCAGAGCTGTCACAAACCCTTCGACCACGCGGCGCAGCGATGGTACGACAGAGATCACGCGGAGCACCCGCAAAATGCGCAGCGCCCGCAGGACCGAAAGGCCCCCGTTGCCGGGCACTAAAGACACACCGACAATCACAAAATCAAACAGGTTCCATCCGCTGCGGAAAAACGTAAGCCGTTGCGCAAAAAGCTTGGCGACCAGTTCGATCACGAAAATTGCCAGACAGACACTGTCCAAAAATAGGATCAGCGGCCCCGCCTGCGCCATGATGGATTGCGATGTCTCCATCCCCAGAATGATCGCGTTAAAGATGATGACCCCAACGATGAAATTGCGGAACCAAGCTGTGTCGATCAGTTGGGATGTTTTCTGGCGAAGCGTCATGTGATTTGCCTTGCGATTTGAGCGCCCCAGATATGGGTTGTTTGTGCAGGCGCGGCAAGTGCCCAGCGCGACGTCGGGTCATTGTGGACGCAGGCTGCTCGCAAAGGCCATGCTGCGGTGAAAGAGTGAGCATTTTGATGACGATACGCCCCGTTCTGATTTTCCGCTGGATCGCCTTCCTTTTGGCTGCGGGGTATTGCCTGCGTATGCTGTTTTTCGGCGGATGGGATGGGTTTGGCGGACCATTTCGGTATCTGACAATCTGGGCGCTGTTTTGTTCATTCTTTTCGTTCAGTCGCATGATGGCAATCGAGGAAGGCCGCAGCGATGCCCGTTGGGATGGCTTTGTTTGCATGACGGCCGTGATCAACACGATGGTCGTGTTTCTGTATTGGCGCCTTTATTTTGCGGACCCCACGTCGGTCACCGATGGTGGTCAGTTGCGCGCCTGGCAGTTAGAGCTTTATTTGCATGGTGTTGGGCCATTGTTGCAGGTGATTGACGCCATTTTCATTCATCGCAGTTTTCGCAGGCTGAGGGCGGCTGTGGCGTGGCTGTTTGGGATCATTGGTGCCTATGTTTTATGGGCAGAAACCGTCGTGCAGCGCTTTAACGATAGTCCCGAAGGGTCGGTGACCAGCGGACTGCCCTACCCGTTTCTCAACAATCTGGAATTGTCAGAGCGGGCTGTGTTCTACGCCTCGAACCTTGCTGTGGGGGTTGTCGTCTTGCTGGTCTATGCCGCGATCGGTTGGGGTTTCAGGCGCCGATTTCCTGTGCCAGCAACGCCTTGAGCCCGGTTTTGTAATCCGGATACAGTAATTCCACCCCCAACTCGTCCTTGATGCGGTCGTTCCGCACTTTCTTGCTTTCGGCGTAAAAGCTGCGCGCCATCGGCGTCATCTCGGCCGTTTCATAATCCACAGCAGGCGGGATCGGCAGACCCAGAAGCTCTGCGGCATACGCGATCACATCTTCAGGCGGGGCGGGGTCATCGTCGCAGACATTATAGGCCGCACCCGGATTAGGTTTGTTGATTGATGCCGCCAAAACCCGCGCGATGTCGGCCACATGGGTGCGGCTGAAAATCTGACCCTTCTTGATGATCCGCCGGGCGGTCCCATTGCGGACCTTGGAAAACGGGCCGCGTCCGGGGCCATAAATGCCCGCCAGCCGGAAGATATGCAGCGGCAAGTCTGGGATGGTGGCCCAAGCCGTTTCCGCCTTTACCCGCGCAATCCCACGCTTAGTCGCGGGGGTGAGGGGCGTGTTTTCGTCGACCCAATCCCCCCGATGGTCACCGTAGACACCCGTTGTGGACAGATACCCGACCCATGCGAATTCGCTGGCGCGCTGGGCAATTTCGTCTCGCAATTCCGCCAGAACCGGATCGCCATCCTCCCCCGGTGAGGCCGAAATCAGCACATGTGTTGCCGCTTTCAGCGCGGGACCCATATCCGCGCCGGGCCAGATGCGTGGCTCAACCCCTTCGTTCATCAGCCGCGGTGCCTTGTCCTCAGACCGTGTGGTCCCGATGATGCGCCAGTCCTGCGGCAGCAAAATGCGCGACAATGCGCGCGCGCTGTAACCGTGCCCGAACGAAAGAAGTGTCTTTTCCATAGGCGCTGTGGTGCCTTAGCGCTTGGGAATAGGCAAGCCTGTGATACGATTGGTGCCATGTCCGATGACCCAGATGTCAACGATGCCTATGGGCTGTCTTCGAAGGAAGACGTCAAAAAGCTGTACGAGACGTGGTCACACAGCTACGACACCGCTTTTCATGACGGCCAGGGCTACCAATTGGCGCGCGAAGTGGCGGAGGCGTTTATCGCCGCCGGTGGCGCTGGTCCCGTGTTGGATGTGGGCGCGGGCACAGGGCTGGTCGGTGCGCATCTGCGCGCGATGAACATCACGCCCATCGATGGGGTGGACCTGTCAGAGGACATGCTGCAAGTCGCCGGCATAAAGGGCGACTATCGTGGTCTGTTCCCCGGCGACGTCACCGCGCCGTTGCAATTGCTTGACGCCCCTTACACGGGCATTGTGAGCGCGGGCACTTTCACACTTGGCCATGTCGGGCCAGAGGCATTGCGCAATGTCTTGGATGTTGCCGCGCCCGACGCAAGATGTGTGATCTCTGTCAACGCAACCCACTTTGAGGCAGCCGGATTTTCGACAACCCTTGATAATCTTGCAAATGAAATCAAAGACCTCCACATCCGCGATGTACGCATCTATGACGACCGTGCCGATGAGGAGCACCGTAACGACATTGCGCGTCTGATGATTTTTCGCCTTGCCTAGGCTGCGTAGTCCGAACCCTCGTTATCCAAAATCGCCTTCAGCTCTGCCAGATGTCGCGCGTCCTGTTCGGGATAGACCTCCAACTCGCGTGCGGTCTTCTCGGCGACCTCGTCCGGCAACACACGCAGTGGCAGGCCTGTTTGCAGCGCGCGAATATATGTCTCGCAAGCCCGCTCAAAATAGTACATCCGATTGAACGTTTCCGCGACGGTCTCGCCGATCACCAGCACACCGTGGTTGCCCATGATCATGACTTTCTTCTTAGGGTCGGTGAATAGCGCCGCACAACGTTCGCCCTCACCCTCAAACGCCAATCCGCCGTAGCCGTCATCAATCACGTAGCGATTGAAAAACGTGCAGCAGTTCTGATCAATTGGGGGCAAGCGGCTGTCTTTCAGCGATGCAAGCACCGTCGCAAAGATCGAATGCACATGCATCGCGCAACGGGCATGGGGCACCAGGCGATGAATGCCGCCATGCAGGCCCCAGGCTGTCGGGTCCGGCGCGTTCGGTCCCTGCAATGTCTCACGATCATTGGCATCCACCACGATCATGTCACTCGCCTTGATCCGGGCGAAATGCATCTGGTTTGGGTTCATCAGGAACCGGGTGCCATCGTCATTAATGGCGAGGCTAAAGTGGTTTGCCACCCCTTCATGCATGTTCAACCGCGCGGTCCATCGAAACGCCGCCGCCAGATCCACGCGTTCCGCCCAATGGGTGAGATTTTGTGTATGCGTGTTCATGACGGCTCCTTGGATTTGCGGCGTGACCGGGATAATGATGGCGCTATCAGCATCGCAAAGGAAGATGAATATGGCATTCAAGCCCGCCAAGTGGCCCCGCAAGCTGCGCTCACAGGAATGGTTTGGTGGCACATCAAAGGACGCGATCTATCATCGCTCCTGGATGAAAAATCAGGGGTTGCCTGCGGACCTGCTGGATGGGCGCCCGGTGATCGGCATTTGCAACACATGGTCTGAACTGACACCCTGCAACGCGCATCTGCGCGATTTGGCCGAAAAGGTGAAGTTCGGCGTGTATGAGGCCGGGGGCTTTCCGGTCGAATTCCCTGTCTTTTCCCCCGCTGAGTCCAGCCTGCGCCCCACCGCGATGATGTTCCGCAACCTTTGCGCGATGGATGTGGAGGAGGCGATCCGGGGCAAATCGATGGACGGCGTCGTCCTGCTGGCCGGGTGCGACAAGACCACACCCGCTCTGCTAATGGGCGCGGCCTCGGTTGATCTGCCATCCATCGTCGTTTCGGGCGGCCCGATGCTGAACGGCCATTTCCGCGGTGAACGGGTGGGCTCCGGCACGCATCTCTGGAAATTCTCCGAAGCCGTGCGGGCGGGCGAGATGACGGCCGAGGAGTTTGTTGAGGCAGAGGCGTCCATGTCCCGCTCGCCCGGTTCCTGCAATACGATGGGCACGGCCAGCACGATGGCGTCCATGGCCGAGGCGCTGGGCATGGCCCTTTCCGGCAATGCCGCAATCCCCGCTGTCGACAGCCGCCGCCGGGTGATGGCGCATCTGACGGGTCGGCGGATTGTGGATATGGTCAAGGATGATCTGAAGCCGTCCGATGTGATGACCAAACAGGCGTTCGAAAACGCCATCCGCACTAATGCGGCCATCGGCGGCTCGACCAATGCCGTCATTCACCTGCTGGCCATGGCGGGGCGCACGAAGGATGTGGACCTGACGCTGGATGATTGGGACCGGCTTGGTCGCGATGTGCCAACAATCGTCAACCTCATGCCATCGGGCAAATACCTGATGGAGGAATTCTTCTATGCTGGTGGCCTGCCGGTCGTGATCAAGCGGCTGGGCGAGGCAGGACTGCTCCACAAAGACGCGCTGACGGTCTCTGGCGGGTCCATGTGGGACGAAGTAAAGCATGTGAAAAACTGGAACGAAGACGTCATTTTGCCCGTCGAAAAGGCCCTTACGCAATCGGGCGGTATCGCGGTTCTGCGTGGCAATCTTGCGCCCGGCGGCGCGGTGCTGAAACCTTCTGCCGCGACGCCAGAACTGATGCAGCATAAGGGCCGCGCTGTCGTGTTTGAGGATATCGACGATTATAAGGCCCGTATCAACGACGACGATCTTGATATCGACGAAACCTGCATCATGGTGCTGAAAAACTGCGGCCCGCGCGGATATCCCGGCATGGCGGAGGTGGGGAACATGGGCTTGCCGCCGAAGATCCTGAAAAAAGGGATCACCG
Source organism: Pseudomonadota bacterium (assembly GCA_038529695.1). Classification (GTDB taxonomy): domain Bacteria; phylum Pseudomonadota; class Alphaproteobacteria; order Rhodobacterales; family Rhodobacteraceae; genus Yoonia. The sequence continues at coordinate 6,500 of JBCBDL010000032.1, read as the reverse complement.
ATATGGTCCGCATCTCGGATGCGCGGATGTCCGGGACGGCGTTTGGAACAGTTGTCCTTCATACAACGCCAGAGGCCGCGCGCGGTGGCCCGCTGGCCGTTGTTCAGAACGGCGACATGATCGAACTGGATGTTGAGGCGCGCCGTGTTCATCTGGATATCAGCGACGAAGAACTGCAAGCGCGGCTGGCCAAATGGAACGCTGAAGAGTCCGGTGCCAATCCGCGCCCCGAAAGCGGCTATGCGATGCTCTACCATGACCGGGTCATGGGCGCGGATACCGGGGCAGACTTTGACTTTCTCGTCGGCCATCGCGGCAATGCTGTCGGCAAGGAAGCGCATTGATGACCCCGATCTGCCTTGTCGGCATCGGCAAAATCGCCGTCGATCAGCATGTGCCGTCCATCGATGCGAGCGCCGATTGGGAACTGGCTGCGACGGTCAGCCGGTCCGGCACGGTTGATGGAATCCCTGCCTTCACCGATTTCGACCAAATGCTGGCCGACACGGACATCCCCGTCATATCCCTCTGCCTCCCCCCGGTGCCCCGTTTCGCATATGCGGCTAAGGCTATTGCAGCAGGTCGCCATGTCATGCTCGAAAAGCCGCCGGGTGCGACCTTGGCCGAGGTGCACGCGTTGGCTGACATGGCCCAGGCTGCCGGCGTCACGCTCTACACCACTTGGCACAGCCGGATGGCAAAGGGTGTCGCCCCAGCCAAAGCCTGGCTTGCGGACAAAGACATCACCGGCGCGCATATCGCGTGGAAAGAGGACGTGCGCCGCTGGCATCCGGGCCAGAATTGGGTGTTTGAACCAGGCGGGATGGGTGTTTTTGATCCGGGCAGCAATGCGCTGTCGATCATCACAGACATCCTGCCGATGCCGATCCACCTGCAATCGGCTGAGTTGCTGTTTCCCTCCAACTGCGACACGCCGATCGCGGCGCAATTGCAATGGACGGAAAACGTCACCGGCGATTTCGACTGGCGGCAGGAGGGCCCGCAAAGCTGGGATATCACGGTTGAGACCACAGCCGGGACGCTGACCCTGCATGATGGCGGCGCACGGCTGTTGATTGACGGGGCAGAGGTCGCTGCAGGTGAAGACCGGGAATACCCCGCGCTTTACGACCGGATGGCAGAATTGGTCAAAGCTGGTGCCTCAGAGGTGGATGTTTCCCCGATGATCCACGTCGCCGATGCACTGATCTTGGGCAAGCGGATTATGACTGATCAGTTCCATCTCTAAATTACAGCTGTACGTACAGGTTCTGTACAGCTTCCGTACGTGATCTTTACGCCGCATTCGCGTTGTTCATAAACTGCCAAAAATTTACCGTTTGATAAAAAAAGATTCTGTGGCAGGCTACCGTATCGGAAGCCACGACAGGGATTGTTCATGTCCAGCCCCCAGAATAATCAGATGACCCCCGGCATCGTGCCGGGACGCTTACCAGCCGAGGCGCTGGCCGAAAATTTCGATGATCTGCACGACCCGTTCGCCCCGCACGAGGCGATGGTTGCCGCTGACCGCTGTTACTTCTGCCATGATGCGCCCTGTATCACGGCCTGCCCAACGGATATCGATATTCCATTATTTATCAGGCAGATAAGCACTGGCACGCCAGAGGCTGCGGCAAAAACGATCTTTGATCAAAACATCCTCGGTGGCATGTGCGCCCGCGTCTGCCCGACCGAGGATTTGTGCGAACAGGCCTGCGTCCGCGAATTGGCCGAGGGTAAACCGGTGGAGATTGGTCGGCTGCAGCGCTACGCGACCGACACGCTGATGGCCAGACAAACCCATCCCTATGAGCGTGCCCCCGAAACAGGCAAAAAGGTCGCCGTCGTGGGCGCAGGCCCCGCGGGCCTCGCCTGCGCCCACCGCCTTGCCATGTATGGCCACGACGTCACGATTTACGACGCAGCCGACAAGCCCGGTGGCCTGAACGAATTTGGCATAGCCGCTTATAAAACAACGGATAATTTCGCCGCCGCCGAGGTGGATTGGCTACTCCGCATCGGTGGGATCACGATCAAATACGGCATGCGGTTGGGCGATAATCTATCGATTGATGACCTGACGGGCTGCTTCCCGGCGGTCTTCCTTGGCGTTGGTCTTGGCGGGGTAAATGCCCTGCGCGCAGAGGGTGAAGATAAGGATGGCGTGCGCGATGCCGTTGATTTCATTGCGGATTTGCGGCAGGCGGGTGATCTTGCGGCACTGCCTGTGGGGCGTGATGTGGTGGTCATCGGCGGCGGAATGACGGCTGTTGACGCCGCTGTGCAGTCAAAGTTGCTTGGCGCGCAGAACGTCACCATCGCCTATAGACGCGGGCGCGACCAAATGAGCGCCAGCGGGTACGAACAGGACCTCGCCGCCTCGAAAGGCGTGCGATTGATGTTCAATGCACAGCCGGTCGCGGTCCATGGAAACGGCGCCGTGCGCGAGATTGAACTGGAATACACGACCGATGATGGCGACGGTCTGAAAGGAACCGGCGAAACGGTGCGCCTGAAGGCTGATCAGGTATTCAAGGCGATTGGGCAAACCCTTGAAACAGAAGCGGGTTTGGACCTTGAAGGTCGCAAGATCGGCGTGACAGGTGCAGGCCGCACCAGCCGTGATGGTGTCTGGGCTGGCGGGGATTGCGCAAGTGGCGGTGATGACCTGACCGTCACCGCAGTCGCCGAGGGGCGCGATGCTGCCGAGGACATCCACGCGACGCTTTCCGCCTGATCTGTGCTATGCTGGATGCGGGAATAACAGCGCTGGAGGGGGAGATGGAAACGCTCGAAACCCGCGTGGCCGCGCATTACACCACGCAAGACCTAATGGAACGCATTGATAAAGCCCTGAGGGATCAAGGTGTTGATACCGTTTCCGTGGATGATCTCAAGCCGGTAGATGAATTTCATACGGGCGGTTTGGAGTCCACAGATGCTCTACTGTCGCAGTTGGATATTACAGCGGAAACCAAGGTGCTTGATATCGGCTGTGGCTTGGGCGGCACGGCCCGACACATCGTCCATCGTTACGGAGCGCATGTCACGGGGATCGACCTGACACCGCTTTTTGTTGAGGTTGGTCAGGCCCTGAACAAGCAGGTGCATTTGGACGAGGCCATTGACCTGCAAGTGGCCTCGGCTACCGAGCTGCCGATGAAGGATCGGGGTTTTGACCTTGTCACGATGTTCCATGTGGGCATGAACATCGCTGACAAAGAGCATTTGTTCGCTGAGGTGGCGAGGGTCCTCAAATCGGACGGACGTTTTGCACTTTTCGACGTGATGCGCGACGACAACCCGGACGATTTGGTGTTTCCGTTGCCGTGGTCGGAGTGGTCAGAGACATCATTCGTTGACGAACCCTCGGTCTATGAAGAGGCGGCAAAGGCCGTCGGCCTGACGTTGCACGCACGGCGTTACCGTCGCGATTTTGCGCTTAGTTACTTTGCGCATGTATTTGCCGCCATTGAGAAATCTGGCGGCCCGCCGCCTTTGGGCATTCACCTGCTGATGGGCGATACGGCAGGCGAAAAGCTGAAAAACTACGTGGCGAATGTCGAGGCGCACCGCATTGCGCCGGTGGAAATGATTTTTGACAAGCCCTGATACGGGGCCGGAAAGGAAAACATAATGGCCGATCTGACGACCGATTTTCTAGGTATCACATCCCCGAACCCCTTCTGGTTGGCCTCTGCCCCGCCGACCGACAAGGAATACAATGTGCGCCGGGCGTTCGAGGCGGGATGGGGCGGCGTCGTGTGGAAAACGCTGGGTGCCGAAGGGCCACCGGTCGTCAACGTCAATGGCCCGCGTTATGGGGCGATCTACGGGGCGGATCGGCGGCTTTTGGGGCTTAATAATATCGAACTTATCACTGACCGCCCGCTGGAAACGAACCTTGAGGAGATCGCGCGGGTCAAAGCGGATTATCCGGATCGTGCGATGATCGTCAGCATTATGGTGCCGTGCGAGGAAGACGCCTGGAAAGCCATTCTGCCGCGTGTCGCAGAGACTGGCGCCGACGGGATTGAGCTCAATTTCGGTTGCCCGCACGGCATGTCTGAACGCGGCATGGGCTCCGCCGTGGGGCAGGTACCCGAATACATCGAGATGGTGACCCGCTGGTGCAAGCAGTACTACGACAAACCGGTCATCGTGAAGCTCACGCCGAATATAACCGACATTCGCAAACCAGCGGCCGCGGCCAAGCGCGGCGGGGCGGATGCGGTCAGCCTGATCAATACCATAAATTCAATTACTTCGGTGAATCTCGATACGATGTCACCCGAGCCATCCATTGATGGTAAGGGGTCCCATGGTGGCTATTGTGGTCCCGCCGTCAAACCGATTGCGATGTCCATGGTGTCTGAGATTGCGCGCCATGATGAAACCCACGGCCTACCCATCAGCGGCATTGGTGGCATCACGACGTGGCGCGACGCGGCAGAGTTCATCAGCCTTGGCTGCGGGAATGTCCAGGTCTGCACGGCGGCGATGACCTATGGCTTCAAGATCGTGCAAGAGATGATTAGCGGGCTGTCCCAATGGATGGATGAAAAAGGTTATGCGTCGGTCGAAGAGGTTGTAGGGCGTGCCGTGCCGAATGTGACGGATTGGCAATATCTGAACCTCAACTATGTCGCGAAAGCCAGGATCAGCCAGGATGATTGCATCAAATGCGGGCGCTGTTATGCGGCTTGTGAGGATACCAGCCATCAGGCGATTGCGATGTCAGAGGATCGGACCTTTACGGTGATCGACGAGGAATGCGTGGCATGCAACCTATGCGTTGATGTCTGCCCCGTGGAAAACTGCATCACGATGGAGCCGATGAAGCCGGGTGAAGTTGATCCGCGCACCGGGAAAGTGGTGGAAAAAGAATATGCGAACTGGACCACGCATCCGAATAATCCCGGAGCGGTGGCGGCGGAGTAGCAGACTTTTCGTCACGAAAAGTCTGAGGCCGGGCAAAGTCTTCGTGACGAAGACTTTATGTCGTCAGACATGGACGGTCAGGTGGTCGCGTCGGCAGATCACAATGAACTGGTCGGCGCATTCGAGCAGGTGAAAGCCACGTCGTTCGACCTCTGCAATCATCGCGGCGCGTCCAACTTCCCGTTCAACATCGCGCACGGCGCGCCGGACGATGCCACCTTTTTGCGCTGTCTTTGCGCCGAAAAGCTGATGAAAGAAGGCGGGGTTCCCATTGGCAAAGTGGGTTGGGCGCAATTGAATTTGTCTCATCTACGCAAATTAGGCCGGTCATGGTTTACGAAGTATTACCGCTCACCGGGGTGAGCACGCTGCGCATGACATGATCCAGGAAGGCTCCGGCACCTGCAAAAGGGTCGTCCGTGCCACGCACCGCACGGACCTGCACATCGAAGTCGGCATAGTGCTGGGTCAGCGCCCAGATCGAAAAGATCAGATGATGCGGGTCGACAGTTGCGATCTTGCCAGCATCCGCCCAGTCGCGGATGATTTGTGCTTTCTCATCTACAAGCGCCTTCAGATCGGTGCGCAAAATCTCTGCGATGCGCGGCGCACCTTGTAGGATTTCGTTGGCAAACAAGCGGCTTTCGCGGGGATATTCCCGGCTCATCGTTAGCTTCCGCCGCGCATAATTCATGATTTCCTCAACAGGATCACCGTCGCCATCAAGGCTTTTGAGCGGGTCAAGCCACGTTTCCAGCAGCCGTTCCAGCAGGGCCGTATGGATCGCCTCTTTCGATGGAAAATAATAGAGCAGATTGGGCTTTGACAGCCCCGCCGCCTCTGCGATCTGATCCAGCGTCGACCCCCGAAACCCGTATTGTGAAAATACATCCAGCCCCGCCGACAGGATCGCGGCCCGATTGCGTTGCTGTATCCGTGTCGGCGTTTTGCTCATGCCGGTCCTTTGCACAAATTGCGGGCGCTTGCGTCCGGCTAGGGACTGCATTTGCCAGAATTCTTCGCATCTGCCTGCAATCCGAGCGGAGAACTTGACTGATACCTTCCCTCTGTTAGCGTTGCTTTGACCGCTTGGTCAAATAAAGTCTGCCTCAGCCAATCAGGAGCACGCCATGGCCGCACCGGGAGAGAACCTGCGCATCAACGGGGAACGCCTGTGGGACAGCCTTATGGAGATGGCCAAGATTGGGCCTGGTATTGCTGGTGGGAATAACCGCCAGACCCTGACGGATGAAGACAGTGAAGGGCGGCATCTGTTCCAAAAATGGTGCGAGGATGCGGGCTGCACCATGGGTGTAGACGAGATCGGCAATATGTTCGCCCGGCGTGAGGGGGCCGACCCGGATGCTTTGCCAGTCTATGTCGGCTCGCATCTGGATACGCAGCCAACGGGTGGCAAGTATGACGGGGTATTGGGCGTACTGGGCGGCTTGGAGATCATCCGGACGCTGAATGACCTCGACATCAAGACCAAGCACCCGATTGTTGTGACGAACTGGACGAATGAAGAGGGCACCCGCTACGCCCCGGCCATGCTC
>JBCBDL010000031.1:0-27918 GCA_038529695.1 Pseudomonadota bacterium | reverse complement strand
TGGATCGGTTCTGCGCTATCTCGTAGGGCTGATCGTGGCGTTCCCAATGGGCACGCTGGCCGTCAACGTGATCGGGTCCTTTGCGATTGGCCTCATCTGGGTGTATCTGGCGGATCGCGGCTTGCAGCATTGGCTGCCGTTTCTGATGACCGGTGTGCTGGGTGGATTTACGACGTTTTCGGCCTTCACACTTGATGCCTTGCGCTTGGTTGAGGAAGGCCGTGTGACCGCGGCTGGCGGCTATGTTCTTGCGTCGGTCATCGCGTCGATCGTCGCCTGCGGTCTTGGCCTTTGGCTCGCGCGGGGGATGACCGCATGACTGGCGTGCAGACCCGCATGATCGGCCCGGATGATGGGGACCAGCGGGTGGATCGGTATCTGCGCCGCCTGTTCCCGCATCTGACACAAGGGCGCATCGAAAAGATGTGCCGCAAGGGTGAGTTGCGCGTAGATGGGGGACGCGTCAAACCGAATACCCGGCTGGAGGAAGGGCAGAAAGTCCGTATTCCGCCACTGCCCAGCGTCGCGGAGGCAGAGGCGGCCCGTAGCTTAGCCCGCCAAGGTGTGACCAAGGCGGATGCCAAGCTGATCCAGTCCTGTGTGATCTACCGCGATGACCATATCATCGCGATAAACAAACCCGCAGGTCTGGCGACCCAAGGCGGCTCCAAGACCACGCGGCATGTGGATGGCATGGCCGAGGCATTGACCTTCGGCTATGACGAAAAGCCTCGGCTGGTGCACCGGTTGGACAAGGATACGTCGGGCGTGCTGCTGCTCGCACGGACGCGGATGATGGCCAAGCAATTGACCGAGAACCTGAAGCATCGTGAAACGCGCAAGATCTACTGGGCCGCTGTCGCTGGCGTGCCGCATCCGCGTGCGGGCACGATCAAGTATGGGCTAGTCAAGGCACCGGGTCATGGGCGCGGTGGAGAGAATGAAAAGATGCGTTGCGTTCATCCGCGTGATGTCGACAGCACCGACGGTGCAAAGCGCGCGACCAGCGATTATGCGGTGATGGATACGTTGGCGAGCCGGGCTGCGTGGTGCGCCCTGGTTCCGATCACGGGGCGAACGCATCAGTTGCGTGCGCATATGGCCGAAATTGGCCATCCGATTGTGGGTGACGGAAAATATGGTGGCTCATCTCAGGAAAACCTTGGCGACGGTTGGGGTGCCGGGATGGGTGAAGAAATTGGGCGGAAAATGCATCTGCACGCGCGGAGCCTGACGATCGAGCATCCGGTGACAAAGGCGGTGCTGCACATCACGGCGCCCTTGCCGGATCATATGCAGCATACCTGGGATTTTGTGGGCTGGGTTGTCGAACATGCCCCTGTTGATCCGTTCAATATGCCTGATGAGTGATCTAAGACTGGTCATATTCGATGTGGATGGCACGTTGGTCGATAGCCAGGTGATGATCTACGATGCGTTTTGCTTTGCCTATCAACAGGCAGAGTTGCCAATACCGGATCGGGAGACTGCGCTGAGCTATGTGGGCATGTCGCTTGATACAATCTTTCCCGCGCTGTCGCCGGAACAGGATGCCGCGACACACGCGACACTGATCCAGGGCTATCGTGATGCCTATTTCCACATCCGACAGACGCGGGGTAGCGACGCAACCTCACCGTTTTATCCCGGCGCGCGTGCGGTTCTGGATCAGCTCCGCGCACAGGACTGGACTTTGCTTGGGGTGGCAACCGGCAAATCCACTCGGGGTCTCGACAAGCTGATCGAAGGGCATGGGCTGGAAGGATATTTTGTCAGCCGGCAGACCGCTGATGATCATCCGTCCAAGCCCAGCCCGTCGATGATCAACGCAATCCTGTCCGAGACCGGCGTTGCACCAGACCGGGCGGTGATGGTGGGTGATACGACCTTTGATATGGTGATGGCGCGTGCGGCCGGAATTGGGGCGATTGGCGTCAGTTGGGGGTATCATCCCGCTAAGACTTTGCAGCCCGACATCCTGATTGAGGACTTTGAAGCCCTGCCTGATGCTGTGGATCAGCTGATTGGAACTGCAACATGAGCGACTGGAAGCCCAAACGGTTCTGGAAGACCGCAACTGCGACAGCTTGCAAGGGCGGTTTCACAGTTCTGCTGGATACCCGCAGCGTCAAAACTCCCGCAAAGGCCGATCTGACCGTGCCGACATTGGCCATGGCCGAGGCAATTGCTGCGGAATGGGAGGCGCAAGAAGATGTGCTTGACCCCGGCACAATGCCTGTCACGCGGGGTGCAAATGCGGCGATTGACAAGGTGCGCGAGCAGCGAGGTGAGGTCATAGCGCTGTTGGCTGAATATGGTGACAGTGACCTTTTGTGTTATCGCGCGGCGGGGCCTGACGCACTGATCAAACTGCAGGCAGACGGTTGGGATCCGATGCTTGATTGGGCGGCAAACACACTTGGTGCGCGGCTGTTTGTGGGGGAGGGTGTGATGCATGTCCCACAGACCTCAGATGCACTGGCAAAGCTGCGTGCGGAACTCGATGCGTTTGATGATTTCGCCCTTGCCGCGGCGCATGATCTGATCAGCCTTTCGGGGTCATTGATCCTTGCCCTCGCCGTCACAAAAGGTGCGATTTCCGCGGACAATGCATGGACGCTTTCGCGCATAGATGAGCATTGGCAGATTGCGCAGTGGGGCGAAGATGACGAGGCCGCTGCGACCGAAGCGACCAAGCGTGCAGCCTTTTTTGACGCTGCCCGATTCTATCAGCTTTCGCACAGATGATCGAAACAGTGCGTTTCGCGGCATTCGCCCCGAAAACCGCCTGATTCTGCGGCAATTGCACAGAGAATTGCGCCACTTGCCCTTGACCTCTACCCCAATATGCCCAAACTTTACTCTATTGAGGCGGGAGGACCGTTCTCATTCATCATGACTGTCTATCGGGACGGAATAAAAATTGGCCATCTTATGTGAGATGGAAACTCAGGAAGAGGTAAAAATGAAAAGAACCGTATTTTTCGGCGCGCTGACTGTTGCTGGCATGGCCGCCAGCATGGGCTCAGCCGCAACACTTGATGATATCAAGGCACGTGGCTCGCTGAACTGCGGCGTTACCACTGGTCTTGTTGGGTTCGCATCGCCAGATGCGAACGGCGTTTGGACCGGATTCGACGTTGGTGTGTGTCGTGCTGTTGCTGCGGCTGTGTTTGGTGATCCGACGGCCGTGGAGTTTGTGCCGACCACAGGTAAGACACGCTTTACCGCGCTGGCTTCGGGCGAGATCGACATGTTGGCGCGCAACACGACTTGGACATTCAGCCGCGACGTCGACCTGAAGTTCGAATTCACCGGCATCAACTACTATGACGGTCAGGGCTTTATGGTCCCGCGTGAACTGGGCGTAACCTCTGCCAAGGATCTGGACGGCGCAACCGTCTGCATCCAGACGGGCACAACGACCGAGCTCAACCTGGCTGACTTCTTCCGGTCCAACAACATCGCTTACGAGCCTGTGCCAATCGAAACCAATGCGGAAGCGCAACAGCAGTATCTTGCTGGTGCATGTGACGTTTACACGACTGACGCATCTGGTCTGGCCGCGACACGTGCGTCTTTTGAAAATCCTGCCGATCACGTTCTGCTGCCTGAAATCGTGTCGAAAGAGCCGCTTGGCCCACTTGTGCGCCACGGTGACAATGACTGGGGTGATATCGTTCGCTGGACGCTGAACGCACTGATCACGGCTGAAGAACTGGGCGTGACATCGGCAAACGTTGCTGACCTTGCTGCCGCACCAACGGACAATCCTGAGGTGAACCGCCTTCTGGGTACCGAAGGTGAGCTGGGCGCGATGCTGGGTCTTGAGCCTAACTGGGCCGCAAACGCGATTGCGGCTGGCGGTAACTATGGCGAGCTCTTTGAAAAGAACATCGGTGAGAACACACCAATCGGTCTGGCACGCGGTCTGAACGCGCAGTGGACCGAAGGTGGTCTGATCTACTCACCACCTTTCCGGTAAGGAAACCAGAAAAGACAAAGGGCGCGGTCAACACCGCGCCCTTTCACCAATACGACCAAAAATCGGTATAATTGAGCTGCGCAAAGTAGCCTGAAAAGACAAAGCCGATATCCAACGGGGAATAGTTTATGACGTCGATCACAGACCCGCCGCAGGGGTCATTCCGCCTGTCGATGCTGATCAATGATACGCGCTATCGGTCCTACACGTTCCAGTTTATTGCGCTTGTGGTGTTGATCGCGTTTATGGCCTATCTGGGCATGAACCTTGTGCGCAACCTTGCTGCTGCAGGTTTGAATATCTCGTTCGATTTCTTGCGCGACCCGGCTGGTTATGACATCAATCAACGCCCAATCGAATACGACAGCCAGTCGTCGCATCTTCGTGCGTCGACGGTGGGCGTGCTGAACACACTCATCGTTGCTGTTTTGGGTTGTATTACGGCCACGATTTTCGGCGTTATCGCTGGTGTTCTGCGTCTGTCGAACAACTGGGTCGTTTCAAAGCTGATGGCAATCTATGTGGAGATGTTCCGCAATGTGCCGGTGTTGATTTGGATCATCATCATCTTTTCGATTATGACGGTCAGCATGCCAGCGCCCCGCGCCTTCCGTGGGGAGGATCCGTCTGCATCAATGCTGTTCGACGCTTTCGCTTTTACAAATCGCGGGGTCTATACCCCCAAACCGGTCCTTGATAGTGGCGGGTGGGTTGTGATTGCGGTGTTCATCTTGTCGATCATCGGTATCTTTGCCTATCGCCGCTATGCGACCAAGAAATTGTACGCAACCGGGCAGTTGCTGCCGACCTTCTGGCCGTCGGTCGCGTTGTTTTTTGTCCCAACACTGCTGTTCTACTTCATCCTCGGTCGCCCGATCACGCTCGAATATCCTGCTTTGCAAGGGTTCAACTTTCAGGGTGGTATCCAGCTGCGCGGGTCGCTGATTGCGCTTTGGTTTGCCCTCGCCATCTACACTGGTGCCTTCATCGCAGAAAACGTGCGTGCCGGGATCCAGGCGATTTCCAAGGGGCAGACAGAGGCGGCAGCGTCACTGGGTCTGCGGCCAGGCCGGATCATGAACCTTGTGATCCTGCCACAGGCGCTTCGCGTGATTATCCCGCCCCTGATTTCGCAATATCTGAACATCACCAAGAACTCATCACTGGCCATCGCTGTGGGTTACATGGATGTCACCGCGACACTGGGTGGGATCACCCTGAACCAGACCGGCCGCGCGATTGAGGCGATCCTGCTTTTGATGCTGTTCTACCTCACGATCTCGCTTCTGATTTCGGCTGTGATGAACGTCTACAACAATTCCGTAAAGCTGAAGGAGCGCTGATATGCCACAAGATACAGTCGCTTTTGTTCGCACGGAAACGCTGCCGGAACTACCACCACCGGCCAGCCAGGCGGGCATCGTCAAATGGATGCGTGAGAACTTGTTTTCGAGCGTTCCAAACGGCATCCTGACAATCGTTTCGCTTTACGTAATCTACCTGATCGCCGCCTTTGTGTTTCCTTGGATCGCGAATGGTGTGTGGAACACAAACTCGCTTGCCGAATGTCGCGAAGCGTTGCAGGGGGCGACAGGGGCCTGTTTCTCGGTTCTATCAGAACGCTGGAATCAGCTCTTGTTCGGATTCAGCTACCCGGTCGAGCATTACTGGCGGCCCACGATCGCCTTCATTCTGCTGTTTTTTGCGGCAGCACCTGTGATGTTCTTTGATCTGCCACGCAAGCTCTTGATCTTTACTGGGCTGTACCCATTCCTGGCCTATTGGCTGATCTGGGGTGGCACGATTTTTGCCCCGCTTTTCGCGCTTGCAGGGTTTGTTGTCGGCTACTTTGTCTATGCGCGTTTCGTCAAAGACAGCTTTGCCATGGGGTTCTTCGGCGGTGTGATCGCCGCGATAGTCACTTGGTTCATTGGTGGCTACATCGTGGACGCGATCGCGCCTTCACAGCCATTGCTGGAGGCTGTGCAGTCGCGCAACATGGGGGGCTTCATGCTCAACATGATCCTTGGCGTGACCTGTGTTTCGCTGTCACTGCCGCTTGGGATCGTGCTGGCGCTAGGCCGTCAGTCGGATATGCCAATCATCAAGTTCATCTGCGTGATCTTCATTGAATTCATTCGTGGCGTACCGCTGATTACGCTTCTGTTTGTGGCCAACGTTGTTCTGGCCTATTTCCTGCCACCCGGCACGACATTCGATTTGATCCTGCGTGTGATCATCATGATTACGATGTTCTCGGCGGCGTATATCGCCGAAGTGATCAGGGGTGGTCTGGCTGCCCTGCCGAAAGGTCAGTACGAAGCGGCGGACAGCTTGGGACTGGATTATCCGCAAGCAATGCGTCTGATCATTCTGCCGCAAGCGCTGAAGATCTCAATTCCCGGCATCGTCAACGTGGCGGTCGGCCTGTTCAAAGATACCGTGCTGGTGTCGGTCATCTCTATGTTCGACCTGGTCGGCATGATCCGCGGCCCGATCCTTTCATCAACCGACTGGAACGGCGTCTACTGGGAGCTATTCATGGCGGCGTCAGTTCTGTTCTTTGTCGTGTGCTACGGCATCTCGCAATACTCACAATGGTTGGAGCGCAGGCTCGCAACCGACCATCGCTAAGGGAGGCTGATCATGGCCGAAGCAATACTTGAAACAGAGGTCGACACCTCGCAGATGAAAGTCTCGGACGAGCTGGCGATTACCATCGAGAACATGAACAAATGGTATGGGTCCTTCCATGTCCTGCGGGATATCGACCTGAGCGTTTATCGCGGGGAACGGATCGTGATCTGTGGGCCGTCCGGGTCGGGCAAATCCACGTTGATCCGGTGCATCAACGCGCTGGAAGAACACCAGCAGGGCAAGATTACGGTGGATGGCACCGTGCTATCGTCGGATCTGAAAAACATCGACAAGATCCGGTCAGAGGTTGGGATGTGTTTCCAGCACTTCAACCTGTTTCCGCACCTGACGATCCTGGAAAACTGCACGCTCGCCCCGATCTGGGTGCGCAAGACGCCCAAGAAGGAAGCCGAAGAAACGGCGATGCATTTCCTGGAAAAGGTGAAGATCCCTGAACAAGCTGACAAGTATCCCGGCCAGTTGTCAGGCGGGCAGCAGCAGCGTGTTGCGATTGCCCGTTCGCTTTGCATGCGCCCGCGCATCATGCTGTTTGATGAACCGACATCAGCGCTTGACCCCGAGATGATCAAGGAAGTGCTGGATACGATGATCGAACTGGCCGCAGAAGGCATGACCATGCTCTGTGTGACGCACGAGATGGGCTTTGCCCGGCAGGTGGCCAACCGCGTGATCTTTATGGATCAGGGCCAGATCGTCGAACAGAACGAGCCTGAGGAGTTCTTTAACAACCCGAAATCGGATCGGACGCAATTGTTCCTGAGCCAGATCTTGGGTCACTGAACGACAAAGCCCCGGTCCAGCGCCGGGGCTTTTTTTAGTCGATATCGCTGCCGGTCGTTCCGATCAGATCACGCGGCACAACGAAATCTACACATATCCCGCTGCGGCGTTGAACTGTCGTCCACGTCTCGGTGTCAAAGTCAATCACAGTCGTCGCGCAGGTCGGATAGTCACCAAACCGGTGATGGTCGGGCGGGGTGATGACCAGTGCATTCGCCAACATACCGATGCTGGGATTGTGCGCGACAACGGCAACCGTCTGGGATGTCTCGCGATGGATCATATCCATGATCGTATCGGGCGCTGCATGGTACAGCATGCCTGACAGCCGCATCTTTGGCTGTGGCGACAAAGCGGGCAGGATCAAATCTGCCGTTTCTTTGGTCCGGCTGGCGTCTGAGCATAGCACAATGTCCGGGATGTACCCCCTATCAGCGAGCCAATTACCGATGGCCCCGGCGGAGGCGCGTCCGCGCTTGTTCAACACCCGCGCATGGTCATCGGCAAACGGATCGCTCCAACTGGATTTGGCGTGGCGGATCAGGATCAGGCGTTTGGTCACAGGAAAGCCTCCATATGGAACGCGGCTTGGGCGGGCAGGCGGTTGCCTTGACCAACCGGGCAGGCGCGACGGGCAAGGCAGCCGCCATTGCGGCAATCCGAACCGGCATCGGACATGACATGTGCTTTGCAGGCCGCCACGTCGTAGCCGCCGTCAAAAGCGCCAACCGGGCAGGCGGACGCACAGGGTTGTGCGCAGGTATCGCAGGGCTTTTGGGCAGTTGTGATTGGCGCTGCACCCGGCATCCGCAGCGCACCGCGAAAGCTCACGAATAGCCCGACCTCATCATGGACCAAAAACCCAATTGGCGATGCCCAGAAGCGCCCAGTATTAACGGCCCAGGTGAAAAAGGGCGCGTAAGGCGGACCGCCAAATGGAAAGAGCGGCTCTGCCTCAAACTCTGCCGCAGTCCTTGTCAGGACACGCTGCGACCAACGGTCCAGCGGGTTGGCGGCACCGTCGCGATACTCCGGGCTGTCGGTAAAGATCGGCCAAAAGGCAGGTTCATCGGGACCAATCAGGATGATGTGATCGGCGCCATCCGGGCACTGACCCAAAGTGCGAAGCCCATATGCGTGAAGCTGACGATCCAAATCCATAACACAGCCTAGCCGGTTTGGGTTATCAGGCAATGCCGCTTAGGCGCGGGGACGACGAATAAGTGATCCTGCCCCGTGATCGGTAAAAAGTTCCAAGAGGCACGCATTCGGCGCCCTCCCATCGAGGATCACCACGGCCCGCACGCCGTCATTCATGGCAGAAAGCGCTGTTTCGGTTTTGGGGATCATTCCACCTGCAATTGTCCCATCAGCAATCAGATCCTTGATCTTGTCAGGGGCAATTTCGGTCAGCACGTTGCCGTCCTTGTCTTTCACACCCGCCACATCTGTCAGCAGCAACAGCCGATCCGCCTTCAGCGCACCCGCAATCGCGCCGGCGGCCGTGTCACCATTGATGTTGAACGTCTCACCCTCGCGTCCCATTCCCAGGGGTGCAATCACGGGAATGGCCTGTGCTGCATGCAAATCCCGCAGGATCGTGGGGTTCACGGCAACGGGCGTTCCCACAAAGCCCAGATCGGGGTCGGTCTGTTTGCAGATCATCAGGTTGGCGTCCTTGCCGGAAAGGCCGACCGCCTTGCCGCCTTCATCGCTGATCGCCTGCACCAGCCGGTTGTTGACCTTGCCGGACAGGACCATCTCAACCACATCCATGGTCGCGGCATCCGTAACCCGCTTGCCGTTCACAAAGTCTGATTTGATCTCAAGCTTGGCGAGCATTTCGTTAATCATTGGCCCGCCGCCATGGACGATCACAGGGTTCAGGCCGACCTGCCGCATCAGCACCACGTCACGCGCAAAGCTGGCCATGGCGTCATCGCTGCCCATCGCGTGACCGCCCAGCTTGATCACGACCGTCGCACCGGCATAGCGCTGCATGTAAGGCAGTGCCTGGCTGAGCGTCGCGGCGGTTGCGATCCAATCCCGGTTCATGTCTTGGGTCCTTCTTTTCATGTGATCCCCGCGATGACCGCCCGTAGCGTCGGGATGCCGTCGCCCTTTTCCGAGGATGTCAGGATGATTTCGGGGAAAGCGGCCGGATGCTTGGCAAGTGCTACGCGGGTCTTGGTCAGCGCTTCCTCCAACGCCTTGCCCTTGATCTTGTCGGTCTTGGTCATCACCACTTGGAAGGTCACCGCGGCGCTGTCGAGCAGCGACATGATTTCTTCATCCACCGCCTTGGCCCCATGCCGCGCATCGATCAGCACGAACACCCGGCGCAATGTCTGGCGGCCTTGCAGATATTGCTTCAGCAGCCTTTGCCATTTCTCAACCACTGCGACGGGTGCATTGGCAAAGCCGTAGCCGGGCAGATCGACGACATAGATGTCGCCTGCAGTGAAAAAGTTGATCTCTTGCGTACGCCCCGGTGTGTTTGAGGCCCGCGCAAGGCCTTTGCGCCCGGTCAGCGCATTGATCAGGCTGGATTTGCCGACATTGGACCGCCCGGCAAAGCAAATCTCGACCCGGTCAGGCGCTGGCAGGCCGTCCATGGCGACCACGCCTTTGACGAACTCGGTCTCGCCAGCGAAAAGCAAACGCCCCTTTTCAAGGGTTTGTGCATCGGGTGTCTCTACCTCTGGAAAGCGCAATTCCATGATCAAAGCACCTCGGCCTGGTCGTTCAGTGCGACCTGACCGCCTTTGGTCACGATGGCATTCACACCGAAATTCTCGTGCCCCCAGCCTTCGTACAAGACACCCAAAGTGTCCGTATCCCGTTTGCCGGTTTGTGGGTTCGCCATCGTGTGTTTACAGCGCTTGATCGGCTCAATGACGCTTAGTTCAGCCGTACCGATGCGGATGGTTTTCCCGACCCACTCGAACTCCTCCCATGGGGCCGGACCTTCCAGCCAGATGTTGCCGCGCCAGCGTTCCAGTTCCAGCGGGCGGCCCAAACGCCCGGCGACACTCTTGTGGCTGGCATGGGTCATGATTGAGACGGTGGGTTCAGCAGTATCGGTCATACCGCGACCGGGCACGTGGGCGATGCTGGCGGGTTGCAGACCATCGGGATCACATAGCGGCTTTACCCAGTTGAGAAAACGGGCCGCGTCGGCGGCGTCATCCGGTCGAAATGTGATCTCGCCTAGATCGACATGGCGAAGGGTGAGTTCGGCGATGTCCTCATCCAGCTTTGCCCAAATGCCCGCGAGCCCTGGCGTTGTCACCCCGATCATGAAGTTGCGACAGTGGGTCCAGGCGGGATTGGCCGGATCGAATTTCGACCGATCATTACTGACCGCCCAATGCCGGTCCCACGGCATGGTCTGGCCTTCTGTCAACGTCACCGCGTCCAGCCTTTCCCGCCCGTGGCTTTTGATCGGATGCCGCCACAAACCGGCGACATGCGCCATTTACTCGCCCTCTTTCTTGTCGAGCTCGACAGGCTTTTTCCTGCGCACGCTTTCCTTGATGTTGCCAAACACGTCCGGCTTGGCACCATGGCTGCGCATGATCGCGTATTGCTGAATGAAGGTAATGATGTTGTTGGCGATCCAGTAAAGCACGAGGCCGGAGGCGAAAGATCCGAGCATGAACATGAAGACCCATGGCATCCAGGCGAAGATCATCTGCTGCGTGGGGTCTGTCGGGGCCGGGTTCAGCTTTTGCTGCAACCACATCGACACACCCAGCAGGATGGGCAGGATGCCGATGAAGAGCAGTGCGAGGATCGACCCTGGCTCCGGCCCCGCATAAGGCAGTAGACCAAAGAGGTTTATGAAGGATGATGGGTCAGGCGCGCTGAGGTCCCGGATCCAGCCAAACCAGGGTGCATGACGCAATTCAATCGTGACAAAGATCACCTTATAGAGCGAAAAGAAGATCGGGATCTGCAGCAGGATCGGCAAACAGCCCGCAGCAGGGTTCACCTTGTTGTCCTGATAGAGTTTCATCATGCCCTGCTGCATGGCCTGACGGTCATCGCCAACCCGCTCTTTCAGCTTTTCCATCTCTGGCTGCAGCTCTTTCATCTTGGCCATGGAGACATAGGATTTATAGGCGAGCGGCAGCACGATGATTTTCAGGATCACGGTCAGGGCCAGGATCGACCAGCCCATATTGCCTATGACAATGTTGAGGTAGTGCAGCAGCGCAAAGATTGGTTTCGTCAGGAAGAAGAACCAGCCCCAATCGATACTGTCCAGGAACCCAGCAACGCCACCGTCATTCTGATAATTGCGGATCGCTTCCCATTCCTTTGCCCCGGCGAAAAGGCGTGTTGTGACTGTCGCTGTGTCGCCTGCCGCGATGGTCTCAATCGGCATAACAGCCTCTGCCTGGAACAAATCCCGGCTGTCGAAGTATTTGGAGGTGGAGCGGAAGGGTATCCCTTGATCAGGGATCAGCGTGGTCATCCAGTAATGATCGGTATAGCCGATCCAGCCGGAAGTTTGCACATCCAGACGCTCAGCCTGGGTGCGTTCGCGCGGGTCAACCTCATATTCGGTGATGTCGTCGTAACCGGTTTCTTCCAGTTCACCATCGGTCATCCGCACCATGCCTTCGTGCAAGATGAAAAAGTTTTTCAGATCATCAGGCTGGCCATGGCGGCGCAACAATCCGTAAGGCCGGGCAGAGATGGAGGCAGATGTCGTGTTTTCAACGCTTTGCTCAAAGGTGAACATGAACTCATCATCGACCGACACGCTGGTGCGAAAGACCTGCCCGGCGCCGTTATCCCAAACAAGCGTGACGGGGCTTTCAGGTGTCAGCGTGTCACCGCTTTCGAGCGACCAAAGCGTGTCCGGGCCAGGCACAGCACTGGCATCAATCCCATCAGTTGCTGTCCATCCGAACGAGGCAAAATAGGCGCCAGGTTGACCCACTGGACGCAACAGCCTCACGATTTCGGCATCTTCATCGATGGTTTCGCGATATTGCGTCAACGCCAGATCATCAATCCGGCCACCCAGCAATGACAACGAGCCCTTGAACTCACCCGTTTCAATGGCAACGCGGGGGGCGTCAGCGGCCGGCTCAGGCGCTTCGGTCGGTGTTGTGGCAGCTGGTGCAACCGGATCAGACTGGGGAACAGTTGGATCCTCTGCACTGATTGCCGCCTCGGTCGCCGGGTCGATGGGCAGATCTTCGGGCGGGAAAAAGAGCGTCCAGGCCATGATGACCATGAAGCTCAGCAACGTAGCCAGGATGAGGTTCTTGTTCTGGTCGTCCATTGAAAACCGCCCATATCCGGATGAAAGTCTGGAGGCTGTTCAACCTGTCAGGGCCCAAAAGGTCAAGCGGTTTGGGGTCAAAAAGACGCTATGAAGCAGGTCTGGCCGTTGAAAACCGCCCATTCAGCGGTCATTGAGGCAAAGCTGTCATGACCGCATCAGCGGCTCTTTCCAGACCGTCGTGATCCAGTCGATCCGTTGTGATGGTTTGAATGATATCACGGCTTTCGATGCGCCGTGATTTATCATAGGCCGGATCGTAGTGTTCCAGCATCAAGGCAGCCGCAAGCTGCGTCAGCGCGCCATCGCGCGAAAGCTTGATCCACGCATCCACCACACCATGCCCACGCAGCCGCCGAAGCGGTGCCAAGGCCTGTGTCAACAGATCAGGGTCGGCCAAGACATCGCAATAGGTCCGCGCCAGATAGTCGGCGCGCGCGGTTTGCGGGGCGTCAAGAACAATACGTGGTGCAGACCGCATCGCCGACCAAAGTGCGGGAGGCAGCGTGATCTTGCCAATCTTGCTGCTTTCGGCCTCAACAATGACAGGTTTTGCGGCATCAAGCTGGTGCAGTGCGACTGCAAGGCTGGTTTCAAAGATCTTTTGTGTGGGTTGCCCGCCGGGCATTGCCCCAAGAAGCGATCCGCGATGCTGCGCGAGCGCTTCCAGATCGATGATTTGCACACCACGCGCAGCCAACCTTGGCAGTAATTCCGTTTTGGCCGTACCGGTATAGCCATCCAAGAGGATCAGGTGGTTTGGCAGATCATCTTCATAAAGAGAGCGGTAGACCAAGCGACGAAAGGACTGATAGCCGCCCGCTACAGTCTCCGCGCGCCAACCGATTTCGGACAGGATCGTGCGAAACGCGCCCGAACGCTGGCCGCCGCGCCAGCAATAGAGCAGCGGTCGCCACCCGCCATCTTTGCCGGAGAGTGGCCCATCGATATGGGTTGCCAGATTTCGGATCACCATGCCTGCGCCCACCTTGCGCGCATCAAAGGGGCTGATCTGTTTGTACATCGTGCCAATTTCGGCGCGCTGTGTATTGTCCAGCGCGGGCAGATTAATTGCGCCGGGGATGTGATCCAAGGCAAATTCGGCGGGTGATCTGACATCAATAACCGTGTCAAAATCGTGGGTCAGTATGGCATCAAGTGTCGGGAATTGCAGCGGCATGACGATGTGGATAAGGCGGCTCTGGATGGGAAACAAGGCCACGACGGTGATAGATCGACCCGCAATTGCGCTGGTGGCGCGGGCCCATCGTGTGTGACTGGGCATCCAACTGCAGGTCGTTGGAACACACCCAGTATGTCGCTAAAAGGATAGCTTTTGTCTTCTTTGCGGTGACGCCGCCATAGACGCCGTGATACACGAAAACTGTTAGAGTAATTGGTAGACAGCGTTTTTTCGTCTACCGCGTTAAAGAGGTAACCATGTTGAAAAGCGTTTTGTGCTTGAGCTTTGCTGCGATTTTTTTTGTGCCCGTCCATGTGGCAGCAGATGAGATTAGGCTGACATCCCATGACAACACCGTTCGGATCACCGGCGACTTCGTTGGATTTCGGCAGGATGTATATGTGATTGAATTCCGTGGACACCTGATTGAATTGCCAATTGCCGGAATGAATTGCGAAGGCAAGGATTGCATCGCCTTCACGGCGAACCAGACCAATCTTGCACGTCTCGAAAACGACTGAACTATTTCTGGGCGGCAACTGACGGCTGGCTGTTTTCTGTGCCACAGATCAAAGCGGCCTGCACCAAACCCCATTGCGAGCCTGATGTCGCCGCCCTAGCGTGGCGCCATGAGTTACGATGACCTGCATTTGATCACCCACTGGGCCCAAGTGGTGCAATTGCGGGACAATGATCTATTGACGCCTGCCGAACTGATCCTGCTGGAGGCGGCCGAAAAAGGTGAACGCGCACGTGTCGGGCTGACTGTGCCAAACCTGAAAGCGCCGACAGTGCTGATCCGCGCGGCATTGCTGCGTTACCTTATCCTTGGCGGATGCAAGGATTTTCGCACGCAACCATCGGGGATCACGGTGGTTGGCGCGTGGATCGGCGGGGCGCTGGATCTGAGTTTCACCACCGCGCGCGGGCCGGTTGATCTCTACAATTGCTACATAGCCGAAAAACCGCAGATGGTGCAGTTGACCGCTGATGGTTTGGCCATTGTCGGTTGTACCCTGGTGGACGGCCTAAATGCAGCGCGCCTACAGATCAGCGGGAATGTCACGTTGAACGGCAGTCGGGTCGACGGCAAAATCTCGTTATCGGGCGGGGAGATCAAAGGGCATCTGTCCTGCACGCAGGCGACTTTACGCCACGAAGGGCATTCCGCATTCAAGGCACAGGGCCTGACGGTTGTCAGCAGCGTCCTGTTGGAAGGGACAACTGCAACCGGGCAGGTCAGCCTGCTGGGGTCGCGTATTGGCGGGCAGCTTGTTTGCATTGGGGCCAGCTTTCACAACCCGCAAGGTCATGCGATAAACGCGCAAAGCACCCAGATACGGGGTGATGCATTCCTGCGTTATGCAGATACGACGGGCGAGGTGAGTTTCTTAGGGGCAGAGGTTGGCGGTGTCCTCGATTGCACGTACGCTTCCCTCCGCAACCCGGATGCGCAGGCGCTGAATGCACAGCGGTTGATTGTGCGCGAAGGCTTTATCTGGCGCCGGATCAAAGGGATTGCAGGCGCGGTCGATCTGACCTCAGCCCATGTGGGTGATCTGTGGGACGATCCTGAAAGCTGGGCCTTGTGTGACAAGCTCTATCTCAGCGGGTTCATCTACGATGTCCTGCATGGCGGGATCAATGTGCCCGACCGTCTTGCCTGGCTGAAGAAAGGTGCAGTGTCACGGCGAGAGTTTTACCCGCAACCTTACGAACAACTGGCGAAACTCTTGCGCGATACCGGCCACAGGTCGGATGCCCGTGCGATCATGGTGGCCAAGGAACAGGAACAGCGCAAAGCGTCGCGTGCCCGTTGGCGGCGCGAGGGGGCGTGGCGCGACGCCTTGCTTGATGCGAGCCTCGCGCCCCCGGATGCGCGGGGTGAAGCTTTGGCCACGTTGCAGCAGCGTCGTCCGAATGATGAACATCTCGCCCGGTTGATGTTGCTGGAGCCTTCTGAGGTCGCGCCTGATTTTGCGCCGATCACCCTCGCCTATGCCCAAAAGCAGTTTCGCGATGAACAACGCTGGTTTAAGACGCGGGTCTGGTGGCGCAATGCGGGCAGTTTGATTGCAGACAAGGTCTTTGGCTTGGTCGTGGGCTATGGGCATAAGCCAGAGCGGAGTTTCTATATGCTGCTCGTGCTGGTCGCCATCGGCTGGTTTTTGGCCGCAAAGGCCTGGGATGCCGGAGATTTCGCGCCGACAATGGGCCCGGTCCTGATGTCGGAAGGTTGGCAGGAACTGGCAACGGACGAGCGGATCGCGAACCCGGCTTTGGTTTGGTCAGACAAATACATGCTGTCGCCAGAAGGCGAACCTGTGCTGACGCCGGGCCGCGATTACGAGACATTCCATGCCGCAGCATATGCCGTTGACCTTGTGGTCCCTATTGTTGCGCTGGGGCAAGAGGCGTCCTGGGCACCATCCACCACGCGTGGTCCCTGGGGGCAAGTGTTGTGGTGGGTGCGCTGGTGGTTGATCGCGTTGGGCTGGATCGTCACGGCGATTGGCGCGGCAGCAGTCACAGGCGTCATTCGGCGGGATTGACGATGGAATTACAAAGGGGCTAACGGCACCCGCCCATTGTCGGTCAGTAGCCAGCAGTCCCGCCCTTCAAAGACGGCCGGGATCAGCGGGTTGCCGTAGCCCGCGCCGCCGTCAAGATTTACCCGGTTGCCGTGATGTTGCGGGTGGTCCAGCGCAGTATGACCGTGAACGATCAGCTTGCCAAAGTCGATCCGGCTGTCCAGGAACCCTTCCCGGATCCAAAGCAGATCCTCTGGGTCCTGCCATTCCAGTGGAAGCTCCATGCGAAGGCCGGCATGCACGAAGATCAGGTCGTCCGTTTGATGCATGAGTGGCAGGCTTTCGAGAAAGATGAGATGTGGGGCTGGCACCTTTTGCTGCGCCAAGTCAATGATCTGCGCCGGATCGTATTCACCGGTCGCTATGTCATATGACGCCAAGGTCTCCGGACCGCCGCCCTTGGGATGCAAAAACGACGGGCCGGTCCCGCCGCCAATACCATATGAGCCGAGCGTGGTCGCACCACCCAAACGATGGTTCAACCAACTGATCCCAGAGCGAACACGCGGGTCATGCTCCATCCCGTTCCGAACAAATCGGGTGAACATGCGATCGTGGTTGCCCATGATGAGTGTCCACGGATACCCCGCATCCCGGCCGGCGATCAGCGTTTCGATCACGCCCCGACTGTCAGGGCCGCGATCCACGTAATCCCCTAGAAAGACGATCTGCGCATCAGGTCCGCCATCGGCCTTGATCAGCGCGAGCGCGTGATCAAGCATGGCTTTCTGGCCATGAATGTCGCCGATGGCATAGACCGGATCTGTCATCTAGACATTAAAAGTGAGCGGTTTGACTTGCTGGAACAGGCCTGTCGCCTCCAGCGCCGCAATCGCGGGGGCAGGCACAGGTTCGTCCACGTAAAGCAGCGCAATCGCCTCGCCATGCGCCGCAGACCGGCCAAGCGTAAAGTTCGCGATGTTCACGTCATTGTTGCCCATCGTGGTTCCCAGCTCACCGATTATTCCGGGGCGGTCTTCGTTGGTTGTATAAAGCATATGCGCGCCGACCTCGGCATCGATGTTGATCCCCTTAATCTGGATGAAGCGTGGCTTGCCGTCGCTGAAGACTGTACCGGCGATCGAGCGTTCGCGCTTGTCGGTCACCACGGTGACTTTCACATAGCCTTCAAACGCACCCGATTGGTCCTGTTTGGTGGTCGACACTTTGATGCCGCGTTCTTTGGCGATCACGGGTGCGCTAACCATGTTTGTATCCGGGTTCGCTTTGGTCATGATCCCGGCAATGGTCGCCGCCGTGAGTGCCTTGAGGTTAAGTTCAGACGCCTCACCGTCAAAGAGGATATTGATCGCCTTGATCGGCTCATCCGTCATCTGGCCAATAAAATTGCCCAGATGCCCGGTCAGCTTGATCCAGGGACCCATGACCTTGGCCTCTTCGGCAGTGACAGAGGGCATATTGAGCGCGTTCTGGACCGCGCCTGTCAGAAGGTAGTCTGACATTTGCTCGGCCACCTGCAGGGCGACATTTTCCTGTGCCTCGGTGGTGGCGGCCCCCAAATGCGGCGTGACAACGACGTTGGGCAGGTTGAAAAGCGGGCTTTCGGTTGCAGGCTCGACTGCAAAAACGTCAAAGGCGGCGCCAGCGACGTCACCGGATTTTAGCGCCTCGGCCAAGGCCTCTTCGTCTACAAGGCCGCCGCGGGCGCAATTGACGATCCGTACACCCTTTTTCAACTTGGCAATGTTTTCTTTCGACAAGATATTCCGCGTCTGATCGGTGAGCGGAACATGCATAGTGATGAAATCCGACCGCGCGAGCAGATCGTCGAGTTCCAGCTTTTCCACGCCAATGTCCACTGCGCGTTCCTCTGACAGGAACGGATCGTAGGCTACGACCTTCATCCGCAAACCATGGGCTCGGTCGATCACAATTGACCCAATGTTACCGGCACCAATGACGCCCAGCGTCTTGCCCGTCAGTTCCACGCCCATGAACCGCGATTTCTCCCACTTACCCGCATGGGTAGAGGCATTGGCGTCGGGAATTTGCCGCGCGACCGCCATCATCATCGAAATAGCATGTTCGGCCGTGGTAATGGAGTTCCCGAAGGGCGTGTTCATCACGATGATTCCCTTCTTCGATGCGGCAGGGATATCAACATTGTCCACGCCGATCCCGGCACGCCCGATCACTTTGAGATTGCCGGCGGCGGCGATGATTTTCTCGGTCGCTTTGGTGGCAGACCGGATGGCAAGGCCGTCATATTGCCCGATTACTTCCAGCAGTTTTTCCTTGTCTTTGCCAAGGTCCGGTTGGAAATCCACGTCAATGCCGCGATCTTTGAAGATTTGCACAGCAGCGGGAGAGAGTTTGTCAGAGATGAGTACTTTGGGAGCCATTTTGTGATGTCCTTTTGTGCGGCCAGCTGCAAACAAATTTCTAGAAATTTGTTCCGCCAGCCGAAATGTTTAGAAAATCCGGGTCAGAGGGCGGCGATTTCCGTCTCAAAAGCCCATTCTAGCCATGGCAGCATGGCCTCAATATCCGAGGTTTCGACGGTTGCGCCGCACCAGATACGCAGACCGGCCGGTGCGTCGCGATAGGCGCCGATATCCAGGGCGATATTCTCGGCTTCCAGACGCTTGGCGACCGCCTTGGCGAATGCTGCGCCGTCATTAACGCGAGCATCGGTGAATTTCAGGCACACAGATGTGTTTGAGCGCGTCGCCTTGTCCACAGCCAGATTGTCGATCCACGGCTTGTCGGCGCAGAAGTTCCAGATTGCCCGTGCATTCGCATTGGCGCGATGCATCAAGGCATCAAGCCCGCCGATTGACCGTCCCCATTTCAGCGCGACCAGATAATCCTCAACCGCCAACATCGATGGTGTGTTGATTGTCTCACCGCGGAAGATGCCTTCGATCAGTTTGCCGCCCTTCGTCAGGCGGAAAATCTTAGGCAGTGGCCACGACGGCGTGTAGCTTTCCAACCGCTGTACGGCGCGAGGGCTCAGGATCAGCATGCCGTGGGCCGCTTCGCCGCCCATCACTTTCTGCCAGGAGAACGTCGTCACATCCAGTTTGTCCCAAGGCAGATCCTGCGCAAAGGCTGCTGATGTCGCATCACACAGCGTCAGGCCCGCGCGATTTGCCGGGATCACATCGCCTGAAGGCAAGCGCACGCCAGAGGTTGTACCATTCCAAGTAAAACAGACATCGTGGTCGTAGTTCAGCGCGGACATATCGACGATGTCGCCATATTCCGCGATGTGGGTGGTGGCGTCGATCTTGAGTTGTTTGACCACATCCGTCACCCAACCCGCGCCGAAACTTTCCCACGCGACCATTTCAACCGGGCGTTCACCCAGCAGCGACCACATCGCCATTTCGAACGCGCCGGTGTCGGACGCAGGTACAATACCGATGCGATAATCGGCAGGGACGCGCAGGATTTCGCGGGTCAGTTCGATCGCTTCGGCGAGTTTGGCTTTGCCGACAGCTGCCCGGTGCGAGCGACCAAGTGCCGCGTCGCGGAGCGCATCCAGATTCCAGGTGGGGGGTTTGGCGCAGGGGCCAGATGAAAAACGCGCATTGGCCGGCCGCGTCGCCGGTTTGGTTAGTACCATTGATATGTATCCTCACAGATATGCGCCCTTCGTTGGGGAAGGGTGTCCCAGTGGCGGGCATAGAGGGCGGTCGCGCAATGCTCAACAGCAAAAGTGGATCGATTTCGGCATTTGGGCCGATTTTTGCGACACGCCGGTTGCGCATCGGAAACGCGGGTGCGTCGCATTGTAACGTCGGCAATTATCCCTACCTACCTTCGGGACGGACCGGCGCAAGATGATGCGCACCGCTGAAGATAAGACCGGTTGGCAGGTCCGCCATCTGACTTTTTAGGGGTGGCAAAAGGCAGAAGGCGCGTTAGACGGCGCCTAAAACAGACAGAAGGTTCACGATGCATGTCGTCACACTGATATCAACTCCTAAAGAACGTAGCCTTGATGGTGCATTGGTAGAAAATCTGCGGAATGCATGGGGCGGGGGGGACATCCACTGGTTGGCGATTGACGAAGCGGCGGAATTTGCGATCCCCGCCGCGCCCGACAATCAGTGGGTTATCTGGGATGATCTACAGAAAGCCTGTGTTGATCTGGTCGTCCAGCCAGCTGAAAACAGGCGCAAAAAGATGCTGTTGGCCGATATGGACAGCACGATGATCCGACAGGAATGCATTGATGAGCTTGCTGCCGAGGCGGGCGTTGGTGCGCATGTTGCGGATATCACTGCGCGTGCCATGAATGGCGAACTTGATTTTGAGGCCGCCTTGATCGAACGGGTCAGCCTTTTGAAGGATTTGCCTGAGCCCGTGATAGAGCAGGTGCTGGATGAGCGGATCACCTATATGCCGGGCGGGTACGAGTTGGTGAACACTATGAAGGCGCATGGTGCCTATACCGCGCTGGTGTCCGGCGGCTTTACAGCATTTACATCCCGCGTTGCAAAGGCGTTGGGGTTTGATGAACAACAGGCGAATACGTTACTGTCCAAAGACGGTAAGCTGACTGGCGATGTTGCGCGACCGATACTTGGCAAACAGGCCAAGGTTGAGGCATTGGCCCGCATCACCGATACATTAAACATCACCGAAGCCTGCGTCATCGCGGTTGGAGATGGCGCCAATGATCTGGGCATGTTGACCCGGGCAGGCACCGGGGTCGCGCTTCATGCGAAACCTGCCGTCCAAGCCCGATGTGATGTCCGGATCAATCACGGTGATTTGACGGCGTTGCTCTATCTGCAAGGATACAACCGCGACGAATTTGTCACTTGATCGGCGACCAAAATAACTGTCCTGCCATGTGGCCTGAGGCGACAGGGTGCCCGGATCGGTCCTGGAACATGTAGCCCAAATGCCACATGCGCGCCCAATCAGTTGGGTCTGGCCAGCTTCTTATAATTCTCACGGGTCATCTGAAAAACTTTGATCAATCTCGGATCTGTGCTGCAAATCTGATGAACCTGTTCTAGGAAGGCTTGTTCATTTTGACCGTAAAACGCCTCGGCCGCGTCATCAGCTGCAGTACGCCGATTTCTGGAAACCATCATATTGTCCTCGTAACCTTTCAATTCCAGTCTCTACAATTATCTCGGCCCGAATGGGGCAAATCTGTGTAATTGTACAAAAATACAGGTAAATACCACCTTTGCGTGCATCTGACAGGACAATACGTGCATAATATTAACAGATTGTGCAGTCTTCACCGGATCCACCCCCATGGATGCCTGCAATTGGCGTCTTGCTATGTTGCCGAGCAGCCCTTTTGCAGAACGAAGCTTACCCCGCGTTAACTATATATTAACAATTGTGGCAGCTTTCACCAGCCCCATGCACGCAATGACTGACGCATAGCACCAAACTGTGATCTTGGGGCTTGCATCTGGGCCTTGCTGGGCCCCAAAAAGAGGCATGATAAGCTCCCCTAAACCGGCGACGATTGCGGCGCATGCCGCTGGCGCTACTGATGCACCTTCGGGTGGTGTTGTGCCGCCGATCCAGCCGTCGACGACTTTCATGCGGGATCGCGACTATGCCCCGTTAAGAGAAGACAATATTTATTCACGCGACAATTCCGACAATCTGCGGCAAGCCGAAGCGGTCTTGAAACAGCTTGAGGGGGCGGCGGATACGCTGTTGTTTCCGTCTGGCATGGCGGCAATAGCTGCAATTTTTCGTACATTGCCCAATGGTGCCACGGTCATTCTGCAATCGGGTATCTATTGGGGCACGACGGCTTGGGTGCGCGATTTTTGCAACAGGCGACAGATGATCTTGCACGAGGTTGATGCAGATGACCTGTCTGAAACATGTGATCGCATCGCGGCCAATCTTGTCTTTGTCGAAACACCTTCAAACCCGTGGTTGAAGTCCGTGGATATTGCGCAGCTGCGCGGGGTCATTGATGCTCTATTGGTTGTCGATGCTACTGCTGCGACGCCTATTCTCACCCGGGCGCTGGATCATGGTGCTGACATCGTGATGCATTCCGCGACGAAAGCAATCAACGGCCATTCCGATGTCCTTGCCGGTGTTCTGTCAACGCGCGATGACGTTAGCGCAACATGGCGGGCCATTTGCGATGATCGCAAAATGGCTGGCGCGATATTGGGGCCGTTTGAAGCATGGTTGTTGACACGTGCCATGCGCACCTTGCCTTTGCGGATAGAGCGTATGTCCCAGAACGCGCAAGCCTTGGCGGAGTTCTTGCTCGCGCATCCTGGGGTGGATGACGTGTTCTATCCCGGTCTGCCGCACCATAAAGGTCACGACATTGCGCAAAGGCAAATGACCGGCGGTTTTGGTAGTTTGCTGTCTGTCCTTGTATCAGGTGGCCGCGAAGAGGCGCTGAGCATCGTTGGCAAACTACAGCTTTTCTTGCGTGCGACATCGCTGGGTGGCGTGGAAAGCCTGGTTGAGCATCGGCACACGATTGAACCTGATACAGGTATTCCCGAAAACCTGATCCGCGTCTCGGTTGGAATCGAACATATCGATGATCTTGTTGCAGATTGGGATCAGGCTTTGGCGCGCTGCTACGGTAGCGCTTAATCCTCCATCGGGCCGCCTGCATCTTTCCACGCACCGATGCCGCCAATGTTCGTCACATTTTGATACCCCATATCCTTCAGCGTCTTCCCAGCGAGTGCGGCCTGTCCGCCAGCACCGCAGATCAGGTAGATATCAGCATCCGGTTTCAGCGCGCCGTTGTAAAAATCGGTGCCGGGATCGGCGACAAATTCCATCATCCCACGGGCAATGCGATGGGCGCCCGCAATCGTGCCGGTTTTTGCAATGGATGCGCTATCACGCACATCAACAAAAACGGCCCCGCCCGCATTGTACTTTTCAATCGCGTCTGCCGCGTCCAGCCTTGGGACGATGGCATTAGCCTCATCAAGATAGTCCTTCGCAGATTTCATGGATTCTCTCCCCCGAAATGGTTCGTTGTTCAGGTAGGTACGACAACCCCGATAACCAAGCACAAAAAAAAGCCCGGACACAAGGTCCGGGCAAGTCCAACAGGGAGGTGGAGATGTAACCCGATCTCCGGCGGGATTTTGTGCACCCGATGACAAGGAAGGGAAAGATCCTCATCACCGGGCTTGGAGTACTACGCCACTAATCTATAGCCACCAGATTCGGTCACAAGAAGGCGGGCATTGGACGGATCTGGTTCTATTTTTTGGCGAAGACGGTAAATATGTGTCTCTAATGTGTGCGTGGTGACGCCAGCGTTATAGCCCCAAACCTCGTGCAACAGGACGTCGCGGGCCACGACACCTTCGGTTGAACGATAAAGGAATTTCAGGATGTTTGTTTCCTTTTCGGTCAGCCGAACCTTCTTATCGTCTTCTGTTACAAGCATTTTTTGGGCCGGCTTGAACGTATATGGCCCAAGCTGGAATACGGCGTCTTCAGACTGTTCATGGGTGCGCAACTGGCTACGGATACGGGCCAGAAGGACGGGAAACTTGAACGGTTTGCTGACATAATCGTTGGCGCCTGCATCAAGGCCCAGAATTGTGTCCGCGTCGCTGTCTTGTGCTGTCAGCATGAGAATCGGGCATTTGACGCCTTGTTTGCGCATGAGTCGGCACAATTCACGACCGTCCGTGTCAGGCAGGCCCACATCCAGGATCATCAGGTCGTAAAGGCTTTCCTTGGCCTTTACCATCGCGCTGGCACCATCGTCGGCTTCGAAGACGTCAAAGTCCTCGGTCATCAAAAGCTGTTCACCCAGCGCCTCACGCAGGTCATCGTCGTCGTCGACGAGCAAAATCTTTTTGAGTTGTCCCATGACATCCTCCTTCGTTTCGTCACTAGATTTGTGCTTTGGTTACGTTTCAAACAACCGCCTGCTTCACCGTTTCACACGGACGTGTGATTTGCGGTGCAATTGTTTCACTTTGCGGCTGAAACGGCTATCAGATGAAACAAATGAGAGGCTGAACGGCATGGGATTCTCCCCGGATATTACAGAACGTCTGGCACGCGCCCGCGCCGATCTGCGCATGGGCGTGCCCGTGGTGCTGGATGGCGGGGCGGTTGTTCTGGCGGCCGAGACACTCGATGCGGCCCGCTTGGCGCATTTGCGGACCTTGGGTGGGGCACCGGTTCTGGCCATCACCGGCTGGCGGGCGCAGACACTAAAGGCACGCGCTTATGATGGTGATCTGGCGCGGGTGTTGTTGCCGCCGGATGCGACGCTGTCCTGGGTCCAGTCCATTGCGGACCCCGCCGACGATTTGCGTGCGCCGATGAAAGGGCCGCTACAAACCGCGCGTGATGGCGATGCCACGTTACACAATGCGGCGATTGTGTTGACCAAGGCCGCGCGTCTTTTGCCTGCTGCACTAGTGTTGGAGGTTTCGGATGCCGCGACATTTGCGGACCAGCATAATCTGACGCTGATCCCCGCAGCGGCTGTGATGGATACTGAGTTGAGCCCGCTGAACCCGATCATCAGCGCCCGCTTGCCATTGGATGTGTCAGAGGCGGGCAGGCTTCACATCTTTCGCCCTGATGATGGTGCGGAAGAGCATTATGCCGTCGAAATCGGCCAACCCGACCGGTCTAAACCGGTCCTGTCGCGCCTGCATTCCGCTTGCTTCACCGGTGATCTGCTTGGGTCGCTCAAGTGCGATTGCGGCCCGCAGTTGCGCGGTGCGTTGGGCCAGATGGGTGCGGAGGGTGCCGGGGTCCTACTTTATCTCAATCAGGAAGGGCGTGGGATTGGTCTGGCGAACAAAATGCGGGCTTATTCGCTGCAAGATCAGGGGTTTGATACCGTTGAGGCCAATCACCGGCTTGGTTTTGAAGATGACGAACGCGATTTCCGCATTGGTGCGGAGATCCTCAAGCGCATGGGGTTTTCATCCGTCAGATTGCTAACGAACAACCCTGCAAAGGTCGCACGTATGGAAAGCTGCGGGATCAGCGTGACCGAACGTGTGCCGCTGAAAGTTGGCGAAAACAGGCATAACCACGCATACTTGGCCACGAAAGCCGCAAAATCGGGGCATTTGCTTTAGTCGTCGAATATTCCCGTCGCGGCGCCATCGATGCTCTCGGAATTCTTGCGCCGCCAGTAATCTCGCACCCCGTCTTCGCCCATATCGGCGTAATAAGGGAGCAGTTCCTCAGGTCCACGCTGTTTTTCGAATGCCATCAGCGGCACGCCCGTCCCGCAGGATGTTTGGACCATATCAATATGCATGTCGAAAATCTGCCGGCTGCCCGCCATCGGGGGAAACAGCGACATCGCATCGCGCCAGCCTGTATCACGGGGATGCAAGGTTTCTGCACTGCCATAGACCCGCAGGATCATTGCGTCCCCTTCGAACGCACAAAACATCAGCGTCATTCGGTTCACATCGCGCAGATGGGCGGCGGTTTCGTTGCCGCTGCCAGTAAGGTTCAGCCAGACGATGCGGTTTTCGTCCAAGATGCGCAGGGAATCCATGCCCTTGGGAGAGACATTGACCCGCCCATCTGATGCCGCGGTTGCCACAAAGAACAGCTTTTGTTCCGCGATGAACTTGCGCAAGGTATTGTTGAGCTTTGAGCCGATCGCCATTTGGAAGCCTATGTTTTGCAAGAACATACCAAGAACATTTACGCTTGTATACCGGGATGTTGGTTTCGTTAACCCGTTGGAATCGCACAAGTGATTCGCCATCGCCGCATAAACTATGGTTTATCTGGGGTATGAAAAGTACCGACCTTGTCCTGACCCCAACACACCTGCGGTTCCTCAATCGCCGGTTTCCCTGCACGATTGGACGGGGTGGTTTGACCAGCAAGAAGGCGGAGGGCGACGGCGCTACGCCACGCGGCATACACCGCATTATCGGGATGCTTTACAGGCCAGATCAGATGGCGAAACCGGCCGATTGGGCGCTGCCGATTGGTCCCTTTGATCTGTGGTCAGATGACATCTCCGACCCCGACTACAACATGATGGTCCGTGCCCCACACCCTTATAATCATGAACTTTTGCGGCGTGCGGACCCGATGTATGATCTGATCATCCTGACGGATTGGAACTGGCCTTATGCGGTCAAGGGGCGCGGCTCTGCCATTTTCATCCATCAATGGCGTGGCCCAGGTCGACCTACCGCAGGTTGTGTGGCCTTGCGACGCGACCATCTGGCTTGGGTGGCGGCGCGTATCCGGTATCAGACCCGACTTGTTATCGGATAACGGCTGGACCTTGTGGCACCTCTTGGTTCTAACCAAGAGGTAAGCCGATGAAACACCAGGGCCCGTTTATGACCCCCGAAGAAATTGAGCAACTTCCCTATCGCCCTTGCGTTGGCGTGATGCTGGCCAATCCACGCGGCCACATCTTTGTGGGGCAGCGGATTGACCGCGACACCGAGGCCTGGCAGATGCCGCAGGGAGGGTTGGACAAGGGCGAAAAGACGATTGATGCGGCCTATCGTGAATTGGAAGAGGAAACCTCGGTCACGCCAAACCTGATCACGCTCGAAGCGGAAAGCGCTGAGTTGATCCGCTATGATATCCCGCACCAACTAGTGCCGAACATCTGGAAAGGGCGCTTTCGCGGGCAAGAACAGAAATGGTTTCTGATGCGCTATCACGGCACTGCTGATGAGATTAACCTGCAAACAGCGCATCCCGAGTTTTCAGCCTGGAAATGGATTGCGCCGGATGATCTGGTAGCCGGGATTGTGCCCTTCAAACGCGAGGTCTATGAGAAGGTCCTCGCCGAATTCCGTTCAAAATTGTAAACTCTGGCCAAGATTGGCCAGTTTACAGACGTCATGGCTGGGTGAACCGTCGGACCTGGCCTGACGAGAATGGAGAATGTGATGCGATCAATCCTTTTGGCGTCGAGTTTCGCGCTGCTTGCCGGGCAGGGCCATGCCCTCAGCTGTATCCGCCCGGACCCGATTGCCACGTTCAAGCAATTGGCGGTAGCGCCTGAAAACTACTTTGTCCTCTATGGTGAGATGACATTTGACGAAGGTCTGCTGCCTCCGGCTGTGTCCGACCTACCGGTCGCCGCACCCGACCCGATCCCGGCACAATTTCGCGGTAAGGGCCTGACACGCCAAGGGTTCACCTCTGACTATATCAGCCCCGTCATGCTTGAGATCGGCTGTGCGGGGCCCTGGTGTGGATCTGCGCGCAGTGGCGGCGATGCCATCTACTTTGTTGAGGCGAAGGACCCGCCCGTGACAATGGTCGCGGGGGCCTGTGGCGGGCGGATCTTTACCGATCCCTCGCAAGCGATGCTGGATATGCTGGTATCCTGCATGCAAGGCGGGCCTTGTTCATCGCAACCGCTGCAATAGGGCCATTGACGGGTGCCCATCAGGCGGCAGACCGACACTGCGCTGATAGGCACGAATGGCGGCGCGTGTATTCGGCC
>JBCBDL010000030.1:0-28035 GCA_038529695.1 Pseudomonadota bacterium | reverse complement strand
GGCCATGGCGCTGCGCAGATCGTCAAGTGCGGCAGGCCCGCATCCTGGGCGCGTTCCGCCCTGGCAAGAATGACTTTCTGACGCGTATCTTTCAGGGACGGCGCGTGGAAAAGATCCTTTTTGCCGCGACCAAGGCCGATCATCTGCACCACAGCCAGCACCCGCAACTGACCGCAATTACCGAGGCGCTGCTGCGCGAAGCGAAAGACCGGGCCGATTTTGCCGGTGCAATAACAGCTGCGATGTCGATCGCCGCCTTGCGCACCACGGTTGAGGAAACGGTCGATCATCGTGACGGCCCTTTGGATGTCGTGCGCGGGCGCTTGTTAGAGAACGGCAAACAGGCCGCGTTCTATCCCGGCAAATTGCCGGACGATCCAGGGCATCTGTTGGCTCCCGCCCGCGAAGGATCCGACAAATGGCTGGATGCGGATTACAGCGTGATGAATTTCGCCCCCGCTGCGCTGACACTGCATCCCGGTGACGGCCCACCGCATATCCGGCTCGACAAGGCTGCGCAGTTTCTGCTGGGGGACCGCCTGTGATCCTGCGTGCAGCCAACGAAAGGGACATCGCACCCATCGCCCAAATCATCGGCGATTGGCGTGCCGACACGCCCTATATCCCGCCGCTGCATACGCGTGACGAAGACCGGCAGTTCATCGCCGGGCTGGTTGCCGCGCAGGACGTCGTTGTGGCCGAAAAGGACGAAGCGGTGCAGGGTTTTATCGCGCGTGACGGCGTAGAGATCGGACAGCTCTACCTCGCACTGCATGCGCGCGGCCAAGGGCTGGGCACGGCGCTGCTCGACCACATGAAAGGTCAATCCGACCATCTGGAATTGTGGTGCTTTCAGGCCAATACCGGCGCGCGCCGCTTCTATGAACGCCACGGCTTTTTCGCCGAACGCTTGACCGACGGGGCGGACAACGCTGAACAACAACCCGATATTCGTTATGTGTGGAGAGCTGGATCATGAGCCGGGGACCCGTTCTGATCGACCTGGACACGGCAGAGGCGGCCAAACCTGATTTGGCCCCAGCGGTTCCCGATATCGCCGACGGCCCGCAAGGGGCTGCCATGCAGCAGGTGGCGTCCTTGGCCACGCGCCGCCCATCCCGGCTGGCCCGTTGGTTTTGGTCGCTTGCCTTGGCCCTGACCGGTTTTGTTGTGTCGCTGGCCGCGTGGGACTATGTCACCGGCCTGATCGCGCGTTCGCCCATTCTTGGCGCGATTGCAACAACGCTGATCGGATTGCTGCTGCTGGTACTTGCCGTGATCGGCTTGCGTGAACTGGCTGCCTTTGGCCGATTGCGCAAGCTGGATAATGTACAACGGCAGGCAAACGCCGCGTTAGAGGCACAGGACCTGAACGCAGCACGCGATGTTGTGACGGCATTAGACCGGCTTTACGGAACCCGCAAAGATACGGCATGGGGCCGGGCCGAGATCAAAGAACGTCAAAGTGACATTCTTGATGCCGATGGGCTACTTGGGCTGGCCGAAACGGCGCTGCTCGCCCCGCTTGATGCCCGCGCCCAGCGCGAGGTTGAGGCGGCAGCGCGTCAGGTTGCAACCGTCACCGCGATTGTGCCACTGGCGCTGGCAGATGTGTTTACGGCGCTGACCGCCAACCTGCGCATGATCCGCCGCATCGCAGAGGTTTACGGCGGGCGCGCTGGCACGCTGGGCAGTTGGCGCCTGACCCGGTCCGTCCTGACGCATCTGGTTGCGACCGGCGCGGTTGCCGTTGGCGATGACCTGATCGGATCGGTTGCCGGTGGTGGGGTATTGTCAAAAGTGTCTCGACGGTTTGGTGAAGGCGTGGTGAACGGCGCACTGACAGCCCGCGTTGGCGTAGCCGCGATTGAGGTCTGCCGCCCCTTACCCTTTCACGCGACATCGCGTCCGTCTGTGACAGGCTTGGTGCGCCGCGCGCTCACCGGTTTGTTCGGCAAGACTTAATGCAAGCGCGGCGCGGGGCCTAGCGGCAGCAAACCCATCGACATGAACCCGTCGCGAAACGTGACCGGCAGGGCCAGCATGCCGTTTTCGTCAACCATTGTTGCTGCCATGTTCGTCAGGGTCGGGGCAACACCTTGATCAAGGGCACCCATCGTCACAAGAAGATCAATGATCGTTTCCCACTCTGCCGTTCTGAAGGTCATGCGCCCGTCTGGCGCTCCGTTAGCATCCACGTCCACCGCACCATCCGCACGCAGCCCGATCTCACCCCAACGCATGTTGAAATCGCGCAGCACAACCCTTTCCAACATCGGACCCATATCGTTCGTGCCAAAAGCAAACCGGTCCAACGCCCGATCCAGCGTGATTTCAGCATCCATGACCACGCTATCAATTGTGTTGGTCAATACGCCCGTCTGTGCCAGTTGGCCCAGCAACGTCACAGGTATCGTGATGCCGCGCGCATCGAGGTCAAGATCATATGCTCTGTCCGCATCATCAGCGCGCTGCAATGTCGCGATGGCGAGATCAGAGCCGAGCCGCCATCCAACATCTGACTGAACTGCAGCCTCGGTTGCGTTGATCGCGGCATGCTCAAAGCTCAGCGCCATGTTCAATCTGGCCCGGGCGTCAACAACGATGCTGTCACCATCAATCTGCAATGTCTGGTCAGCCAGCCGCAGTATCTGGGTTTCGGGCAGGATGACGCTGATCTGAGTCGGGCGCAGACCGGGTGCGCGCACCTGCAACTCAGGCGCTTGCCACGCCCACGTCCGATCAGCGGCGACAATATCGATTTGACCCGCAAAAACATCGAAACCACCGGGAAAGCCACTGGTCGTCAGCTCATCATAGTCAATCTGCCAGCCGCTTTTTCGCGCCTCTGCCACCGCATTGGTGACTGCCCCGTCCAGCGCCCGTGTCGCGCCAAACCAATAGCCGCCGTACAAGAGCGTCGAAAGCAATATCCAGATTATCAGCCGCGCCACATGCTTGCTCCACCATCAATGACCGCGAGATGTAGCGCGCCCTGCAGGCCGATACTAGCGGCCGGACTTGGTCCCGGCGGCTTCGAGCGAAATCATGACACAAAGCCCGCCATGCGCCTCTGATCGGGTCAGTGTCAGTGTCCCGCCATAGGCCTGCACAAGGTCATCGACAATCGCAAGGCCCAGCCCCGTACCGGGTTTTGCGGTATCAAGCCGCTGCCCGCTTTGCGTGGCTTTTGGTTTGTCAACTTCGGCGATACCAGGGCCGTCATCTTCGATCTTGATAATGAAACGATCGCCGTCACGCGTCGCGTCCAGATGCACATGGCCGGACGACCATTTCACCGCATTATCAAGCAGATTGCCCGTGATCTCTTCCAGGTCGCTTTTGTCGATCCGGATCCGCAGACCGGGTGCGATATCTGACGAAAGCGTGCGCCCGGCATTGCGCGCGAGCGCCTCAAATGCACGCACCATACGCGACAGGGTTTCCGTGCCATTGCAGATGACCGGCATCGCATTCTGGGTGCCGTCCGCCCGCATCCGCGCAAAGGATCGTTTCAACTGGGCATCCAGCGCATCCAATGCGTTCAGCGCGTCTGAAACACCCACACCTTTGGACTGCAACGCGCCCAGTTCATTACGCATGATGGCAGAGGGCGTCTTGATCGCATGCGCAAGGTCGGCGGCCTGCCTGCGCGACCGGCCGATGATGTCCTGGTTGCGTTTCAGCAACGTGTTGATGTCATGCACCAGCGGTGCCACCTCAACCGGGTAGGCAGAGGCTTGCATCCCGTCTTCATCATCCCAACGACCGATCACATCCGCGCGCAGCGCATTCAGCGGCTGCAAAACAACCATGACTTGGACAAGCGCACCCACAACACCAATCGTGCAAATGATGAAAAATGCAAAAAATAGCGTGCGGCGCAAATCTGCGATATCCGCGTTCAGCGTCTCAATATTCGATGCGACCTGGACATACCAATTCCCGCCGCCTTCGAGCGGCAGCCATTGGCCAATACCAAACAATTGTTCGCCATTGGGTCCGGTGAACTCTCCCGTTTCAATCAGGTCAGATGGCAGATCCGCTGACGGCAAGACCGTTTCGACCAATGAAGGGGATGTGAACAAGTCACCCCGATCGCTTTCCACCTGCCAGTATTGTCCTGAAAAGGGTCGCTGATACACCGCATCACCCAGACGGCGCTGCAAGGCTGCCGGATCGTCGCTGTAATTTGCAACGGCAACAAGCACCTGCGTATGCCGGTTTGCAACCTCATCGGTAAAGCGCTGCTTGGTCGTTGACATCGTGTATGAAGAAAGGCCCGCAAGTCCCAGAATGATCGTGACCGCGGCCCACAGCATGCCGCCCGCAACAGCACGGCGGCGCAGCGAAATCATGCGGCTGCTTTGATCACATAACCGCGTCCACGCACGGTCTCAATCAGATCATTGCCCAGCTTTTTGCGCAACCGGTTGACGAAAACAGCGATCGTGTTGGAATCGCGATCTCCATCGAACTGATAAATGTGCTCGGACAGTTCGGTCCGCGACACCAAACGCCCAGAATTGTGGAAAAGATAGGACAGCACTGCCACTTCCTGCGCCGTTAGGTTTTTGGGAATCCCGTTCACTGTCACCTGGTTGTTGCGGCTGTCAAAGCTGACTTCGTCTTTTTGAAAGACAGGGTTTGTCTGGCCAACCTTGCGCCGGATCATCGCCCGGACACGCGCCGACAATTCCGGCATGTGGAATGGCTTGGTCAGATAGTCATCCGCACCTGCATCCAGCCCGTCAACGCGATCCGACCAATCATTGCGCGCGGTCAGGATCAGGACAGGCGTATCGACACCCGTCGCGCGCAAATGCTTCAGCACCGTAATCCCGTCGCGTTCAGGCAAGCCGATATCAAGAATGATAACATCATAGGGTTCGG
This sequence comes from Pseudomonadota bacterium, assembly GCA_038529695.1. Taxonomy (GTDB): domain Bacteria; phylum Pseudomonadota; class Alphaproteobacteria; order Rhodobacterales; family Rhodobacteraceae; genus Yoonia. Next base: position 23,142 of record JBCBDL010000030.1, on the reverse strand, counting down.
TTTCCGCTAGAAACTGGGCCTCAACCCCATTAGGGGCCACGTCCACAACGCGACCTTCGGATTTCATCACACTTCTAATCTGGTCGGCGAGCACGGGCTCGTCTTCGGCAAGCAAAATACGCATATCCCGGATGTAGAAGCGCCTGGTGGCAGAAGTTTGACGAGAATTGGGCCGGGGTGTTGCAACCTATTCGTTCAGGTCCATCTGTGGTCCATATGTATAGGCCATCGGGTCACGCACGATCCGCAAAGGGTGACCTTCCGACCCGGTCGCGGCAGGCGCGACGGTGCCTGCAAATTCCGCTATCTTTTGCCCGACCCGCGTCGACGGGAGAACCACATGCCCACTTTCCCCATCAAGCAAGATCGCGCCAAGGGCACCGCCTTTCTGTTTGATGAGGACCCGGTAGATCACAGCACCGCTCACATCAAATGCACGGACATGCACAACAGGTTCGCCGGTATGGACCTCGACCGCATTGATCAATTCAAAAGATGGGATCGCGCGGTTGTCGACAATCGCGGTGCGCAAACCGGCTTGCGTGAGTTCACGCACCTCGGCATGGGCGGCATGGCACGTGGCCAGCACAACGGTGATAGCGGCAGCAATCTGTTTCATCATTCTTAGGGCCCGCTATGCAGCAGGCGGGGCATAATTCAGGGTAAGAGTTTCTTAGTCGGGTCGAGCTATTGCAGCACCAACGGCGCGGGCGTTGGTATCAAGTCTGTCAAGGATGTCGTCGACCTGCGGGAAGCGACCATCGCTCTTAGAAAGCTCACTGCGCGAAAAGTCGACAAGATGCACGTTCGTATGAGCACCATCCGAACAAGGCGTTTTGTCGTTTGCAGGCATTGATTGCGCTGAACAGGAGTCAATACCGTCGTCTTCATGCTGAAAGAACCGTCGCACGTCTAACATGCTCACTCCTCTAACAAAAGTGCAGCTGGCATCAGCTACATTTCGAACCACCACCAACAATATGATCAGATCGATATGAACTGGGCGATAACATGCCGTTCATCTTGGGTTCATCTTGGGTGGACGTCAGAAGTTGTTTTATTCCACCTCGCTGAACACACATCATCCCGTTGATAACATTTCGTTTTTTGCCATCTCTCAGCACTCTGAGAATACGACTTGATATGGGACGAATATGCAACAGTCAGCAAGTTAAGGTTGCGTTAACCAAAATGATGCAGCCGGGAGAACAATCGCCTGATGCGAATCGGTCGGTGCCGCAACCCACTGCACCGATTGACATCGCATTGAACGCACGTTCATTTCTGTGCTGACATGCTGCAGAAAATGCCAACCATTGCCGCGACCCGCGCCCAGTTTTCGTGGGAGATTCCAGCGCAGTACAACATCGGCGTTGATACCTGCGACAAGCATGCGGAACGCGACCCAAACGCCACAGCCATCATCGATGTGGCCCAAGATGGCATGGCCACGAAATACAGCTTCGGCGCTTTGCGCGATTTATCCAATCAACTTGCCAATCTCCTCGCGCTGCGTTGCGTCAGGGGGGACCGCATTGCTGTGTTGCTGCCGCAATGCATGCAAACGGCGGTCGCGCATATCGCCATCACCAAAATGGGATGCATTGCACTGCCGCTTTTCACGCTTTTCGGGCCGGATGCGCTGCGGCATCGGTTGGCGGATTCCGGCGCGCGCGCGGTGATCACCAATGCCAAAGGTGCCGAAATCCTGGCCAGTCTGCGTGATCAATTGCCCGCGCTCCAGACAATCCTGTCCGTTGATGGCGGAATGGCCGAGGATTTTCACGTGCTCTGCGCCAAACAACCCGCCACCTTTACGCCGGTAGATACATGTGCCGATGACCCAGCCATCCTGATCTATACATCCGGCACAACCGGCGCGCCCAAAGGCGCATTGCACGCCCATCGCGTCTTGCTCGGCCATCTGCCGGGGGTGGAGATGAGCCATGATTTCTTCCCTCAGCCCGGCGATCGCATCTGGACGCCTGCGGATTGGGCGTGGATCGGCGGTTTGCTGGATGTGCTGATGCCCGCCTTGCATCACGGCGTGCCGGTCGTGGCCTGCCGGTTTGAAAAATTCACTGCAAAATCCGCGTTTGATCTGATCCGCGACCACGGCGTACGCAACGCTTTTTTACCGCCAACCGCGCTAAAACTCATGCGGCTGGACACGCCCGATGAACCGGTGCCGATGCGATCCGTCGCGAGCGGGGGTGAGACCTTGGGCAAAGAGCTGATCGGCTGGGGCCAGCAGGTCTTCGGCACCACAATCAACGAGTTTTACGGCCAAACTGAATGCAACATGATCGTGTCCTCCTGCGCCGCACTTGAACCGGCAGAACCGGGTGTCATGGGCTTTGCTGTGCCCGGTCATGATGTTGACGTTATTGATATGGGGCGCATCTGCGAAATTGGCGAGGAAGGCAGCGTTGCCGTGCGTGCCCCTGATCCTGTGATGTTTCTGGAATACTGGAACAAGGCGGAAGCAACGGCTGACAAATTCATCCAGATCGGCGACGACAAATGGCTACTGACCGGCGATAGAGGGGCAAAGACCCCATCGGGCCGCATCCGATTCATCGGGCGCGATGACGACATCATCAGTTCTGGTGGCTACCGCATCGGCCCGGCTGAGATCGAGGATTGCCTGATCACGCATCCGGCTGTGCAGCTTGCAGGCGTTGTCGGCAAACCAGACCCGATCCGCGGGTCGGTTGTGGCCGCTTATGTCAAATTGGCGATGGGGTTCGAACCCTCTGACACGCTCGCAGATGAAATCGCTATACATGTGAAAAGCAAACTCGCCGCCTACGAATATCCGCGTCACATCCGCTTTATCGATGATATGCCAATGACAACGACAGGTAAGATCATCCGCGCAAACCTGCGCGCCCGCGCCGAAAAGGAAGCCCAAAATGAGCGATGAAGTTGTCCGCTATTCCACCGAAAACGGTGTTGCGACGGTCACGCTGAACCGGCCCGATCAACGCAATGCGATCAACCCGGAGGTCTGCGATGCGATCCGCACCGCCTTTGATCAAGTCGAGGGTGATCGAGATGTGCGCGTGGCTATCCTGACCGGGGCCGGGGCGCTCTTTTGTGCGGGGATGGATCTGAAGGCCTTCGCCGGTGGGGCTGGGGATGCAATCCTGTTTGGTCAATATGGCTTTGGTGGCTTTGTGAAACGCAACCGCAGCAAGCCGGTCATCGCCGCAGTCGAGGGCGCGGCGCTCGCCGGTGGTTTCGAGATGATGTTGGCCTGCGATCTAGTTGTCGCGGGCCAATCCGCGCAATTTGCACTCCCCGAAGTGCGGATCGGGCTAATCCCAGGGGCGGGCGGCGCAGTACGGTTGCCAGTGTCGGTGCCGCGTGTGCGGGCGAACGAGATTTTGCTGACCGGCAAGCCATTTGGTGCGTCGGACGCTGCCAGCTGGGGTGTGATCAATCGCGTGGTGCCGGACGGCGCGGCGCTGACGGTTGCGCAAGAGATGGCGAACGATATCGCCTCCAATGCGCCGCTTGCCGTGCGCCACACGCTTGCCATCGCAAATGCCGCCCATGCCGCAAATGACGCGGCCCACTGGCCAGAGAATGACCGGATCATCACCGAGATCGGCAAGACTGCAGACGCGGCCGAAGGCGCCCGCGCGTTTATCGAAAAACGCGCGCCAGTGTGGCAGGGCAGATAGCCGTATGGAGATTGGTGAAGGTTCCCTGGGAAAGCCGACTTCATGTTTGGGCACCTTTCCTTGGACCTGGCGGTCATACGCGAACTGAGGCGAATTCCTGGAAGGTAGTATTGCGCTGCCCTGTATAGTCACTGTTTCAGGTTTATCGCAGGGCTTCGTGCTTTCTCATCATGAAGGCGCTCAGCAAAGCGCCGAAAAACCCCTCTTCGACACTCGTCGGTACGGTGGGGAAAATACCTTGTATCAAACGATACAAACCCTCGAACGACTTGCAGCTATTGTCGCTCTATACCGATCTTTTTGAGAGAGAATAACATGTCCGATGTCACTGCCGCCGGCGCTGCCAATACCCAGCCTGTCCGAACCCAAGAAAACGTGAAAGCCGCAAATGTTGGCTGTTTGTGTGGCATGAATTTCTCAGGTCTTTCATTGAACAGAATTGTGCCTGCGCCCCTAAAGCATGCCGCGAGCTTTATTGCCAATAAATTCAGTGAAATGACGGGCTTTCTAGGCCGGCGCAATACAACTGAACGGCAGGAGGTTTTTGAAATCGAGTGGCCCACTTCGGACCATGTCACATTTGGGCCCAATGAAGGATATCGGCTCAAAAACTCTGACCAACTGCCAAATGAGTTTGAGACGTTTCATTTGGGCAGTTACGGCGGCAAAATGCTGTGCCACTTTCAGTATGACAATCTACATGCATTCGAAATGTGCAATGATGCCGAACTGTTGCGATCATTGATCGAATTCAAAGACAATGGCGGCGCGTTCGAAACCCGCTATGTGCAAAATGAACTCGCAAAAATTGAAGATGGTGTCCTTTATGTCAATCCCAGATTTTGTGGGCCACTCAACGACCCCAAGACGGCTCTGCGTGATGCGATGCGTGAAGTCTTAGGACTGCCAAAATTTGGTGCACCTGAAACTAACGTCGTGGAGGCACCCATCTCGGATACCCAACCCAAGCATGTCACCCAAGGTGGCGGTACGACCGAAATGCCCACCGATGCTGCGGTTGCGCGACCTAAAACCGAAGTGGCTGCCACGCCAGTTGAGATGGTAACCGCCGGGCCGGCGCATTCCGACACTAAACTGGAACGCACAGTTGTGACGACAGAGCAGGATTTGAGCGTCACGACGCCGAATGTGGAGGACGTCACAGTCTCAAATGAGGAAAGCCAAGGCAAAACCGGTGGCCAAGACAAAAAATCGCTGTCGGAAGGAGAAAGTTTTCTAGCAACTGAAACCGCAGCCGAAAGTAGCGCCCTCCCAGAAACAGAAGCGGAAACTGACACCACAGCCGACGCGCTCGCAACCGCTGCTCCGGTCACAGAAGAAACGACAACCAAAGCGGTAACGGACAGCATTGCCCCCGGACGTGGTATTGGAAAGGAGGCCTTTAAAGAAATGCGTGACGTGTTTCAGAACGGAGCCCCACCAAAGCAGAACCGGGGATCCAACTGATTGCACACCGCATCCCGTGCCTGATGATAACATACACCTGCCTGACGTTTCGTGACGCAAAATCTATGCTGCCTGGTCCGTTTGCCCGTTTTTCCAAGCCAAATGGTTGTTAGGTACCTTCACGTCAGCGAAGGACCATTGGTAGGTTTCGACGCAACGGAACCTCGCGCAGAGGTTTGACAACTCTCGCCTGGCAGCAAAGGCTGCTGGCAGGAGGATCAAATCATGGAAAGCGACGTGGTGATTATTGGCGGCGGTCTTGCGGGGCTGGTGGCTGCAAACGAATTGGTCGCGCGCGGCAAGACTGTCATGATCCTGGATCAGGAAGGTCGCCAAAACCTAGGCGGGCAGGCGTTCTGGTCACTGGGCGGGCTATTCATGATCGACACGCCCGAACAGCGGCGGATGCGGGTGCGGGACAGCCACGCGCTTGCGCTCAACGACTGGCTGGGATCGGCACAGTTCGACCGCCCCGAAGATCACTGGCCCCGTGAATGGGCAAGCGCCTATCTGGACTTTGCAGCGGGCGAGATGCGGCCTTGGCTCCATGGCCTTGGCATGCGCTGGTTTCCTATTGTCGGTTGGGCCGAACGTGGCGGCAGTTTTGCAAATGGCCACGGCAACTCGATCCCGCGCTTTCACATTACGTGGGGCACTGGTCCCGGTGTTCTAAAGCCGTTTGAAGACCGCGTGCTGGCGGCCGAAAAGGCTGGCAAAGTCACCTTCGGTTTCCGCCATCGTGTGACCGGGTTTGATGTCACCAACGGAAAGGTCGCGGGCGTGTCCGGCGACATCCTCGCACCCGATGATGCCGTTCGAGGCGCTGCAACAAACCGCGATGTCATTGACAGTTTCGATATCAAAGCCGATCAGGTCATCGTCACCTCTGGCGGCATCGGGGGCAACTTCGATCTGGTGCGGCGCAACTGGGATGCGTCGAAATCCGGGCCGCTACCGGACAAGATGGTATCGGGCGTACCCGAACATGTGGATGGGCTGCTTTTGGATATCCTCAAGGATGCAGGCGGTGAACTCATCAACACCGATCGCATGTGGCACTATACCGAAGGGGTGCATAACTGGGATCCGATCTGGCCCAGACACGGCATTCGGATCCTGCCCGGGCCGTCTTCGATGTGGTTCGACGCGACTGGCGACAGGCTTCCTGCGCCATGCCTGCCCGGCTTTGATACAATGTCCACGCTGCACGAGATTTGCAGGCGCGGCTATGACCACACATGGTTCGTGCTGACCCAAAAGATCATCGAGAAAGAGTTCGCGCTGTCGGGGTCCGAACAAAATCCCGACCTGACAGGTGGCGAATGGCGCGGTGTCTTGAAAGAACGGATGGGCAAAGGGGCGACGGCGGCGGTCGAGGCATTCAAGGAAAAGGGCGAGGATTTCGTCGTCGCCAATGATTTCGACACGCTCGTAAACGGCATGAACCAGCTCGGCGGCAACCTGATCGATCCCGCACACCTGCTCGCGCAGATCGAGGCGCGGGATGCGCAGATTGATAACCCCTTCACCAAGGACGCACAGATTTCAGCCATCCATACGGCCCGCAACTATCTGGGTGACAAACTGATCCGGACGGCCAAACCGCACAAGATCCTTGATAAGACCAAGGGACCGCTGATCGCCGTCAAACTGCATGTCGTCACGCGCAAGACACTCGGCGGTATCCACACAGACCTTGATGGCCGGGTCTTCGCACCGGGCGGCAAAACCATCGACGGTCTTTATGCGGCTGGCGAGGCTGCAGGCTTTGGCGGCGGCGGATACCACGGCAATAACGCGCTTGAGGGCACATTCCTCGGCGGCTGCATCCACTCTGGCCGGCGCGTGGGCCAGGCGGCAGGATGATCACGATCCTCGGCGCGGGTTCGATTGGTTGCTATGTTGGCGGGGTGCTCGCGGCGGCGGGTCACCCTATCACCCTGATTGGGCGCGCTGCGATGGCAGACGCCTTAACGGGTGGTTTTCACATCACCACCATGGATGGAACCAAACACCACGCGCAGCCTGCCATCACGACTGACCCTCGCGTTTTATCCGACGCCACAACGATCCTGCTTTGCGTCAAGTCAGCGGACACTGGAACCGCGGCGCAAATGATACAGGATCATGCGCCCCCACAGGCACAGGTTGTCAGCCTGCAAAACGGGGTAAGCAACCCGGATGCCCTGGCCGACACATTGGGGGCAGAGCGGGTCACGGCCGGTATGGTCGGGTTCAATGTCATCCGGCAGAGCAAGATCGATTTCGTTCAAACGACCGATGGTGAGATCATCTTGGATCACTCCGGACAGGGCGTGGCCAACCTCTTTGACGGGACGGCTATCACGGCATTCACCCATCGCAATGGGTATCCAATGGACCAAGTTGCTGATGAACCTCAACAATGCGCTCAACGCGCTATCGGGTATGGGCCTGCGCCCGCAACTGGAAGACCGGGACTGGCGCCGCGTTTTGGCGGCCTGTATCGCCGAGGGTCTTGCGGTTGCCCGGGCCGAGGAGGTGCAGCTTGAAAAACTGGGCAAAATTCACCCGCGCCTGTTGCCGACACTCTTGCGGTTGCCTGATTTCATATTCCTGCGCGTTGCACAGTCCATGTTGCGGATCAGCCAAACCGCGCGGTCGTCAATGGCCGACGATTACGCGCAGTACCGACAATCCGAGGTCGCGTGGCTGAATGGCCATGTCGTACAGCGCGCGCAGATGCATGGGCTGACGGCACCGGTCAATGCCCGCGTGGTTGATGCGATCCATCGCGCTTTCGCCAATAATGATCGCCCGCCGCTTAAGCATCCTGCAAAGGCGCTGCTGCTCTGAAAAATTCACTGGTTTAATCATTTCTTGGCCCAATGTGTGAAAACACACATTCCTGACGCCCCAACAGATTTAGACCCATGCGTGGGAAGTAATCTGTCGTAGCCAGTCAGGAGACTAACATGTTTGCATTTTCACCTGCCATCCCATCGCGGAGCGATCTGGACTGGTGCTGGTACCTGCGCAGGCAGGGCAAGGCCGGTGAGCAACTGGAACGTATTCTGCACGATATCGGCGTGATGCATCCTGGCGGCTGGGCTGATTGGGCGCCAAGCTCGCTGACGGATACGGGTGCTCCCGTTACCCTGACATTCCGCAAAGGCGATACCGGCCTGGAACTGATGACCGAAGTTGCGGACCCAGACAGCGATCCGACCAATCGGGTCAATGAGGTCTGCAAGATCATGGAAGATCTGGGCGCCACACCGCCATCAGCAGCGTTGCGCGATGTAATCAGTGCCGCGCAAGGCGATGTGCAGCTGCGCTACGGCGCGCGGCTGGGGTTGCGCCATGACGGCACCAATTGTCAGGTCATCCTCTATGCCGAACTTCCCGCAGCAGCCTGTGATCTACTGGGGCTGATGCTGTCGGCGCCGGTCAAACCGGCACTTGATGAAATAGGCGACAGCGCAAAGACGACGATGCTCGCCTATAATGCGCATACCAAAGATGTGACGATTTACTGGGTGGTTGAAGGTGCTGACCGCACAATCCTACCTGCGTTGGCGGCTCCGGCGGCAGTTTCTCATGACGCGCTGTCCCGAGCGATTGATGAGATGGAAGCTGTTTCCTCAGGGCCGGAGCTGCCGACGCGAAAATTGGGTTTCAGCTACACCGCAAAGGACGCGAAGACTGCGCCTGAACTGACGCTCTATTTTTCGGCCAAGCATATGTTCGGCACGGATGATGAAGTTGAACGTCGGGTTCGCGCCTGCGGTGGCGATGAAATCGATCCCTACATCCATCTGATGGACATACGCTGTGATGCGCCTGCAGGTCGGGCACGTCACACGCTGGTGAGCATGACCGCCGATCAGGACAATGATCCCACACTGGCCATCAGCGTTGCAGCGCCATGGCATTGCCCATTCGAAGCGATGTAGGGGCCGGACATATCCAGGCAGTTTGACGGCGCGTAAATGAAGGCACCGTCAATTACTTGCTTGGAAGCTGCGTAAAGTGGCCTATAGTCGCTCCTCGGTAAGAGGAGCGTTCAATGAGTCTGTCCGCGTACTGGTGGATTTTTTCACCTTATGGTTGTGCGTCCACCGCATTCATCAGGCTCTGCAAGCAATGAAGGCAGAGCAACTGTTAAGCTACGGCCTGCCGCTTTTCGAAGGGGTCACGCCCGCAGAACTTGATCAATTTGACCTCGCCGTGAGCGAGCAAAGCCTGCAACCATGGCAAACAATCTTCGATCAGGAAGACGATTCATTTGACCTCTATTTTCTGCTATCGGGCGCATTGCTTGCAGTCTTCTGGACAACCGAAGGACGCGAGATCGTCTTTTCACGCTTTCAGATCGGCGCGTTTTTCGGCGAACTTGCTGCTTTTGACGGCACGCCACGCTCACTCGCAGTGGTGGCAAAAACCGATGCGCGGGTTCTGGTCGTCAAACGGCATTGTTTTCTTGAGCTCTTTAATGAGGTCCCGCTGATCCGCGACCGCATTGCGCGTGAACTGGTCGGACGTGTCCGAAAGCTGACACAACGCAATATGGAAATGACCACACTGACCGTCGAACAGCGCGTTGGGTCATATCTGCTGCGTCTTGCCGCAGAAAACAATCGCCTGAAAGCTGGTGCCGTCATCGAAAATGCACCGACACATGCGGAAATTGCGGGCTCAATCGGCGCAAACCGTGAAATGGTCAGCCGGTCCATCAGCAAACTCGCCAAGCAGGGCGTGATCAAATCGGCGCGCCAGCGCATTGAGATCCGTGATCCAGAAGCGTTGTCCGAAACGCTGGGAAATAATCTGTCCAGATACGACGATTACGCCAAAACCTAGCCATAATTCGACCGTATCTTAATTTCCGGTAAGGTATGATTTCGAGCAAAAAAATGAAAATAGTTAGTGTCTTAGGTGCCGAAGCAAGTCTAATGCTCATGGCCGGTGCGGTAGGTATTCTTAGCCTGATCCTGGGGTGAATTGTGGCGGAATTGTGACCCTCTGCAGAACGCGACCAAAGGTCGAATTGATATAGAAGAGCAACGTGCGGGACACAGCACCCTGATGGCGCCCAACCCGTATGAGGTAATGCGCATTCTGACAATTGATCCGCTGGCGCATTTGCCTACATAAACGCAAAGCTTTGCAACTAAAGGGTCCGCGATGTTCATGCGCTCTGCCGTTTTTGTCCTTCTGACATGTGTGGGCCTTCCGGCAGCCGCGCAGTGCGTCGGGGCGAGCTATCTTGACCAGCTCAGCCCTGACAAACAAGCAGCACTACGGGCCTCTGCCGATGCCATGCCCTTTAGCGAGGGCACACTTTGGACCGCAATGCGCGACAGCGACACGATCACTGTCATCGGCACCATGCACATTTACGACCCGCGACTGGACCCGATCTATGACCAGATCAAAGATGAGGTGGCAGCGGCTGATCTTGTCATGCTTGAGGCGACGCCGAAAGAAGAGGCAGAACTGCAAGACCTGATCGTGACAGACCCCGATCTGCTTTTCATCACCGAAGGGCCGACATTGCCCGCGCTGCTGGACGAAGAGACCTGGGGTTTGATCGCTAATGCAGCGTCGGACCGCGGTATTCCCGGCTTCATGGCGGCAAAGATGCAGCCATGGTATCTATCGCTTGTCCTGTCGATCCCACCATGTGCCACGCAAGACATGCTGGCGGGCGACCTTGGGCTGGATCACATGATCAGCGAAGGCGCACAGGCTGCTGGCGTTCCCATGCAAGCGCTAGAGCCTGTCACGACCCTGTTCGATCTGTTCCAGGACAGCCCGCTGGACGAACAAATCGATATGCTGATGGTCAACCTCTCCAGCCCGGAAATCCAGCAGCAGATGTTTGTCGCCATGCTCGACAGCTATTTTGCCCAGGATGTCGGCACCTTGTGGGAAATGTCGCGCATTTCCATGACCGAACTGCCCGGTATTGATGAGGCAACCGCGACCGAGATGTTCGCGCAAATCGAGGATTCGCTTCTGATCCAACGCAACCGCAATTGGATGCCTGTGATTGCCGAAGCGGTTGCAGAACATGACGATCTGGTGGTCGCGGTGGGTGCTGCACATTTGATCGGGACCGAAGGCATCCTCCAGTTTCTGCAGGACGATGGCTGGACTTTGACCCGCATGGAATGACCGCAAAGGAATTTCTAGAAATTCCTTCACCCCGCTCAAAATTCTAGAATTTTGAGCCGTCAGACATCACCATAATCCGCAATCCCCCGCCGCCCGGCATCGGTGAGATCATAGACACCGCGCGATACGCGGACGAACCACCCGTAATGATCTGCGGCCATAATGCGTGTCGCCTCCGGTACCTCGGCCCATTCCTTGACCGTCGCCCCTCTTGATGGGCCATGCACCGCCAAAAATCGCGCACAGCGCAGCGCATCCTGCCGATACCCCGTGACAATCCCGTGCCGCGTGGCACCACCATCATTCGGATCACCCTTCAACCGGTCATAGGCGCGCAAGAGCCGCGCTGTTTTTTTCTTCGATTTACGCGGCGCGTAAGGCCCCGGATCGGCCAGCACCTCCACATGCCCATCGCGCAGCCGCACGGTGATCACGCCAAGCCCAACGCGCCGGGCGAGCTTCACATTCGCTTTCAGCGCTTTGTCCTTGCCGCCAGCCGGCACCGCAACATACACGTGGTCAGTCACCGCCAGACGGTCGATGCCCTGGTGAAACAGCGCCAGCGAAAAACCCAGCTTCAGCTCGACAATCACCGGCGCCTCTTCACCGCGGCGGGCGACAATATCTGCCGCGCCAACCTCACCCTTCACCTCATAACCTTGGCGCTGCAGATAGGCTTTGATGGGGGGATATAGATCGGCCTCTTTCGGCATGCGCGCTCCGTTTTCGCGCCAGCCAAATGCAAATCCCGATCAGGTGCAAGCCCCGCCACCCTTGCGGCGGGGCTGCCAGGTTTATCGTCCGCCTTGCCGCCCGGGAAATTGCGGCGGGCGTTTGGTGTCCCGCCGCTGCCGGTTCAGGCCCTGCGGCAGATTTGCAGGACGCCGGCCAAACGGATCAGGCCGCACGGCGCGGCGGTTCTTGGTTGCGGATACGGGGTTTGGTCCCGCCTTGCGGGGTTTTGGCGTTTTACGGGGCATGGATTGCACCTTTTGCTAAATGATCATCATGGGCCGATCACGGCCAACGGTTCGCCAAATGGCGTTAGCAGGACATGTCCATTGTCAGGGTGCTCCTCAAAAAGGTCTCTTGGATCGGGTGGCGCGGATTAGGCGTGGCTGTCCATTGTCAGAGTCCTCCTTTTGGGTGGCACCTAGTTACCACAACCACCCACATACCGTCAAACACCCGCCATGGGGTGACAGCCCCAGCGCCCCCCCGTATATACATCGCAAATTCAGCTTTTTTGGAAAGTGAACCGCTTATGACAACGCTCGTTTTTGGCCACAAATCGCCCGATACCGACAGCACAGGATCACCACTGATCTGGGAATGGTTCCTGAACCATACCGGCCATACAGCCAAAGCAGCACTTTTGGGCGATCCGAATACAGAGGCCAAGTTCGTCGCCAAGCGCTGGGATTTCGATCTGCCCGAAGTAATCAAGGATGTGGACAATGACCAGGCTTGCGTCATCGTCGATACCAATAACCTTGCGGAACTGCCCGATAACATCAACAATGCCGAGGTGCTGGCGATCATCGACCATCACAAGCTGACTGGCGGGCTGGAGACGAAAAACCCAATCAACATCACCATCCGCCCGCTGGCCTGCACAGCCACGATCATGCATCAGATGATGGGCGAACATGCCGCCCACATGCCTGAAGGCGTGAAAGGTCTGATGTTGTCCTGCATCCTGTCCGACACGCTCGCCTTCCGGTCACCCACCACAACCGAGATGGACAAGGAATTGGCCGAAAGCCTCGCCAAAGACCTCAAGGTCGAGATTGAAGCCTATGCCGGGGAAATGTTCGCCGCGAAATCTGACGTCTCTGCCTTTTCTGATGCCGAGTTGTTGCGGATGGACAGCAAGGAATATGCCGTCGACGGCAAAAAATTCCGTGTCTCGGTCCTCGAAACCACCGCGCCCAATATCGTGCTGGACCGTAAGGCATCACTGATGGAAACCATGCCAAAGGTCGCCAAAGAGGATGGCGTGGATGAGGTGCTGCTGTTTGTCGTGGACATCCTGAAGGAAGAGGCGACGATGCTGATCCCCAATGATCTGACAAAAGGTGTCGCGGAAAAATCATTTGCGGCCCAGGTCGACGGCGACAGCGTTGTTCTGCCCGGCATCATGAGCCGCAAGAAGCAGATCATCCCCGCACTCAAAGTCTGACGGCTGTACGTACAGGATCTGTACGGATTCTGTACGCCAAACATACACGACCAAAGGCCTGAAAATGACCCAGATCATCGACAGCTTCGCCGAGATTTCGGGGCAGTATGACGCGGCTTTTGTCGACCTGTGGGGCTGCATGCATAATGGCATCCATGCGCTCCCCGATGCAGTCAAAGCAATGCAGGCATTCCGCGCTGCAGGGGGTGTTGTTGTCCTCGTGACAAACTCGCCCCGCCCATGGGATAGCGTCGCGCGTCAGATCCATGGTTTCGGCGTGCCAGACGATGCCTGGGACGCGATTGCTACATCTGGCGACAGTGCGCGGGCGGCGATGTATCGTGGGATTGTGGGTGAAAAGATCTGGTTCATGGGGGAAAGCCCCCGTGATGATGATTTCTTCAAGCCATTGAAAATCATTGATGATCCTGTGAACATCCAGAAGGTCCCGCTGGAGCAGGCCGAAGGGATCGTCTGCTGCGGGCCCTTTGATCCGTTGGCAGAGGTGGAGGTGAACCGGCCCGAATTTCTGTACGCCAAACAGAAGGGTCTGAAGCTCTTATGCGCCAACCCCGATATCGTCGTGGACCGGGGTGAGGTGCGCGAATGGTGCGCCGGTGCGCTCGCCGCGCTCTACACAGAAATGGGGGGTGAAAGCCTCTATTTCGGAAAACCACATCCACCCATCTACGACCTCGCGCGGCGACGGCTCGCTGCATTAACCCATGCGCCATCCGATCCGCGTATCATTGGGATTGGCGACGGGATTGGCACCGATATCTTGGGCGCAGTTCAGGAAGACATCGATGCGCTGTTCATTTCCGGCGGCCTGGCTGCGGCTGAAACCAAAACCGACACACAGCCCGACCCGGACGCCTTGGCCGCTTACCTGCAATCGCAACAGATGAGCGCAACCTACACAATCGGTCACTTGCGCTAGAAGAATCGCTTGATTTTTCTGCAGTTGCGAAGTAATAAAATTTCAATATCGGTATGATACTGGATTTTTTGTTACTTTATGGAGCTGGACATGTTAGACAACGCGCCGCGCGGAACGATCTGCATCGAAGATATCGAAATCGGCATGACCCGGTCCCTGCGCAAGGTTGTGACGGATCGCGACATCGAAATGTTTGCCGAGGTGTCGACCGACCGGAACCCTGTCCATCTGGATGAGGATTACGCACAGGAAACCATCTTTGGCGGGCGCATCGCGCATGGCATGCTGACAGCCGGGTTGGTCAGTGCAGTGATCGGTGAACAACTGCCCGGACACGGCACCGTCTATCTGGGTCAAAGCCTGAAATTCCTCGCTCCTGTGCGCCCCGGCGATATGGTTCTGGCCGAGGTTGAAGTGACCGAGATCGACCATTCCAAACGCCGCGTCACGATGAACACCCGTTGTCTGGTGAATGACAAAAAGGTACTGGTCGGCGACGCCACAGTGCTGGCCCCGTCACGGAAATTCGACTAGCGCTCATCAAGCCTGCGGCTTTCCTCGCGCGAAAGCCCGAACGGGCCGACAAGCGCCGCTTGCAAGGGTTTGCGTCCTCCGCTACCCAAAGCCATGCGCATTATCCGAGACACCGTTTTTGTTGACCCTGCCGACCGTGGTGCGGCGGCAGCCATTGGCAATTTCGACGGCGTGCATATCGGCCATCAGGCTGTGATTGACCTGACCCGCAAAGCAGCAGATGCCGCCAACGCCCCGCTAGGCATCATGACATTCGAACCCCATCCGCGCAGCTACTTCTCCAACGATCCCAAGCCCTTCCGCCTGATGAATGCCGAAGCCAAGGCAAACCGACTGGCCAAGCTGGGCGTCGATAAACTTTATGAAGTGCCATTCAACACGGCCCTCGCCAGCCTCAGCCCACGTAACTTTGCACAGACGATCATCGCGGACCAACTTGGCCTGAAACATGTCGTAGTCGGTGCCGATTTTTGCTTTGGCAAAGGGCGCGCTGGCACCGTCAAAGACCTCGAAACCTTTGGCGCGGAAATGGGCTTTGGCGTCACCATTGCGCCCATCGTCGCACTTGATACTGCCAATGTCTCATCCACAGCGATCAGGCAAGCGCTGAGCAACGGCAAACCTCGTGAGGCCGCCGCGATGCTGGGCCACTGGCACCGGATCGAGGGCGAGGTGATCCGCGGCCATCAACGCGGGCGCGAGCTTGGCTACCCTACTGCCAATATGTCCATAGCGGGGCTGCATCCGCCAAAATTCGGTGTCTATGCGGTGACGGTCGACGTGCTGGATGGCCCGAACATGGGCAGCTATGACGGGGCCGCCTCCATCGGCGTTCGTCCGATGTTCGGGGAAAACCTGCCGAATTGCGAAACATTTCTGTTCGACTTCAAGGGTGATCTTTATGGCGCTACCTTGTCCGTCGCCCTGGTCGACTTTCTGCGGCCGGAACTGAAATTCGATGGGCTGGAAGCGCTGGTCACACAAATGGATGCCGATTGCGACCGGGCGAGAGAGATCCTGTCCAATGTCCACTAAAATCCCGCGCGATGGCCTAACACCTCGCTTTTGGGAGACCAAGCGGATGCAAGACATGTCCCGCAAGGAATGGGAGGCGCTGTGCGATGGTTGCGGCAAATGTTGCCTGAACAAGCTGGAAGATGACGAAGGAACCGTGGCCCTGACCCGTGTTGCCTGCCGGTTGTTGGACAATGACACCTGCCATTGCGTCAACTACAAGGACCGGCACCAATACGTACCGGAATGCATCGTCCTGACGCCTGAGACGATTGAAAAGAACCTTTATTGGCTGCCCCAGACCTGCGGTTATCGCCTGATTTACGAAGGGCGCCCCTTATACGATTGGCACCCGCTGATCTCTGGTGATCCCCGGTCGGTGCATGACGCGGGCGTTTCTGTCAAAGGCATGACGGTGCCGGAATTCGAGATCGATGAAGACGATTGGGAAGACCATATCATTGAGGAGCCGCTCTAAATGTTCTTTGCATCCGACAATGCGGGACCTGCACACCCCAACGTGATGGCGGCGTTGGTTGCAGCCAATAGTGGCTACGCCATGGGTTATGGCGCGGACCCGATCATGGAACAGGTGCGCGCGCAAATCCGCGAGATTTTCGAGGCGCCCGACGCGGCTGTCTATCTGATCATCAACGGGACCGCAGCCAATTCCGTGCTGCTGGGCACCATGTCACAGCCCTGGCAGACGATCTTTTGTTCCGATTGCGCGCATGTCCATGAGGACGAGTGTAACGCGCCAGAGTTCTATACAGGTGCCAAGCTGACACTCGTGCCGACCACGGATGGCAAGATGCAAGCCGATGACCTGCACCGCAAAATCATGGCCGAAGAGAACCGTGGCGTGCATGGTCCGCAGCGCGGGCCGCTTTCGATCACACAAGTGACGGAGAAAGGCACGCTTTACTCACTGGATGAACTTGCAGGGCTCACCACAACCGCACGCGAATTCGGCATGAAAACGCATCTTGATGGCGCCCGTTTCGCCAATGCGCTGGTTGCGCTTGGTTGCACTGCGGCGGATATGACCTGGAAAGCGGGTATCGACACTGTCAGCTTCGGTGGAACCAAAAACGGCGCGCTGGGGGTGGAAGCTTGCGTAATCTTTGACCCGGATCTGGCATGGGAGTTTGAACTACGGCGCAAGCGTGGTGGTCATTTGCTGTCCAAACATCGCTATCTGTCCGCCCAGATGCAGGCCTATCTGGCAGACGGTCTGTGGCTGGACATGGCGCGGGCTGCAAATGCCCGCTGCGTGCAACTGGCCGAAGGGTTGCGTGGGCATAATGCCGTGCAAATGCTGTTCGAACCGCAAGCCAACATCATCTTCTTCGAAATGCCCCGGTCCGAGCACAAACGCATGCTGGATGGCGGTGCAGTCTATTATGTGATGAGCGGTGATCCAGAGAACGGTGACCCGGATGAGTTGCTAACGGGAAGGCTCGTCACCGATTGGTCGATGACCGCAGAGGGCGTCACCCAGTTCCTTGATCTTCTTCGCGGATAATCCTTGCGACCACTGCTACATGCGTGATCGGCAGCATATGCCCGGCGCCCGGCACCACATGGTCCGTTGCATGGGGTAGCCGTTCGGCAAGCCTTTCATGGATAGCGGCAATTACGGGTTGTGTCTCAGCCCCACGGATGAGCGTGACGGGAACATCCAACTGACCGAGTCGTTCCGGTGAGGTGATCCCACCCGCGTCTTCCTCAATCGGGGCCGCCCCCGCGACGATTAGGTGAATGCGCGCCACCAGATACTTGCGCAACCGGTCGGGGATGTCGTCCCAAGACTGCGCGCCCCAAAGGCGGTTAAAGATTTGCGCGGCGCGTTCCTCATCCCCTTGCAGCATCGCGCCGACAAAGGGACGGAAGACCTTTGCATGGTCTGCATGCGCGTCTGTACCCTTCGCGGCCGCAAAATACACCGGCTCAATCAGCGTCAGCCTATTCACCAGATCGGGACGCTCCACTGCCAAACGCAGTGCCGCCGTCGCGCCAAAGGAATGGCCAATCAAATGAGCCGGACCATCGCAAAACGACGCCGCAGCCTCCACCACAAGGGTCTGATAATCCGCTTTCCCATCCCAATCGCCACTGCGCCCGTGGCCCGGCATGTCAAACAGCGTGACCTGCCCGCCAATCGCCTTGGCCAGTGGCAAAAGCCGGTCATGCTTGGCCAGCGCGCAATGGATCATCACGGCAGGCGCACCTGAACCGACGGCTACAGAATGCACCGCGTGACCGGCGATGTCGCGCATCAGAGCTTGCCGGACAGATACGCATCCAGATCGTCAATCCGGTCTTCGCCCCAAAACCGCTGATCAGTGTCGGTGATAAAGAACGGCGCACCAAAGGCCCCTGCGCTCACCGCATCTTCGAGGTTTTTGGCGAATGTATCCGCGCTGGTCATCATGTCTTTGTCCGCGAGCCCCCGATCAAACCCTGCCTTTTCCAGACAATCGCGCACAACGTCATCCTGACTGATATCGCGTTCTTCTGCCCAGCAGGCGGACCCGAATGCGTGGACCAGCTTTGCGACATCCCCACCAGCATTCTGTGCGGCAATAATCGCATAGGCGGATGGCGCACCATTCGTCGGCCAGAACATCGGTTTCGGGTTCAGGGGCAATCCGGCCAGTTTGGACCGTCGCGCCAGCTCCTGCAGCCGGTATTCCTGCCTGTTCGGGTGCCTGTCCTTTGGCGGCACACCACCTGTGCGTGCAAAAAGCGCCATGATATCAAGCGGTTTGTACGTGATCGTCGCCCCGTGCTTGGCCGCAATCTCGGCCGGGCGGGTACCGCTGAGATAGGTAAAGGGCGAAAGTGTTGCAAAGTAGAAGTCGATATGTGGCATTTGCCGCTCCGTGGACAGACTGTATTCTTTGCGGGACGGTACGCTTGTGCTACGCGGTGTCAACGCCACGATTCTGTTACAAACGCGTAGCAGGCCCTTCTGCCATAGGACCCGACCCATGCCCACAATGTTCGAGCCCAAGCTGATTTCCGGTAACGCCAATCAGCCGCTTGCCACCGCAATTGCCCGCCGCATGTCGATGCATCGTGGCATGGAGGTGGGGCTGTGCGACGCGCGGGTCGAACGGTTCAACGATGGTGAGATTTTCGTTGAGGTGTTCGAGAATGTACGCGGCGAGGATATGTTCATCGTTCAGCCCACATCGAACCCGGCCAATGACAACCTGATGGAACTGCTCATCATCGCCGATGCGCTGCGCCGGTCCTCTGCGGCCCGCATCACCGCCGTAATCCCCTATTTCGGCTATGCCAGACAGGATCGCCGGTCCAAGGCCCGCACGCCGATCACGGCCAAGCTGGTGTCCAACATGATCGTCGAAGCCGGCATCGAACGCGTTCTGACCCTGGATTTGCACGCCACGCAGATCCAGGGTTTTTTCGATATTCCGGTCGATAACCTTTACGCCTCGCCCATTTATGCGCTGGATGCGATGCACAATTTCCGGGGTAAGATGGATGATGTTATGGTCGTGTCCCCCGATGTGGGCGGCGTGGCCCGCGCGCGTGACCTCGCCCAGCGGATCGGCGCACCCCTCTCCATCGTCGACAAACGGCGTGGGAAACCGGGTGAAGTGGCTGAGATGACCGTGATCGGTGAGGTCAAAGACAAGGTCTGCGTGATCGTGGACGACATCGTGGATACTGCCGGCACCCTGTGTAAAGCCGCCGAAGTGCTGATGGAAAACGGCGCGAAAGAGGTCCATTCCTACATCACCCACGGCGTCCTGTCCGGCCCGGCAGTCGATCGCGTCTCAAAATCGGTGATGAAAAGCCTTGTGATCACTGACACGATCGCACCAACCGACGCCGTCAAGGGATGCAAAAACATCCGGATCGTACCAACGGCGCCGATGTTTGCTCAGGCAATCCTAAACACATGGAACGGCACCTCCGTGTCTTCGCTGTTTGATCACAAGACGCTGGGGCCAATCTATGAAGGGCTTTATGCGGCGGAGTGACAGCCGCTAATAAAGCTCCCAACCTTCATCGTTGGGCAGTTCCCCAAATGATGTCCAGGCGACCCGCACGCGGGCGATCCGGGTATCGGCCCAAGTGCGGAACACGATATCAAACCCGTCCGCGGTGATGTTTTCCGCCTGCACATCCACGCGGATATTTGTCTTGTTGGAAATATCCCACATTGAGATTGAGACCTGCACATGCGGAGGATGCAGATAAGGCTGCGCAAACTGCACCGGCGCACGTGATTGACGCGGCCCATCACCCCGCCACATCTGGCCACCATCTTCAAAATCCGAGAACAGGACCACGTCACCGTGATCAATCCCGATAGTCCCACTATTCAGTCTACGCATATACCTTTTGGCTGTGCAGCCATCCTATTGCACGCTTTATGACAAATACGGCGCGCCGCTGAAAGCTCTTCGCTTATTTGGAAATAAGTTTTGGTTAATAAATTGCTGATAACCCATTCTTAGGTTTTGAAAAGTGACGGGCAAGGGACAATATGGGTCGTCGACCAGCACAGCTTCTGGGGGTTTTGCTGTTGGTCAGCGCGCTGACCGCTTGTGGCGGGGGCGGCAGCGGCAGTGACGACGTTGGCGGTACCGACGGCGGTGGTGATACTGGTGGTGCTGATGGCGGGGCTCCACCCGACCCGCCCCCGGCGCCCAGCCCTTTGAATATCGTGACGCCCAATCAACGTGCGGCCTACTACGACACGCTGCTGCCAGCATTTTCGGACATGAACGCCGCGGCAACGATGGGTGGTGCCACGCCATTTGCCGCGCCTGCAGTCGCGGGCAGCGTGACGTATGATGGATATATGCAGTTGATCATGGGCAACGCAACGGTCGCCGCCAATGTCATCGGCGAGGCGTCATTGCAGGTCGACTTCGCTGGTGGACCCATCACTGGATCGGCAACGGCGTTTCTAGGCGTCACCCCGGATGAGGCGATGGTGCGCCAGGTTGTCAGCTATGAAGGCACAATCGATATTTTCGGTGGCGGCGTGACCGAAGGCGCGGATGGCTCTGCCGATATCAGCTTTCAGGTGGACGGATTATTGGATAACGGCGTAAACACCTTTGCTGTCGATGGCAACTTGATCGGCGGATTTAATGGCAGCAATGCCGAGGGACTGTATGCAATCGGTAGCAATAGTGGCGTACATGGCCTCATGGACACAGTGATAGATGGCGTAGCCGGGTCAGCAAATGTCGGTATCGGGACGGTGTCCGCAACGCGTCCCTGATCGGCCAGCCTGGTGGGATTGCTGGCAAATTGCTGGCGACCCGCTTGAAAGCTCGCTTTCTACCGCAAAAAGGTTAGGGTTCGTCGAACACGTAACAAATGCAGGGTCCAACAGATGAGATTCATCACCATCGTCGCCGCTGGGTTTTTCGCCACATCCGCCGTCGCGCAAAGTCAGGAACTCATCGATGCGGCGACGGAATATGCCAACAGTCCTGTCCAGCAGGACTTGCTTGATTCGATGCTGTCACCCGAAGGCGTAATGGCGCAGATGGGGCTGGTCGCTGGGCAGTTGCCACCTGATCAGGTCGAAATACTCGCCCGGATCGTGTCCGAGGAATTGGCCACCATCCGTCCGGCGATGGAGGCTGCGATGATCAATGGCATGGCCAACAGCTTCACGCTCGAAGAAATCACGGCGCTGAATGATTTCTACTCTTCCCCCGTCGGCGCCTCTGCCATGAGCAAGATGAACCCATTCATGCAAGACACCATGGCCGCGCTCGCCCCTGAATTCCAAAAGATGCAGGTCAATCTGGCGCGGCGCGTTCAAGAAGAAATGTCGCAGTAGCATCGTGTTTCCTTGGCGCAACTGGCGCGCCTTCTGAATTGTGATCAGGCGTAGTTTGATGCAGTGACAACATGGCACGGTGTCAGCCTGCCTTTACACTTGCTCAACACACTGATGTCACTCTAAAATGACAATATGAGTGTCACGTCTGATTTACAGATCGCAAATGAAACGCGCCGCTGGCCAGAGCCACGCGCGACGTTGCGCCTGATCAAACCAGTGACATGGTTTCCCCCGATGTGGGCTTATCTGTGCGGTGTGGTCTCAGCGGGGGTAAGCCCCTCTGGCCAATGGTTTTTTATCATCCTTGGCGTGATCCTCGCCGGTCCTATCGTCTGCGGGATGAGCCAGGCCGCCAACGATTGGTGCGACCGGCATGTGGACGCAATCAACGAACCGGATCGCCCGATTCCGTCGGGGCGCATTCCAGGGCGTTGGGGTCTTTACATTGCACTGGCCATGACCCTACTGGGCCTCGTGGTCGGTTACCAGCTTGGCCCTTGGGGCTTTGGGGCGACCGTCTTGGCGGTGATCGCCGCCTGGGCCTACTCTGCTGAACCGATCCGTGCCAAGAAATCCGGGCTTTGGGGTCCGGGTTTATGTGGTTTGGCCTATGAAACTCTGCCCTGGATCACGGGGGCCGCTGTCGTCAGTGCAGGCGCGCCTGCGCCACAGGTGATCCTGATTGCGGTGCTATACGGCCTTGGCGCGCATGGGATCATGACGCTGAATGACTTCAAAGCGATTGAGGGCGACCGCGCAATGGGCCTGCGATCCTTGCCCGTTACGCTTGGCCCTGCGCGCGCAGCACGCGTTGCCTGCTGGGTCATGGCGGTCCCCCAGGCTATTGTGATCGGCCTGCTCACCTATTGGGACCACGCATTTCATGCGCTGGGTGTCATGGCAATGCTGGCCGTGCAACTGGGCGCGATGCGGGTTCTGCTGCGCGATCCCGAAGGCAAGACGCCATGGTATCAAGGCATGGGCATTCTCTTTTACATCAGCGGCATGATGATCGCTGCCACGGCACTGGGAGGCGGCGCATGACATTGTCCTGGTTCCAGATCGTGCGACTTGGCTTTGTGCAGATGGCGCTGGGTGCCATCGTCGTGCTGACCACGTCAACGCTCAACCGGCTGATGGTGGTGGAACTCTCCCTGCCCGCCATTCTGCCTGGGCTGCTGGTTGGCCTACATTACGGGATCCAACTGACCCGGCCCCATTGGGGCTTTTATTCCGACACGGGCGGGCATCGGACCCGATGGATCATCGGCGGGATGGTCGCACTTGCTGCGGGTGCGTTTATCGCCGCCTGCGG
>JBCBDL010000029.1:0-28140 GCA_038529695.1 Pseudomonadota bacterium | reverse complement strand
GCGGTCATGACGGCGCTCACCCTTGGCCAGCGCTTTGGCGTCATCGCCATCCTACCCCAATCCATTCCCCGGCATCTGCGCGCCTTTGGAGCGATGGGTGTGCTTGACCGATTGGCCGGCGACAGGGCGCTACGGCTTGGCGTTGCTGATCTTGCCGATCTCGACAAAAGCCTGGATGCGATGATCACAACGGGGCGGCAGTTGCGCGACGCTGACGGCGCTGATGTGTTGATCATGGGATGTGCGGGGATGGCGCACTATCGCGATACGTTGGAAGACGAAACCGGGTTGCCGGTTGTTGAACCGACACAAGCCGCTGTTGCGATGGCGCTTGGGCACATCACACTTAACCTCAGCCACAAAGGACAAAACCATGCTGGATGAAACCGCCAACGGCGTCTTTACCATCGCGGTCACGCCATTTCTGCCCGATGGCGGCTTGGATTGGGACAGCATCGACCGGATGGTGGATTTCTACATCGAAAAAGGCGCAACCGGCCTAACGATCCTTGGGATGATGGGTGAGGCAGGCAAGCTGACTGGAGAAGAATCGATAGCGGTCGTCAAACGGGTGACGGCGCGCAGTAGCATACCCATCGTCGTTGGTGTCTCTGCTCCGGGATTTGCGGCCATGCAGACACTGAGTAATGCTGCAATGGATCAGGGCGCAGCAGGTGTGATGGTGGCCCCACCAGGCAGTCTGAAAACCGATGATCAGATTATCAGCTATTACCACAACACCGCTGAAACCCTCGGAGATGCCCCTTTCGTCCTGCAGGATTTCCCGCTTGTCACCAATGTGCAGATCACGCCGAAGGTGATCCTAAAAATCGTCGAAGACTGCCCGACCTGCGTCATGCTGAAACACGAAGATTGGCCGGGGCTTGAAAAGATCAGCGCACTCCGCCACGCCTCAGACAATGGCGCACGGCGCATATCGATCCTTTGTGGTAATGGCGGGCTTTATTTGCTGGAAGAGATGCTGCGCGGGGCCGATGGTGCCATGACCGGCTTTGGTTATCCCGAAATGATGGCGCAGGTCGTGGCGGCTTATCGGGCAGGCGATTTGGATCATGCACGCGATATCTTTGACGCATATATGCCCATGGTGCGGTATGAAGCGCAGCCTGGATTGGGTCTGGCTATTCGCAAATATACGCTGGCCAAGCGCGGTGTGATCGCAAACCCAACGCTCCGCAGGCCCGGAGCAACGCTCGGTGCTGCAACAAAGGCCGAGGTTGACGCGTTGGCGGCACGTCAAGCAATCCGTCTGCAATCGCTTGATCTGTAATGAAGTGCCCACATAACGGGCTGGGCATTTTTGCAACCATCAGCTAGCTAACCCGCGATAGACCCAATTATTTGCGGCCCAGGTACATTTCACATGCGCAGACTTTATTCACTTACCGCGCCCTTCGTTTCACGGCTGACACGATCGGACGGTATTCTGTCACAAGACATCCTGCAACCTGCAGAAACGGAAGAGGTCACGCCGCCTTTTATCAGCGATGCATCGCGCGAAAAGATCAGCGGTTGTCATCATTGGTCCAGCATCCCGAACGAGCT
This sequence comes from Pseudomonadota bacterium, assembly GCA_038529695.1. Lineage (GTDB taxonomy): Bacteria > Pseudomonadota > Alphaproteobacteria > Rhodobacterales > Rhodobacteraceae > Yoonia. Next base: position 26,574 of record JBCBDL010000029.1, on the reverse strand, counting down.
TGCGCAGCTTGATGCACGCGAGGTGACACATGCACCGGTCATCCGATATACACATGGTTCCGGCATCGTGGGGCCAGACGGGTTCGCGACCGGCAAAAAACGGCTGCGGCTGGAGCCGACATTCATTCGCAACGCGCTGACCAAACCGGTCACGCAGACCAGCGAAGTCACGTATATCAACGAGATGGCGACACATTTATATTTTGGTCATTGGCTGAAAGAAGGCGTCAGCCAGACCTATCTGACTGAAGGCGATCGTTACTACTTGTCCAACCCCGCAACTTGGGCCCATTGCGCGCAATACCGCACCGCACTTGGCCTGCGTGCACGCGACGAACACTACGTCATTGCGGATCACGTGATTACCTATTCCGATTTCTCCCAGGGCAGCTTGAAAAGAGAACGCTATGAGAAGATGCGGGCACAACTGGCTGCCGCATTCCCGATGACGGAAGAAACCCATGAAAAGGTTTTTATGTGGCGCGGCAATGAAGGCGAAAGCCGCAATTTTCACAAAGCCGACGAGGTCCGTGACAAATTGGAAGCGGATGGATGGAAAACGCTGGATGTGACGCTGCCGCTGGCTGATTTGTATAAGGCATTGTCAGGCGCAAAGATCGTGGCCAGTATGGAAGGGAGCCATCTCAACCATATTTATTTCTGCACGCAGCCGGACACCACGCAGGTCATCCTGGTCCCGCATGATCGCTTTAACACGATGCCACTGGGGCTCGCCCGTGCGGTAGGTAATTCAATCGGCATATGCGTGCTGGCAGGCGATCAGGGCAATGGATATCAGATGGACTTTGACGCATTTGCCGAGGCGATTGACCAGACATTCGCTACGTCGCAAAAGACAACCTGAGGCCAAATCTATACACCGCCACTACCAGCACACTTGCAGCATCAGGCACACTCGCCTATGTACATGAGGTCCTTCGGGACTATGGACATAAACGCGCTCGTAATAAGCGGATCGGACCCGGGGGCGGTACCCGGCGGCTCCACCAAACACCCTTCATTTGGGGGCTATGGGGCCGAAACAGGATCGACGAACGTCTAAAGGGGTTTGCTTTGTCTCGGTGAGATACCACCGTTATCGGTTCAATTAAGCTAGTTGCAAATGACAACAGAGCTCCAGTTGCCCTCGCTGCTTAAGCAGTGCGGAAGACTGAAATCTAACTCCTAAGGTTTAGCGACCTTAGGCGGGGTTCGCAGGTACCTGGCAACAGAAACCTGCATTTTCATTTGCACAGTTTGCCTGCAGCGCGTTGCTTGGTTAACGTTTTTTTGTGGTCTCGGCATCTTGTGACTTGCAATGCGTATTTTGGCTGCGCACCATGCAGTGATGAGACTTTGTTGGTTTGTATTCTCCGCATTTTTGGCAGCAGCGCCGGCTGTCAGCAATGCCTGCGACACCGCGCTTGTCTTGACAATTGACGTGTCCAATTCCATCGATACCGCTGAATATCGTTTACAGACCGATGGCCTGGCGGACGCGCTGGAAGACCCTGAAATTGTTGAAACAATGATCGGTGGTGAGTCGAAGATCACCGTTGTGCAATGGTCAGGTGTGGACAAACAGACCGTCTCAATCCCTTGGACCCAAGTGCGGACGGCTCTGGACGCACAATGGCTCGCGCAACAGGCCAGACTGATGGAGCGCGCGTTTGTTTTGTCAGACACTGCCCCGGCAGAGGCGATTTATTTCTCGCTGGGCCTTTTTGAGGATGTCCCCGATTGTAATCGCTGGGTGATAGATGTGTCGGGCGATGGTACGCCAAATGGCGGATCAGACGTGCGCACTGCGCGCAACGCGGCGGAACGGGCCGGTGTGACAATCAACGGCATCGCGATTGAATCGATGGGCCTCGCGATTACGAACTTTTACCGGGGCGCAGTGATCACGCGAAACGGGTTTGTCATGACGGCCCGGACCCATCGCGAATACCCCGCCACGATCCGGGCCAAGATCCTGCGCGAACTGAGCCGGATTTTTGGCTAGGCTTGACCCAACGGCGGACATCTCGCATGAATACGAGATGGGGTTTGCGACCACCCCGTGAGGCAACGGCCAAAGCATCGCATCCACTGAAAATCTCAGAAAGGATGCATCATGGCTGCCTTTAATGAAATCACCCCTGCGCAATTGATGCGGTTGATTGGCACACCGCAGTGCCCTGCCATTGTTGACGTTTGCATTGACAGTGACTTCGCGGCTGAGCCGTTTCTGGTACCCACAGCTTTTCGCCATCCACATACAGATATCGACGGGCTAATCGAAAACCTGACTGCGCAAAAGGTGATCTGCATCTGTCAAAAAGGGCTGAAGCTCTCGCATGGCGTCGCTGCCCACTTACGCGCACAAGGCTATCAGGCGCAGGTACTTGAAGGGGGCAATCACGCCTGGCACGACGCTGGTCTGCCGCGTATCCCCGCAAAGGCCGTCCCCGGATCTGTCTGGGTCACCCGGCATCGCCCCAAGATTGACCGCATTGCTTGCCCGTGGCTCATCCGCCGCTTTGTCGACCCGCGCGCCACTTTCCTATTTGTCCCGCCAAGCGCCGTATTGGACGTTGCAGCACGTTTTGACGGCACCGCGTTCGATATCCCCGGCGGGGCATGGGGCCATGAAGGTGAAAATTGCACCTTCGACAAGATGATCGCGGCGTTTGGCCTGAGCCACCCCGCGCTGGAGACACTGGCGACCATCATACGCGGCGCGGACACCAATCAGCATGATCTGGCACCGCAAGTTGCAGGGTTACTTGCAGTTTCTGTGGGTTTGTCACGAATGTTTCGTGAAGATACCGCACAGCTGGAGGCCGGAATGATCGTGTACGACGCATTATATCGCTGGGCCAGAGACGGCCAGAACGAAGGCCACGATTGGCCCATCGGTCATGGCCAATGACCGGGGAACTGATCCACGTATTTGGACGCATTGGCCTGTTGTCCTTTGGCGGGCCAGCGGCGCAGATTGCCCTGATGCACAAAGAACTGGTCGAAAAACGCGATTGGCTCAGCGAAGAGCAATTTCTGCGGGCATTGTCGTTTTGCATGCTGCTGCCAGGGCCAGAGGCGATGCAACTTGCGACCTATGCAGGCTGGAAAAGGGGCGGCGTCCGGGGCGGGCTGATCGGTGGTGGCCTGTTCGTCATGCCTGGCGCGTTGGTGATTGCTGCCTTGGCACTGGCCTACGGCGCCTATGGCAACCTGCCAGTTGCACAGGCTCTGTTTCTGGGCGTGAAGGCAACCGTGGTCATCATTGTGGTTGAGGCGCTTTTGAAGGTTTCAAAACGAGCCTTAAAATCTGCGGCCCATCTGTTGCTCGCTGTTTCCGCCTTCGTTGCACTGTTCTATTTTGCGCTGCCCTTCCCGTTGGTCATCCTAACGGCGGGCCTGATCGGGGCAATCATGCAAGGGACCGATGACGCGGTCTCTGTTAAACCCACAGGCGATCTGCGCGGCACGCTGGCCACATTGGGCATTGGTGGGCTGATTTGGGCGACGCCATTCGCGCTGATTGCTGCATATGATAGCGCGTTCCTGCGCGATATCGGGGTGTTCTTTTCGACGCTCGCTGTTGTCACCTTTGGCGGGGCCTATGCTGTGCTGGCCTATATGACGCAAGAGGTCGTCGTCTCTTACAATTGGCTGACGACTGCGCAAATGATGGATGCACTGGGTTTGGCCGAAACCACGCCGGGGCCGCTGATCCTGGTTACGCAATTTGTCGGCATGATCGCTGGCATGGCTGAAGGCGGCATTGGTCTGGCCCTGATTGCGGGTGTGTTGACACTCTGGGTCACGTTTGTCCCCTGCTTCATCTGGATTTTTGCCGGGGCACCGTTGATTGACTGGCTCGATGGCAAACCGCGGTTACGTGGCGCATTGTCTGGCATTACGGCCGCAGTTGTTGGCGTGATTGCAAACTTGTCCATCTGGTTTGCGGCACATGTCTTTTTCGGCGACGTGAATGTGGTTGCGGCAGGCCCTTTGCGAACGATCTGGCCGGATTTTTTCAGTCTGCAATCAACCGCCCTGGTGCTTGCCGCGATTTCAGGCGGTTTGTTGCTGTGGCGGCACTGGCCGCTCCCGCTTGTCCTGCTTATTTCCGCGGCCCTGAGCCTGATCTTGTCCTATGCAAGCGCATTGATCTGAGAGGAACCCTTTTCACCTCAGCCGAATCCCCTATGCTGTCTTATATGAGATTAGGGATAGTATGACCGTGACCAGCACCATCGACTACGGAAACCTGATGCACCGCGCGATGCGCGGCTTGATCCAAGAGGTGCTGACACGGATCCAGAACGAAGGACTTCCAGGAGCGCATCATTTCTTTATCACTTTTGATACGATGCATCCTGATGTCGAAATCGCCGATTGGCTGTCTGATCGTTATCCGGGTGAGATGACGGTTGTGATCCAGCATTGGTTCGACAATCTGAACGTCACCGACGAGGGCTTCACGATCACGCTGAACTTCGGCGACAACCCCGAAACGCTTTACATCCCATACGACGCCATAAAGACCTTTGTTGATCCATCTGTCGAGTTTGGGCTGAGGTTTGAGACGCAAGAGGATGATGAAGACACGCCGGTCGTCGAAATCGACGAGGCACCGATGGAAGAAATGGTCGAACCGGACGAACCGGAGCCCGACAAACCCAAAGAGGCCGAAGTGGTCAGCCTGGACAAGTTCCGCAAGTAAGACCTCTGAGTTTTTGAAAGTCTCGTAGTATGGCTGAGCCCATTTATCTATCTGTGCGTCTTCCGTTGAAAATTGGCCCGCTTGAACGTGGCGAGTACTGGGAGGACCCATTGTCCGAAATACTCGAAGCTGAAGGGATTGGAGAGGTCACCGGCGGCGGCACGATGATGGACCCGGAAGGTGGCATCCTTTATTGCGATCTGGAGGTCGCGATGCCGGATCATTCTGACGCACAACTCGACAAACTCCAGGACGCGATGATGCGTCTGCATGCACCACGGAAAACCAGTTTTGTTGATGACGATGGCGCCACGCTGCGCGAATTCGGTGAAACATCCGTCGTCGGGATCGGCCTGAACGGTGCGGATCTGCCAGACGCCGCGTATGAGGGGTTCGACCCCGATCTATTCAACGACGAAATCGTGGCAGCGCTTGGTGAAGGCTACAGTTACGGCGGCAGTCACGCGGGGGAGCGTTACACCTATTTCTACTACCACGGCAGCGACCCTGACCATATCAAGGCACAATTGACCACAATCGCCGCCAGCAATCCGATCGGCGAAGGCGCAAAGATCGAACATCTCGCCTGATCCGGTGCTGTATTGCGGTTCATGCCACTGCTGCCTATAGGTTTTCCAAGTCCAGCCTAAGGAAGCGCACATGACCGACACACGCACAGAAACCGACAGTTTTGGCCCCTTGGAGGTTCCCGCGGACCGCTATTGGGGCGCGCAGACCCAACGGTCGATCATGAACTTTCCTATCGGGTGGGAAAAGCAGCCTGTCGCAATTGTCCGCGCGCTTGGGGTCATCAAACAGGCCTGCGCCATGGCCAATAAAGCGCGTGGCAAGCTCGATCCGAAGCTGGCCGATGCGATGATCACCGCCGCGTCCGAGGTTGTGGCCGGCAAGCTCGATGATCACTTTCCGCTGGTTGTGTGGCAAACCGGATCGGGCACGCAATCGAATATGAATGCCAACGAGGTGATCAGCAACCGCGCAATTGAGATACTCGGCGGGACGATTGGATCGAAGGACCCGATCCACCCCAACGATCACTGCAATATGGGCCAGTCTTCGAACGATACATTTCCGACAGCCATGCATATCGCCGTTGCCACAACCGCCCATGATGTGCTGTTGCCGGGGCTTGCCAAGCTGCACGGCGCGTTGGAGCAGAAGCAAAAGGAGTTCGAGGCAATCATCAAGATCGGACGCACCCATACAATGGATGCGACACCGCTGACATTGGGCCAGGAGTTTTCCGGCTATGTACACCAAGTGGCTATGGGAATCCGCCGCATCAAAGCTGCCCTGCCCGCGATCTATGAACTGGCTCAAGGCGGCACGGCCGTCGGAACCGGCCTGAACACACCCAAAGGCTGGGGTGAAACCGTGGCCACGAATATGGCGGAGATTACTGGCCTGCCTTTTGTCACCGCCCCCAACAAGTTCGAAGCGCTCGCTGCCCATGACGCATTGGTAGAAATGTCTGGTGCGCTGAAGACCGTTGCCGCGAGCCTTTACAAGATCGCCTGCGATATTCGCATGCTGGGTTCTGGCCCGCGTTGCGGCCTGGGTGAATTGATGTTGCCCGAAAATGAACCCGGCTCCTCAATTATGCCGGGCAAGGTCAACCCGACACAGGTCGAATCGATCACGCAGGTCTGTGCGCATGTGATGGGCAATGATGCCGCCGTCGGCTTTGCAGGCAGCCAGGGGCATTTTGAGCTGAACGTGATGAAGCCGATGATGGCTTACAATGTGCTGCAATCCATGCAGTTGATCGGGGACGCTGCCGGCGCCTTTACCGACAATTGCGTCGTGGGGATCAAAGCGAACGAAGAGCGGATCGAAAAACTGATGCGGGAGTCGCTGATGCTTGTGACCGCACTTGCCCCCACAATTGGCTATGACAATGCCACAACTGTCGCCAAGACCGCCCATAAGAACGGCACGACCCTGAAAGAAGAGGCGATCAAACTGGGCTTCGTGGACGAAGACACCTTTGAAAAGGTCGTCCGCCCTGAGGATATGATTGGACCAAAATGAAGCCCATCAATCTGAACAAAGCCCGCAAGGCCAGATCACGCGCCGAGGCCAAGGCAAAAGCGCATGAAAACGCCATCCGCTTTGGTCGCACCAAGGCGGAGCGTGATTTGGACGCGGCCACGCAAAAGCTGGCGCGCGATCGTCTGTCACAACTGAAATTCGAGGATGAGTAGCGGGCATCGCCGCCCTGTCAAACGCTCTTTGACCATCCGCGGTCATCGCACCAGCGTGTCATTGGAAGATATATTTTGGAACGCATTCCGTGATATTGCGGCAAAAGACGGAAAGACGATCAACGGGCTTGCCGCCGAAATAGACGAAGGCCGCGGAGATATCGGTCTCGCATCGGCCTTGCGTGTATTCATCTTTGAAAGGATGATCGCGGATCAGTCGCCAGAGTAAAGAGCCCCGCGCAGGTTCGACAGACGCTCGCGATCCTGCTTTTCGGTCTCATTCAGCTTGGCCGGTTTGATGGGCTTGGCTTCTGCCGCACGGCTTTTCTTGTCAAACAAACGCGCCACCTCATGACCTTCCAGCTTTTTCTTCGGCTCGATTTTCAAACCTGGTTCGGTCTTTTTGCGTCCCAAAAGCGAAGAAAGACCACGTTTTGAAGATCCTGGCAGTGAAATAGTCATTGGTTGCCCCCAATTGTGCCTATTTGCGCAGCAGCTCGCGCGATAAGAATTTGTGGCACAAAAAAGGCCGTTTCGCAATCACGACCCCGTGTAAAGAGCGGCGAAAACCCGCGTAAGGCCCCCATTTTTATGGCGTATTTGATACAAGCCTGCCCAAAAGGCCACTTTGGCGTGCCACAATTGCATCAATATCAGTTTCTCAAATTGCTCTAAAAATAGGCGCATGCGCTGATTGGCCGGATCAACGCGACATTCGCGGAGTGATTCGCAACCAGATACCGTCCTTTGCGCGGACTGTAAGATGCGCAACCGGCACTGGCGGGGGGCCATCTGACAGATCAAATGTGAAATTGCGCAATAGCATGGCGAGCAAGACAACCCCTTCGATCATCGCAAAACCTGCGCCTGTACACACGCGGGGGCCCGCAGAGAATGGAATGAATGCGTGACGCGCGCCGTCGCGCCCATTTGGCGTCTGCCACCGCGTCGGATCAAACCCATCAGGATTGTCCCAAGTCCGATTGTGCCGATGCAGATGCCAGGGCGACAAAACGATCTGCGCACCGCGTTTGACTAATCTTTTGCGAAAACGCTCTGCCTTGGCCGTCTCGCGGACCATCATAGGGACCGGTGGATAAAGCCGAAGTGTTTCGCGAAAGACGTCCCGTGTCAGCGCGAGCTTGGACAGATCAGCAAAGTCCCCATCGAACGCGGCTGCCTCTTGTGCCAGCGTGTCCTGCCAATCTGGGTACAGCGCAAGAAGGTAAAGCGCCCAGGCCAGCGCAGAAGCGCTGGTTTCGTGCCCGGCCAGAAAGAAGATCGCCACCTGATCCACCATTTCGTCGACCGAGAAAGTGTCACCGGTCTGCGGGTCTTTGGTGGTCATGATCTTTGTCGCCAGATCGTCCGGTGCCGTCCCCGCCGCGATCGTTGCCAGGCGGTCTTGGGTCAGTCTCGTGATCAATTGCCGAATGCTTTGCGCAGTCCGCACTGTTCCGCGCCGGAAAAACCGCGGCATCCAGCGTGGTCCACGGATCAAGGCAGCAAGGTTCAGGATGGGCTGACTGCGCTGATAGGCCTTGAACTCGGCAAATACCTTTTGCGCGATGTCATCTTCTATCGGGATGGAAAACAATGTGCGAAAGATGACATCGGCGGCGATATGGCTGGTCATCACCTCTATCTCTTGCGCAGGCCCGTTGGCGAGCGGTGCAATTCGGTCGACAGCCGCCTGCCCTGCCGCGACTATACCAGGAAAGGTATCGCGCAACCGTCCCCCTTCAAAGGCCGGATCGATGATCCGCCGCTGCTTTTCCCAGACCGCACCATTGGTCAGAAACACGCTATCGCCCAGCAGCGGGCGCAACCCTGCGCCGATCCGGTCCGACTTCGGAAAGTCGGCTGGGCGATCCTTCAGCACGGTCCGCACCAGTTCAGTGTCGTTAATCAGGTAGCTGCGAAAGAACGGCGTGCGAAACTCTGCCATCCATGCGCGATAGAGTTTTGCTGGCTGTGCTGACAATATGTCCTGCCGAAACAGCCGCATGTAACGCCAAAGCGACACCTTTTCCGGTCGCGATACAGGCTTGGGAGGTAGCTGATCCGTCACGGAATAATCGACGTGTATTTCGATACGGCGATGTCGATCCGTGATGCGGATGGCTGACGCCCCCGATACCGATCCGCCAGTGTTATGGGACCTGCTGTGATCAGGAAATAATCATAGTCCTTGGGCTGATCGAAGGCACATAGATATTGAAAATGCAGCCGAAAGAACCGCCAGCGCAGCGCCTTCCAGCGCGCCGGCGACAGGCTTTGCGTGAATGCCGCCGAGATGACCAGCGGCCATTTCTTACCCGGTGGCGTCACACCCGTCACGGCAACCGGATCGCACAAAGCGAAGCAGCACCCATCACCGGGGGCTGAAACGTCGAGCCATGTGAAGTTGTCCTGCGTCGCCAGAAACGCCAGATCACGCCGCAATCGCCGCGCCTTTGGCAGAAACGACATCATCGGCACGACCTGCCCCAGTGACAAAAACGCCAGTTTCGGCCCCCCTGCCGGGACGCGTCCGTCTCGGATCAGGTCGGCAAGGATCGAAACCGCCAGATGCGCGCCGGATGAATGGCCTACCACCAGCACCTCATCGACGGTGCCTTGCAAAGCCGCGGCAATTTCATCACCGAAGCTGCGCATCCGTTCTTCCAGCTGTGGCGGGTTCTTACCCCAAAGGCGGGCCGAGAACGCGTAGTCATGCATCAGGTAGTAAGCGAAGAGCTTGCCATCGAGCGATTTGAACCACCGCAGCAGTACAAAGACGACGCCCGCCCAAATCGCGTAGCGCAGAACAGCGGCAATGATGCTGATGATGTTGAAAACCACGCCCTCCGTCAGCCCGGTAAGCGACAAAAGCCACATGATGCCAACCGCAACCCAACCGCCCAGCTTTGCCCCCAGCCACAATGCCACAACAAATTGCAAAATCAGCATCCCGACCGGGTAAAGCGCTGCAATCACCGGCCCCTTGCGCATCCACATCAGCCGCCGGAACGTGCCTGTAAAGATGTAGATCCACGCGGTTTGGATCAGCTGCCAATAGGTTGCTGGGATCGACTGTGCCATGCTGTCGCGCACGATATCGGACCAGACCAGCACATCGATACGCGAGACGACCTCTTGACCTTCAATGCGTGACTTGACCGCCCAATTGAACGTATCCTCGGCGGGGCCTGCATGCACGGAGATGTCATACCCGCTGATCTGCGCCTGTGCCGCGCTTTCTGTTCGGTAAAGCTCGCGATATCGCCTGGGCGGCATCGGATCGTATCCGGGGATGTGGAACACCCTGCGTTGCCTGACCGGCATAGCGTCACTGCTCATCCCTGCGCCCTACGTGATGTCCCGTTCGGGATACGTTAGTTGAAAACGCTTAGGACTTTAAGTGCTTAGCCGATATAGGCAAGTGCAGGGAATTGTTCGAGCAACCAAAAGCTGAACGCGGTGAACTGACCTGTGACCATCATCAGCCCGACAGTCCAGAGCAATAGACCCGAAGCGCGCTCGATCCGGTCAAGATTCCGCTTCATCCAGGCCATCGGGCGCTTCATGCGCGGAAAAAACGCCGCCACCAACAGGAACGGAATGCCAAGACCCAACGCATAAACGGACATCAGAAACGTCCCGCGTGCCACATCCCCCTCTGACAGGGCGAGGCTAAGAATTGCCGCCAGAATGGGGCCCAGACATGGCGTCCAGCCAAAGGCGAAAGCCAGCCCCAGAATATAAGCACCAAAGGCCGATCCACCGCGATCACCTGTTTCGACCCGCATCTCGCGGTCAAGAAACCCGATCCGGAACACGCCGACGAAATGCGCACCAAAGATCATCACAACCACACCCGCAATGGGCACAAACCACCCTTGCGCCTGCAACAGCATCCGCCCCATCGTCGAGGCGGCAAGCCCCAGCAGGACAAAGATCGTCGATAGCCCCAGAACAAAGAAGATCGCCGTTACGAAAACACGGCGGCGCGCCGTCGCCGCCTCGTCCATCTCGCTGACCGACACACCGCCCATATAGGCGAGATATGGCGGTACAATCGGCAGCACACAGGGGCTGAGAAATGACAGGATGCCTGCCAGAACAGCGATCATCATCGCGGGCAGCAAGGTCGCATCAAGTATGAGGGCTGAATCCAGCATCAATTCTCCTTCGCACCTTCCTTAGGCGACTTGATGTGCGGCGTCACCCGCCATGTTGTCACAACTTGGTGGACAATCTGAAACATCCCACCTAACTGAATTTCATGATCTTTGATGCTGAACTTGATGCGAAGGGGCTGCTGTGCCCCCTGCCCGTGCTGAAAGCGCGCAAACGATTGCAAGCGTTGCAATCGGGCCAGGTTCTGCGGATGGAGGCGGATGACCCAGCTGCCATTGTTGATGTGCCGCATTTTTGCAGTGAAGCAGGTCACGAACTGGTAGACATGGCCGATGGCGAGGCGACGCAGATTTATCTGATCCGCAAGGCCTGATCGAGGATCGCGTTAAAGCTGTCATCCCCCTGAAAGCCAAGTGCCTTGGCAACGGATGTATCAAAGCGGCTTGGCCAGGTTTCAACGATGGCGCCTGAGGCGCAGATTGCAGCCATCGTTACCCGATCTGCCACCGCATCGCCCATCCGCACCCGCAAGGCTTCCAGCATCTTCCCAACAGAGACCTGCAGCCCTGGCACGTTCACCGCGCCAAAGGCTGGCCAATCAGCCGCGCTGACGCTTGGCGCATGATGCAGCGCATCAACCGCCGCCTGGGGTGAGGCGATCCACATCTTCAGCGCCGGATCAACGGGACAAATAGCAGCCTCGCCTGCCAGGGGTTCCCGCATGATGGATGAAACAAAAGATGACGCCGCCGCGTTGGGTTTGCCCGGTCGGACGGTGACGGTCGGCAACCGCAATGTCCGTGCATCACACCAGCTACGACGCCGGTAATCGGCCATGACAAGCTCTGCCATCGCCTTGGTCACGCCATAGGTATTGCGCGGCTGGATAGGTGTCGCCTCGGTGAGCGGTTCGACTGCATTGTGCCCATAGACCGCAAGAGATGACGTACCGACCACGCATGTTTGCGGCCCGCGCGCCTTCGCGGCCGCCAGTACCGCGTTGGTGCCACCCAGATTGACACGCATACCCAGATCATAATCCGCCTCGGCCTGACCACTGACGACCGCCGCCAGATGGTAGACCAACGCGACGTCAGCAGGCATTTGCCGTTCAACCGCTTCGACGTCCGCAATATCTATCGAAACAAATGTCGCAGTTTCCAGTTCTGGCGGTGGCGTCCCGGCGACATCCCACAAATGCAGCTGTGGATTGGAAAGACGCCGCCCATCAGGCAGCGTCACGCCATGTTGTGCAATTTTGCGGGCGAGCGCTGCACCAAGAAAGCCGCACCCGCCCGTGATAACGATTGCGCCAGACATCACCGGCCGAGCGACCACCACCCCTTACGCTTGGGCTTGGCCGGTTCGCTTTCCGCTGCAACCGGTTCTGGCGCAGGCTTTGGTGCCGCAGCGGGCGCTGGCTGAACCTCCGCCACCGGCGCGTCAACCGCGGCAGGTTCGGCGACAGCCTCAACAGGTTTATCGTCGGTTTTCGGCTTGGCCCGGCTGCGGCGCTTTGGCTTGGGCTTTTCCTCGGCCGCGGGCGCGGCTGCCTCTTCCGCGGGACTATCCTCTGGCTTTGGCTCTGCCTTCTTGCGCGTCCGGGTCCGCTTTTTCGGTGCGGGCTTTTCTTCTGTCGTCTCAGCGGGTGCTTCGTCGGCAGCGTCGACGGGCGCCTCTTCAGCCACTTCGACCGGCACATCGTCTGCCTTCTTGCGACGGGTCCGGGTCCGTTTGGGCTTTTCTTCCTTTTCAGGTGCCTCTTCGGTCACAACTGCATCGGCTGTGACGGCTTCGGCTTCCGCCTCTTTGACCTGCTCATCAGCGTTCTGATCAGTATTCCCGGCCTGCTGGTTGTCACCATTGTTGCCGCCGCCCCGACGCCGCCGACGCCGACGGCGCTTGCGCTTTGGCCGCTCATCCTCAGTGACGTCCTCATCCGGTGTCTCTGCAATGACATCATCGTCGTCTTCGTCCATCATCACCACTGAGGTGACAACAGGAGATGCATCCGGCACCACACGGGTCGCAGTCTTGAACTTTTCAATCGCGTAGTCGGGCGAGACCAGCGTCGGATCGCACTCGATCCGTACGGACATGCCGTAACGGCCCTCAATCTCCGCGATATGTTCACGTTTGCCGTTCATCAGGAAATTGGCAATCGTGATTGGCGCCTTGATCAACACCTCTTTGGACCGGCCACGCACGCCCTCTTCTTCCAGCGTGCGCAAAATGGCGAGCGCCACATTATCATCCGAGCGCAACAGCCCCGTGCCATGACAATGCGAACACATCTGCGTTGTCGCCTCAAGCATGCCAGGCCGCAGCCTTTGGCGCGACATTTCCATCAGACCAAAGCCGGAAATGCGACCCACCTGAATACGCGCCCGATCTGTCTTGAGCTTATCTTTAAAGCGCTTTTCAACCGCATTGTTGTTCTTACGCTCATCCATATCGATGAAGTCGATAACAATCAGCCCAGCGAGGTCGCGCAGGCGCAATTGGCGTGCCACCTCATCTGCGGCTTCAAGATTGGTTTTCAACGCCGTCTGTTCGATCGACCCCTCCTTGGTCGCACGGCCAGAGTTGACGTCGATTGCAACCAGCGCCTCGGTAATGCCGATGACAATGTAACCACCAGAGGGCAGTTGGACGGTCGGGTTGAACATGCCATTCAAATACCCTTCAACCTGATAACGCGCGTAAAGCGGCAATTGCTCGGCGTAGAATTTCACATTCTTGGCGTGGGACGGCATGATCATCTTCATGAAATCCTTGGCCGTCCGGTACCCTTCTTCGCCCGCAACGATCACCTCATCGATCTCTTTGGAGTAAAGATCGCGGATCGACCGTTTGATCAGATCGCCTTCCTCGTAAATCTTCGCAGGTGCGATGGATTTCAGCGTCAGTTCGCGGATTTGTTCCCACATCCGCTGCAGGTATTCATAATCGCGTTTGATCTCTGCCTTGGTCCTTTGGGCACCTGCGGTCCGAATGATCAGACCCGCGCCATCGGGCACGGTCATGGAACCTGCAATCTCTTTCAGTTTCTTGCGATCCGCGGCGTTCGTGATCTTGCGACTAATCCCACCACCGCGCGCGGTGTTGGGCATCAGCACACAATAGCGCCCAGCAAGCGACAGATACGTAGTCAGCGCGGCCCCTTTATTCCCACGTTCTTCCTTCACCACCTGGATCAGAAGGATCTGACGAACCTTGATAACCTCTTGAATCTTGTACCGTTTCGGGCGTGGTTTGCGCACGGGGCGCACCTCGTCCGTATCATCCTCTTCAGCGACGCTTTCGATCCCGTCATCCTTGTCCTCGGCATCTGCAGCCTCAACACTGGGCTGGTCATCGGCATCATCGCTGTCGTCTTCTTCGCCGGCGGCGGGTGTCTCAACCGGGGTTTCGGCGACCAATTCCATGGGCGAGCTGCCTTCGACCTCATCATCAAGGTCGATGGTTTCCATACCTGCAATATCGCCAGAGGTTTCTTCTTCGTCGGTTTCGACCTCTGCGGTGATTACCGCATCATCTGTTGTCGCCTCGGCAGCTTTGGCGCGACTGCGCCGACGGCGTTTTGGCTTTGGTTTTTCTTCCTCGGCTTCTGCTTCAGCTTTCATCGCTTCGGCATAGGCTTTTTCCTCGGCGATCAGGGCCTCGCGGTCCGCCACGGGGATCTGGTAGTAATCCGGATGGATTTCAGAGAAGGCAAGAAAACCATGGCGGTTGCCGCCATAGTCCACAAAAGCCGCCTGCAGCGATGGTTCTACGCGTGTAACCTTGGCAAGGTAGATATTTCCAGCAAGCTGACGCTTGAACTGGCTTTCGAAATCAAATTCTTCGACTTTGTTCCCGTCGACCACAACAACGCGGGTTTCTTCCGCGTGTGTGGCATCGATTAGCATTTTCTTTGGCATGTTGTCCGTTCGCACATAACCCCAGTGGCGCCCCTGGGGGCGCTGTTGTCCGTGTTACATGTCTGATTAAGGCGATTTGCACGCTGGCAACATCGGGGCCCCTCGGGGCCGCTGCGATTTTGCCTGTATCATGCGTGCACTGCATCGCGTTTCTTCTCCGACCCCATTTGAGGGGCCCGTTCATGGCCCGGTGAACACAATACACGTGCACCCAGGGCGTTCTTCTGATCCCGTGGGACCAAATCAGCTGTTTGGTGTGATCAGTCATCGCTGACCAGCAAACAGAGAATCTCGATCGGATATCATCGCACAACCAACGCACGAGCACCCGTTCCCTATACATAATGGACACTTGCCCCCCGACACAAGGGTTCGTGTGTCGGGGTCATGTAATCTCTTACACAGGTATCAAATCACAGGTAGTCAGACCGCTGCAGGCCATACTTGGCCATTTTTTCGTTCAGTGTCCGACGCGGCAGGCACAACTCTTCCATCACAGATACGATCGATCCCTTGTGGCGGCGCATCGTGTTGTCGATCAGCATCCGTTCGAAGGCTTCCACGAATTCTTTCAATGGCTTGCCTTCGGTCGTCATGGCTGGCTTCGTTTCTTCGGTGTCGGCCATCAGCAGCGATGCGATTGATCCCGTGCCCCGGCGATTTTGCAAAACCGCACGTTCGGCCACATTGATCAACTGCCGCACATTGCCGGGCCATGGGGCTTGCAGCAGTTGGGCGGCCTCTTGCGCGCTGACCTCTGGCGCATCACAGCCATATTCATCTGCAAATTGCTCGCTCAGGCGGGTAAAGAGCATCAGGATGTCTTCCCCGCGCTGCCGCAAGGGTGGAACAGTGATGCGCAGTGCCGCAAGGCGGTAGAACAGGTCTGGCCGCAGCACGCTTTCGCAGGTCTTGTTCTGCTCCTGCAGGTTACAGATCGCGACGATCCGCGTTTCTGCTGGCGTGCCCTGATCATTGATCGCCGTCAAAAGACGCGCCTGCAGCGGATGGCTTAGCGCCTCAATATCCTCTAGCACCAGCGTGCCACCGCGCGCCTCTTCCATCGCAGGGATCGGCTCATCGTCCTTTGCCGGGCCAAAGATGTGACGGGTCAGCGTTTCTTCGTCATAGGCCGAACAGCTGAGCAAGACGAACTTCTTATTCGCCCGCGCACCCACTGCATGCAGGGCATGGGCCACCAGCGTCTTACCGGTCCCGGTCTCACCCTCGACCAGCACATGGCCATCGGCCTGGCCCAGATCAAGGATATCCTCTTTCAACCGCTCCATCGGGGCCGATTGACCAATCAGCTTGCCCATCAGGGCAGAGCCGTCTGACAATTCCTTGCGCAGCGCACGGTTATCGAGGGTCAGACGCCGCGCTTGCGTGGCCTTCTTGGCCAACTCCGTCATCCGATCGGGGTTGAACGGCTTTTCCAGGAAATCATAGGCGCCGACGCGCATCGCCTCGACCGCCATGGGCACATCGCCATGACCAGTGATCATGATGACTGGCAGAGAGCTATCAACACCTTTCAGTTTCTTCAAAAACTGCATCCCGTCCATGCCGGGCATTTTGATATCACTGACAACAATACCGGGGAAATCGCTCCCCAATCCTTTCAGCGCATCCTCGGCGGAGGCGTAAGTTTCGGTATCAAAGCCCGAAAGGGCTAACCATTGACTGATCGACTGACGCATATCCTTTTCGTCATCGACGATTGCGATCTTCATGGCCTTGTTCATGTCGTTTCCTTACTCTGCCGCAGCGACATCTGCCCGCATCGCAGGCAGTTGCACCTCGAATATAGCCCCGCCATCCACCGCATTGCGTGCGGTCAGGCGCCCACCTAAATCGTTGACGATGCCGGATGAGATGGCAAGCCCCAAGCCGACACCATCACCAGGTTCCTTGGTTGTGTAGAACGGCTCAAACAATTCATTGAGGTTCTCGATCCCTTCGCCATTGTCGCGAATTTGCAGGCTGACGGTGTCACCAGCGGCCAGCAAAATCTCAATTGTCGGGTTGTTGGCACCCTTGGTGGCATCAAGCGCATTGCGCAAGAGATTGATAATCACCTGTTCCAGCCGCAACCGATCACCCAGGATCATCACCGGATCGTTCGGCAACGTGCGGATGATGTTGACCGACCGCGTCTTCAATTGCGGCTCCATCATCGCCAGAGCTGTGGATACGGCGGCCCTTGTATCTACGGGTTCAAACGCATCCGCACCTTTGCGTGCATATGATTTCAGCTGACGAGTGATCGCCCCCATCCGTTCCAACAAATCATCAATTCGCTGAAACGAGGATAGCGCCTCATCCGGGCGCTGGCGCTGCAGCAAAAGACGCGCCCCTGCGAGATACGTCTTCATCGCGGCGAGGGGTTGGTTCAGCTCGTGACTGACCGCTGCTGACATCTCACCCAAGGCCGCCAATTTTGACGATTGCGCAATCGTCTGTTCGGCCACCTGCAGCGTCTTTTCGACCTTTTCGCGTTCGGCAATTTCCCGCTGCAGCCTGCGGTTCAATGCGCGAAGCTCTGCTGACTCGCGCTGGAAAAAGACCAACCGCGACGCGGTCTTACGTGACGTGAACCAAAAGAGAAACGCGAGGATGATGGCGAATCCCATCACCTCTAGCGCAAGGATCCCGTTCACTTGCTGCCGGACAGACGCGTAAGTGGTAAAGCTGACCATGCGCCAGCCCTGATGCGGGATGCGCACTTCGCGCCGCAACACAGCCTCACCCTGAAGATATGCATCTGCAGGTAACGCCGCCCATCCTTGGGTCAGGCGCAGCGCGCGTTGAATGGCCGACGGGGCAGATTGCCGGGCCAATGCCTCTTCCTCGCCCAAACCGCGCCAGCGCGGCTCTGTCGACATGATGATCGTGCCTTCGCTGTCCATGACCAGGACGGCGTCAGAAACGCCTGCCCAGCTTCGCTCCATCCTTGGAACATCGACGGCCACCATGATCACACCGCGAAATTCGGCATTCACCTCAACCCGCCGGGAATAGATGAACGAATATACGCCATCCTCGCTTTGGAATGTGTTGTAGACCGTCTGGTTATTGCGCTGCGCATCCACAAAATATGGCGCATTGCGATGTGTCGCGCCAAGCTGGTTACGGTCGGTCGCAGCCACCGCGCGCCCGTCGCGGTCCAGCAAGGTCAAGGACGCTGCACCAATCTCATCAACAAACGACAGCAGGCGTGCTGTCGACAGCGTGTAGTCATTGCTTTCAAGCGCGCGCATCAACTCCGGATCGCGCGACAAGAGTTGCGGGACTACGGAATTCCGCTGCAACTCGCTCATCAAACCAGTCACATAAAGCGCCAGCCGCACCTCGGACCGGTTGCTGATCGTTTCAGTAAAACGCTTGGTCAGAAGCTGGTTGGAGACATAGATAACGATGACAGCAAACAGGCAGATCACGAGGATCGACAGGCGCAGATACCACCGCCCTTTCCCGCGTCTTAGCGTGTATTTCCCCAACTCAACCATGCAGGCACTCTAAGGTGGCGCCCGCAATGCAGCAAGAACGCAAGTTATGCTTGGGCAAATTGCCCCAATAATCCGCGGAAAAGCGCCTGCCCGTCTGTGCCCCCGTGACCTGCATCAACCGCGCGTTCGGGATGCGGCATCAACCCCAAGACGCGGCGGTTTTCTGACAGGATGCCGGCAATGTCAGCGACCGATCCGTTGGGATTATCGACATAGCGGAACGCAACGCGATCTTCGCCCTGCAGTTTGGCAAGCGTCGCAGCGTCGGCTGTGTAATTCCCGTCATGATGCGCGACGGGAAACCCGACGGTATCACCCGCATTATAACCTTCAGTAAAGGCACTGGCCGAGGTTTCAACCTTCAAATCAACGGTCTTACAGATGAACTTCAAGCCGGCATTGCGCATCAATGCACCCGGCAGCAATCCAGTTTCAGTCAGGACCTGAAATCCATTGCACACACCCAGCGCGTAACCACCCCGTTCCACATGCGCGACCAACGCCTTGCAGATCGGCGATTGCGCCGCAATGGCCCCGCACCGCAGGTAATCCCCAAACGAAAATCCGCCCGGCACTGCCACAAGATCCACGTTTTCGGGCAATGCCGCATCTTTGTGCCAGACCATGCTGACATCGGCGCCTGTAGCCTGCAGCGCCACGGCCATGTCCCGATCACAGTTCGATCCGGGAAAAACGATGACAGCCGCCCGCATCAGATCATCTCCACCTGGTAGCTTTCGATCACCGTATTCGCGAGCAGCTTCTCACACATGTCCTTGACCGTATCCTCGGTCGTGCCATCGGCCAGATCAAGCTCAATCACCTTCCCCTGACGCACGCTTTCAACGCCATCAAAGCCCAGCGTCCCCAGTGCATGGCGTACGGCCTCTCCTTGCGGATCGAGCACGCCATTCTTCAACATTACATGCACACGGGCTTTCATCGTCAGGTTCCTTTAGTTGATCAGCGTCGGCTTTGCGGGCCGATGGGTGACGTTCGATGGCATCACACCCAGACGGCGCGCGACCTCTGTATAAGCATCCGACAGGCTGCCGAGATCGCGGCGGAACACGTCCTTGTCGAGCTTTTGGCCCGTTTCGATATCCCACAAACGGCAGCTATCGGGGCTGATTTCATCAGCTAGGATCAGACGGGGGAATTCATTGTCCCAGACACGGCCTACCTCGATCTTGAAATCCACCAGTTTGATACCGACGCCAAACATGACGCCAGACATCCAGTCATTCACGCGCAAGGCCAGACTGACAATATCATCAAGATCCTGCTGGCTCGCCCAACCAAAGGCGATGATATATTCTTCGGGCACAAGCGGGTCGCCAAGACTGTCGTCTTTGTACGAGAATTCCACAATCGGGCGCGGCAGCTGCGCGCCCTCTTCCATACCCATCCGCTTGGCCATAGAGCCCGCGGCAACATTGCGCACAATCACTTCCAACGGCACGATTTCCACCTGTCGGATCAATTGTTCGCGCATATTCAGACGTTTGATGAAATGCGTGGGGATACCAATTGTTGTCAGGCCCGTCATGAAAAACTCGGACAACCGATTGTTCAATACACCCTTGCCTTCAATCACCGCCTTTTTCTCGGCGTTATAGGCGGTCGCATCGTCCTTGAAATACTGCACCAATGTCCCCGGCTCGGGGCCTTCATACAAAATCTTCGCCTTGCCTTCGTAAATCTTCTTGCGGCGTGCCATCACAACCCCTTACGCGATCCGCAAGCCCGGCTTGGGTTGCGTCATGTGCGCGTCATAGTGCAAGCCCCCCTTGCGGGCAAGCACCCGCGAGGGCATATCAAAAGCAACATTTCTTTCAATCATGAGGGCACCATGAACACCTTTGACGACCGCGAACACGCCTTTGAAGCCAAATTCGCCCATGACGCTGAGATGCAGTTCAAGGCGGAAGCCCGGCGTAATAAGTTGCTTGGCCTTTGGGCGGCAGAACTGCTCGGCAAATCGGGAGATGATGCAGCGGCCTACGCACAAGAGGTGATCAAATCCGATTTTGAAGAGGCCGGTCACGAAGACGTCTACCGCAAGGTGTCCGGCGATCTGGGCGACAGGGCGGATGAGGCCACGATCCGTGCCAAGATGGCGGAGTTTCTCGTTGAGGCAAAAGATCAGCTTGTTAAAGAGCTTTAGCATCCGCAACCTTGGACGCCACTGTGTTGCGCAGGTAGTTGCAGCACATTCATAATTGATATGCATTCTTTCGGATTGCAGTCGCCACTCGGACGTGACAAGCGACGCGGACAAGCTATTCCGGAGCCGCGCACCAATGACAAATGCCCTGTCACAGCTGTTAAAGACCCGCGACTGGCTAATGGCAGACGGAGCGACAGGCACCAATCTGTTCAATATGGGCCTGATGTCTGGCGATGCGCCAGAACTCTGGAATGTGGAAGAAACGGCCAAGATCACAGCGCTCTATAAGGGTGCTGCAGACGCGGGCAGTGATATTTTTCTGACCAATAGTTTTGGTGCGAATGCCTCGCGGCTAAAGTTGCACGGTGCAGAGGGTCGCGTGCATGAACTCAACAAAGCAGCCGCCGAACTCGGACGCGAAGTGGCGGATGCCGCGGGCCGGTCCATTGTCGTGGCCGGATCTGTTGGACCGACGGGCGAGATTATGGCCCCAATGGGCAGCCTCACCCACGAAATGGCTGTCGAGATGTTTCATGAACAGGCAGAAGGATTGAAGGCTGGCGGTGCAGATATTTTGTGGGTCGAAACCATCAGCGCGGCCGAGGAATTCGCGGCGGCGGCCGAAGCCTTTGCATTGGCAGATATGCCGTGGTGCGGCACGATGAGCTTTGACACGGCAGGCCGAACGATGATGGGGCTGACATCCGCTGATATGGTCAAAAAGGTTGGCAAGATCGCCCATCAACCTCTTGCTTTTGGGGCAAATTGTGGTGTTGGCGCTTCGGATCTTCTGCGCACTGTGCTGGGCTTTTCAGCGGCCAACCCAACGCTGCCCATTATCGCAAAAGGCAATGCCGGCATCCCAAAATACCACGACGGGCACATACACTACGACGGCACACCTGATTTGATGGCGGACTACGCGGTGCTTGCCCGCGATAGCGGTGCCACCATCATCGGCGGCTGCTGTGGCACAACGCCGGATCACTTGCGGGCCATGCGCGCAGCTCTGGAAGACAGACCGCAAGGCGCGAAACCGACACTAGAGGCGATCGCAACAGCGCTCGGCGGCTTTTCGTCGGAATCAGACGGAACAGATGGCGCCGGACCGGCGGCATCACCACGCCGCGGTCGCAGACGGCGGGCTTAGTCCTTTTGCGTCTGGTGATTTGGGGGCTCTGACCCCGGCCCGTGCCGGGCCTCCCCCGAGGTATTTTTGAACATGAGAAAAGGTCCACCCCCACACTGATGCCACTGGCCAGCGCAGGGACTTCTCACGTTGCGGCCATCGGCTCCTCAGCCTGTGCCGCATCTCAAATGTTGCGCCTCATGGTTAACAGCAAGTGAACATGGTCTTCTCATGTTCAAAAATACCGCCGCCGGAGGCTCCGACATTTCAGCCTGCGACCCGCTCAGAATAAGGCGAGTTGATCTCCGGCTTGGGGTGGTTTGGCAAACAGATCCGTGCGCAAGGGCGGCAAAGACCGATCCAGACCCAGTTTCCGTGTCGCCAGCTTGAACCGCTGCTGCATCATCGCCGCCCATGCCCCCTGCCCGACCATGCGTTTGCCGAATGCCGGGTCATATTCCTTACCGCCGTGCAATTCACGGACCCGGCCCATCACGCGGGCTGCGCGGTCGGGGTAATGTTCCGCAAGCCAATCCTTGAACAAGGTCGCCACTTCAAGCGGCAGTCGCAGGATAATCGACGAGGCCGCAACGGCCCCCGCATCTGCTGCTGCCCCCAAAATGGCCTCAAGCTCGTGATCCGTCAGTGCCGGGATCACAGGTGAGACCATCACGCGAACAGGAATACCGGCATCCGTCAGGCGCCGGATCGTGCGCAGCCTTGCCGCAGGCAAGGGCACACGCGGCTCCATCGCGCGGGAGGTTTTGGGATCAAGCGTTGTGACGGAGATACCGACCCGTGTCAGCCCCTTGGCAGCCATCTCAGCCAGGATATCCACATCACGTTCGATCAGCGTTCCTTTGGTGACGATCCCAACTGGGTGATTGAAATCACGGAGAACCGTCAGGATTTCGCGCATAATACCGCGATCCTTTTCAATGGGCTGATAGGGGTCGGTATTCGTGCCAATCCCCATCATTGCTGGGCAGTAGCGTGGGTTGGACAATTCCGCCCGCAGCCGTTCGGCCGCATTGGGCCTGGCGATCAGCTTGGTTTCAAAATCCAGGCCCGGTGACAGACCCAGAAATGCGTGGCTGGGTCGCGCAAAGCAGTAGATACAGCCATGTTCGCAGCCGCGATACGGATTGATTGACCGATCGAAAGACAGATCTGGTGAGGTGTTTCGCGCGATCACCTTACGGATCTGTTCCTCGGTCACTTGCGTCCGCAGCACCGGTCGTTCCTCATCCCGATCCCAGCCGTCATGAACGGCTTCGGTCGTGATCCGGTCAAACCGTATATCGGGGTTAAAGCCCGCTGCGCGGCCTGGCGTGCGATGCGACTTTTGAACCGGATGTTCAGACATAATCTTTATTAGAACAATTCATGAACACGCGCAATGCAAGTCGGTCACGAATATGCGAATGTCGCTATTGTGCAGGTCACTTGCGCCAATCGGGCGCACTACTGAATAAACGTGCATATGCAAAAGGTTCTGCCCATGTCCGACGAAGAAGACGACATCATCCTGTCCGAACTGAATGACGAGGACCTCGTCGCGCAGATGTTCGATGATCTTTACGACGGCATGAAGGAAGAGATCGAGGAAGGCGTGAACATCCTGCTGGACCGCGGATGGGAGCCTTACCGCATCCTGACAGAGGCGCTTGTGGGAGGGATGACCATTGTTGGTCATGACTTCCGTGACGGTATCCTGTTTGTGCCAGAGGTGCTGCTGGCCGCAAACGCGATGAAAGGCGGCATGGCGATCCTGAAACCGCTTTTGGCCGAAACCGGTGCGCCGCGCGTGGGCAAGATGGTCATCGGCACGGTCAAAGGCGATATCCACGATATCGGCAAGAACCTCGTCTCCATGATGATGGAAGGCGCCGGGTTCGAAGTGGTTGATCTGGGCATCAACAATGCGGTGGAAAGCTATCTTGAAGCGATGGAGACAGAGCAGCCCGACATCCTTGGCATGTCGGCCCTTTTGACGACGACGATGCCGTACATGAAGGTCGTGATTGATACGATGGTCGAAAAAGGCATCCGTGACGATTACGTCGTGCTGGTCGGCGGCGCGCCTCTGAACGAGGAATTCGGCAAAGCCATTGGCGCCGATGCGTATTGTCGCGATGCCGCTGTCGCAGTGGAGACGGCCAAAACCTTCATGGCACGCAAACATAATCAGGGCGCGGCAATGGCCTGATGCCTTCCATTGGGCGATTGCGGTTCTTATCTGTCAGGCAGAGGAGAACATCATGCCACTTGATCGACTTGTCTTGATAATTGTCTGCGTGTTGGCCGCTGCTGCGGTGACCATATACCTTGGGGCCGCATTGGTCGCAGCGGTGGCATTCCCACCATATGTCAGTCTTGCGGTTATCAGCATTGTTGCGCTTTGTGCATATATCGGCTGGCGTGTCATTGCAGAGCGTTGGGGCAACAAAGACGACGATCACTATGATCGGTTCGAAAACTGATATGTTGATCTGCACAACCGATAACGTGCCGGGGCGTGAGATTACGCAAGTGATCGGGCTCGTGCGCGGCTCTACCGTCCGGGCCAAACATATTGGCACAGATATCGTCGCGCGGCTGAAAACGGTCGTGGGCGGAGAGGTGTCGGGCTATTCATCTTTGATGGCGGGCGCACGCGAACAGGCGCTGGATCGTATGGTCGCTGACGCAAAATCGATGGGTGCCAATGCCGTGGTCGGCTGCCGGATGGAGACATCGGCCATCATGGATGGCGCGTCCGAGATCGTGGCCTATGGCACGGCTGTGATACTGGCATGACCAGCGACGCGGAACTGACGGTTAAGGGGCTTGCACCCACCGGTCAGGGGCGCGTCTTGCTCATCGCGTGCGGGGCGCTGGCCCGTGAAATCATGGCCCTGAAAGCCGCGAATGGCTGGGACCACCTCGATCTGCAATGTCTCCCCGCGATTTATCACAACCACCCGGAGCGCATTGTTCCGGCCGTGCGCGCGGCGGTTGCGAAGTATCGCGATGATTACGCTTCTGTTTTTATCGTCTACGCGGATTGCGGCACGGGTGGTTTGCTGCAGGCCGCGTGTGACGAGATGGGCGTGCAGATGGTGGCAGGCCCGCATTGCTATTCCTTCTTTGAAGGCAATGCGGCTTTTGCAGCCCGCGAAGAGATAACGGCCTTCTATCTGACCGATTTTCTGGTTCGGCAGTTTGACGCCTTTGTCTGGGAACCGCTTGGCCTGTGTAGTCATCCAGACCTGCGCGATATGTATTTCGGGAATTATGAAAAGCTGGTCTACCAGGCGCAGAGCGATGATCCGGCGCTGACCTCAAAGGCGCAGGAATGTGCAGAGCGGCTAGGTTTGAGATTTGAGCGCCGATTTACGGGATATGGTGATTTGCAAGACTCATTGATACGCGTTAGCGCTATAACGAGGATGTAGTGAAGTGATGAGCTGTTGTTTCACCGATACTATATGTTGACACAAACTCTCTGCATCTTTGAACTTCACCTTTACCCAGGAACCCTCTAGATTCTCGCAGTGAAGTAAGAATTTTGAGCCGTAGGAAACATGGTGATGCGTCAGTTACCAACATTGGAAAAAGTCGGCTATGAATTGGATAGTGCCGAGGAACGTCATCGCGAAAACCCAGAAACCTTTTATCTTCCCCCGAAGGCTGAACGCGAGAGCCTGCAGACGGACGACCTTGCTAAGCTTATCTTCGACATTTCCATAGACGATGATGTCGCTCAATTGGCGACGGAGCGGATGTGGGTAAAGGTCATTGACTCCAAGGACGGCATTTACAGCGGCACGCTCGAAAACAAGCCCTATTGTCGTGAGGAGGGCAAAATCAGATTGGCGCTTGGTGACACTGTCTTGTTTTCGCCGGAACATATCATCATGACATACACCGCCGCCGAGTTGACTCAGAAGACCGAGCAGCGCAAAAACATCATTGAGACAATCACGATTGATCAGGCCATAGAAGTCCAAAAGCGATGCAAAGATCGCAAAATGGTCGATGAAATGGTCTCTGCTGGCTTTCCTGTGTTCGAAGTGCTTGAAAAGTATAATCTGGATTTGCCGACCTTGGACGACTGACCGCTGATCACTTACTTTGCCGCAGCCGTCTCTCTAATCCGCTCGACCATCGCTCGCAGGCCGTTGGAACGTTGAGTGGACAGGTGATCATTCAGCCCAAGCCGCCCTAATTCCGCAGCAGCATCGATCTTGCCGACTTCATCAACCGTTTGCCCGTTGTAAAGCGCCAGTAGCACGGCGATTAGCCCGCGCACGATCATTGCGTCGCTTTCGCCGCGGAAGGTGAACACGCCGTCCTTGATCTGCGGTACTAGCCAAACCTGGCTTGCGCAGCCGTCCACCTTGGTCGCCGGGACGCGCAAGGCGTCCTCCAACGGTGGCATCGCCTTGCCCATATCGATCACGTGACGATACCGGTCCTCCCAATCGTCAAGGAATTCAAAGGTTTCAACCAGCTCTTCAAAATCCGGGTTTGCCATGGGCCTGCCTTTTCACATCTGACGATTGATGTAGGCGCAAGCCCCTTGCGCGTCCAGATCAAAGGGCGACAGTGACGACCTTTTGCCCCTGCACCGCCAGACCCACCTGCCCTTCGCAAAGCCGG
The DNA here is from genome assembly GCA_038529695.1 of Pseudomonadota bacterium. Classification (GTDB taxonomy): domain Bacteria; phylum Pseudomonadota; class Alphaproteobacteria; order Rhodobacterales; family Rhodobacteraceae; genus Yoonia. The sequence continues at coordinate 138 of JBCBDL010000029.1, read as the reverse complement.
ATCGCGTCCTGGCCAAAGACCTCGCGCCGCCAACCTTTCAGCGCAGGTACATCCCGCTCACCAGCAGCCAGCGCGTCAAGATCGGCGGATGAGGCGATCAGCTTTTGCGCGACGCCTTCATTATCTGTTTTGGATTTC
>JBCBDL010000028.1:0-28145 GCA_038529695.1 Pseudomonadota bacterium | reverse complement strand
TGGCCCGACTTAAACGCATCGAGTGACTCGCCCATGTAAGAATTTGTGTAACCGGGAGGCGTCGCTGTCGCGTAAAACTCCTTGTAGAACTCAAGCGCTTCAACGGATTCGGGTGAGTTAACGGCCCCCTCCATGTCATAGGAGCCCGGCGTGTTCTCATATTTGAAACCCCACGGATAGAGCGCCGACGTTACACCCATGGTAATGCCTTCCGAACCACGTTCGGTGAAGATTGCAGCGCCATAGACAGTCTTGCCATCAATTTCACGTTCCTGGAAGAATTGCGCGATTTGTAGCAGCTCCCTTTGCGATTGTGGCTCGCGCAGGTCCTGGCCGGTTTCCTCCTTGTAGGCGGCCTGAATATCTTCGCGCGCAAACCAGTCTTTGCGGTAAAACCAACCATTCGCGTCACCCATGGCAGGAAGGGCATAGTAGTTTGGCGTACCCTTTGGCCAAGTCGAATAAGCGTAGACTGTCGCCGGGGCGAAATCGTCCATCGAAATCCCCTCGGCGTCGAAAAAATCATTGAGCTTGACGTAATGACCGTTCTCGGCCCCACCACCGATCCATTGGCTATCGCCAATCAACAGATCGCAGAGCTTGCCGCCGGAATTCAATTCGTTCAGCATACGATCCGCAAAATTCGGCCAGGGCACGAACTCGAAATTCATGCTGTGACCTGACTGGGCCTCGAATTCCTTGGAAAGCTCGACCAAAGCGTTTGCCGGATCCCAGGCTGCCCAGCAAAGCGTCAGGTCTTCAGCTTGCGCAGTCGATGCGGCGCTGACGGCCGAGATCGCAACAGCGCTGGCAGTTGCCAGTTTTAAGTATGACATGCATTCCTCCCTTTTGTCTGCCGCCTTGCACAATGACGAATCGCGGCATGTTTTGACGCTACATGAGGTACGCACCTCACGTCCATGTTTTTTTGAGGTGCGTAACTCAGAAATCAGGTGATGCCTTATCGATCACCACGTTTCTCTTTCTGGTGAAGGGGCTTAGATGTCTGTTATGAACGTTCCAACCACTCCCTTTCCGTCGGCGTATTCACCTGGTGGGACCTGGTTTGATCTGCGTTACATCAATGTCGGAAGTGGTGCGTCGACCAGCGCCCCCTTGTGCTGCACCACAATGCGCGACACCTGACAGGCATAGGCGACGGCGTCAGTCAAAGAGGTTCCGGCGACGTGTGCGGCCAGAAGACCTGCATTGAAACTGTCCCCAGCGGCGGTTGTATCGGTGACCGCCTCTAAGGGTCTGACTGCGGCTTGCCCGAAGTGTTGACCTTCCGCATAAATCACGGGACCGGGTCCATTCTTGACAACAACCGTCGTCACACCGGCCCCAAGGTAACGCTTTGCCGTCTCATGTGGGGTGCGATCGCCAAAGTATGTGGCCTCATCCTCAAAAGACGGGCAAGCGATGTTGCTGATGGCCGCACCCTTCATGATAACGTCCGTCATCTGATCTGCCGATGCCCAAAGTACGGGCCGTAAATTAGGATCAAAAACAATACATTTTCCGATCTCACGGGCGTTCTGCAAAGCCGATAGCAGCGTTGTGCGTGCCTGTTCGGAAAGAATGGCAAGGGTGATGCCTGAGAAATAGACGATGTCGACCGCATCGATCGCCTGTGCCAGATACTCGGGGTCGTCGGCAAGCATCCGGGCGGCAGACTGACCGCGCCAATAGGTAAAATTGCGCTCTCCGTCTTGCAACGAAATCATATATAGTCCGATGGTGCGGTCTGGATGTGTCCGCAGGAAACGGTCATCTATCCCACTGTCCGCCATGAAGGCCCTCAGGTTGGTGGAGATCGGGTCCTCTCCCACCATGGTCAGGTAAGAGACGTGGATGTTCGATGCGCAACGCGCCAGATACCATGCTGTATTGAAAGTATCGCCTGCAAACCCCAACCGATACGTGCCAGCCATATCTGCGGGCGCGAACTCAGCCATGCATTCACCAATGGCCAGAACATGCATGAGTGGACCTTTTTTAAAGAAAATCTTCGCGGCGTGGCGTGAAGCAATCAACTAAAGTGCCGGGTTCGAGACAAACACATCCGTGCATGATCATCGTAGGTATCACGAAACTGTCGCCCGGTCCGACCTCACGTTCATCATCACCCAGGCGAAAGCGAAACCGCCCGCTTTCGACATAGGTGGACTGAACATGGGGGTGATTGTGCATGGCGCCAATCGCCCCTTTGGCGGCGAAACGAAAGGCCACCACCATCAGGTCCGGGTGATCGGAAAGTACTTGGCGCGTGACATTCTCGCCGGCGGAAACAATAGGAAAATCAGACATGTCTCTCCCCAATTATGAAAACAGCATGCCGCCGTTGATATCGATGTTGGCCCCTGTGATGAATGCGCTGTCATCACAGCCGAGAAACAGCACAAGGTTCGCGGCATCCTCGACCACACCCTGACGTTTCAGCGGCGCGCTTGCCTCAAAGCCGCGACGGCCGGCATCGGGCGTATGGATATTGTGAAAATCAGTGTCGATCATGCCGGGGCAAAGCGCATTGACACGGATGTCCGGGCCCAGCTCCTTGGCTAGTCCACGCGTCATCGTCATCACGGCACCTTTGGCAGTGGCATAGGCGACTGCACCGGGGCCACCGCCATCTCGCCCTGCTTGTGAAGCGAGGTTCACGATGGCGCCGGATTTCATATGCGCAAGGCAAGCTTTGGTCATCAGGAAGGTGCTGGTCAGGTTCAGCGTCATAACCGCATCCCAATGCGACAGCTCCATCTCTGCGATTTTCTTTCGTGCAATCAGGCCGCCAGCATTATTCACCAATATGTCGACACCGCCAAAGGCATCGACGGCGGCATTCACCAGATCATTCACCCCCGCTTGGGTATTCAGGTCAGCCTGAACTGAAAGTGCGGTTCCACCTGCCGCCTCAATTTCAGTCACAACGCTGTCTGCACCGGTGGAACTTTCGAAATAGCTGAGGGCGACATTCGCACCTTCAGCGGCAAATTTTTTGGCGACCGCAGCGCCAATATCGCGCCCACCGCCTGTAATGATGGCAGTCTTGCCTTGTAGTTTCATATCGTTCCTTCCTAATCGTTCCATACGCCTGCCACTCTGGAGCGCTTATGTGTTTGCAAGCTTTTTCATCACAATCCTGAACGTGTTTTCGTCGGGGTCTGTGAAGTAAAGATCAGCGTCGTAGCCTTGGTCATCCATGAAGTTGAAAATCCGTTTTGGCGCATCAAGCCTGTAAGGCACGAGAAGCGTCGCAATTCGGTGGCGTGTGGCAGCGTCATAGCGGGCGGTAAGGCAGGTGCTCACCGGCAAGCCTGCATAATCTGCCGGATCGACATCCGGAAAATCAGTCAATTGTTCAATGACTGGTTTGCCACCTTCGGACCAAACCACCTGACCATAAAATCCCGCGCGCTCACCGCTGTAGCGGAACGACGTCTTGCCCAAGTCGAAGGGTGCGTTGGCATGAAGTAGCCAATCGATGGTGACTGGCGTTTCCGCATCCACCTTGTCGATGATCACAAAGTAGGACTTGCGCACGAAATATACCTCCCGCTCCGCCCGTGTCACCTCGGGGGTCAGGCTTTGGTAAGCGGCGGTCGCGTCGCCATGAATGAAGATATGATCATCGTGCTCTTTTGCGGCGATGATCCGTCCATTTGCAGCAAGTGCCTTCGATTTGTCGTTCTCGGCATATTGCCCTTTGCCGTTGATCAGGATCGCGTTCTTCGATCGCGTTTGCCGCCGCCATAGGCGGTGCATTGAAGAATTAAAGGCCACATAGTGGCCCGACTGAATTGCCAAGTCCTCTCCGTAGGCTGCCAGACAGAATGCGTTCTGGTCGCCATGGCTGTGGCTGATTGAGCCGTAGGGCGAGGATTTGAAGACAAACTGGATATGATTGTCCGGGTCGTCCATTGCGTGCTGTACGCCGACCCAACCAATACCTTTGAAGTGGCGCATCCCCCCTTCGGGCGCTTTGGCATCGACATGCGGCCAATCGGTTTTGAAGGCGAGTTCGTCAAAGCGGACATCCCACCATCCCCAATTGTAGAAATCACCTTCGGTGCCAGGATTCAGCCGTAGGTTTTCATCGCAATACCATTGATATGCACCGTTGCCGGTGACGCCACCGAATTGCCGCAGGTTCAGACCAATCTTAATGCAGGTCAGATCGCCCATGGTGCTGTCGTCGCCAAACGTCGCGCGCCTGGTATTGGGCGCCTTGGTAAACAATGGAAAATCGGCGGTGTTCTTGAAGAATGGGCGCGCATAAAGGTCGAGTTGCGCAAAAGATTTCAACCAGTTTGCCGCATCAAGCAGGTAAGAAATGCCTGTCATCCAGTAATGCGGACCTTCGGCCCATCCCCCCTGTGGGTCACCCCACGGCGAATAGACTGTGAAGAGAAATTCAATGCAGTAATTCAGCCAGTCGCGGGCTTCGTCCTCGTCATCATCGCCGAGCAACGCGATGCATGCAGGGATGATCGTGGCAGAGACAGAACGTACCGCATGACTGTCATAAGGGAACAGGTGGATTTTGGCATTGAGGATCGCGTGCTCTGCGATATCGCGGGTACGGGCCAGAAGTGATGCGCGCACCATCGCACGTTCTGCGTCAGAAAGATCATCATGAAGCCAGTCATATCCCCAAGCCAGCGCATTGCAAACGCGATAGGCCCATTCATCTGTGTATGCCCGTGACGTGACCCCCATCGGGTCCCAGCTGGCTGCCTCAAGAAGCCACGCTTTCGCCCGCTCGGTCATGGCCGCATCGCCGGTGACCTTTCCGCCGATGGCGAGATGGCGGATCGCGTACCAGACTTCTTGCAAATCTATATAGGTTTGACGCCAGATCGATGCGGTACGCTTGTGGTCCGGATAGCCTGCTGGTTCGGCCAGAATGTCGCGGTCCATCCATGGCAGAACCGACTTCTCGTAAAAGGTCGACCAGGTGCAATGCGCCGGGTCCGCTTTGATGGCGTCCTGAAAGGGGCCAAGCCGCGCCGTGGTCATCCACAGACGTGGATGATCTGGGGTGACCTTCGACAAACGCGCAGTACGCAACGGCAATGGCGTTTCGGGCAGGTCCCCTGCCAAATTGAAGCTGCGCACACTACTCCAGTCACTGGAAGGGGCGTTTTTTTCGGTATCCCACGTTGCGTAGCACCAGTGGTAAGTGCCCTTTGCCAAGACGATGTCAGGAGTGAAGAAGTTAAACGGCAAATTCTCAAAGACGTGACACTTGTCTTTGGGGAAATCAGGATGCGACGAAATTCGCAGGACATACCGCGCATCATCGTCCAATACCGGAAGCCATGTGAAGCGAGGTGGATTTTCGACGATCTCGGTGTCGGCTGTGGGCGCGTATTGGATCGTCAGGCGGCCCGCTTTGGGCTCGTCAAGCTTTGAAAGGGCAGTCGCCAACATCGGTTTCATCCATCGCAAAGACAAGGGGGGTGGGGCAACGCGAACGCTGCCCCAAAGGATCAGCTTGATCAGCCGCCGTATTGGCGGTCATAGGCGGATTGCATCACCGCGAGAAGTTCCTGCATGCCAAGCTCATCCAATTGCGCGAGGTAATCGTCCCACTCTGCAATGACATCGCCATTGCCCAGGATCCAGCCCTGCTGACGTTCAAGCATGTAGTCACGGATACTGCCCCAGGTGCGGTCATAAACCCGCTGTTCCTCTGCGTCGAAAGCCACGCCCAGGAAATCCGGGATCAAGTAATCGCCCTCATCATAAAGTGCGATGCCTTCCAATGCGAACTCATTAGTCCATTGAATTTCGTAGTTGTAGTCTTGGAAATAGCCACGTGCCTGTAGCTGCGCGCCATTCTGGTAAAGCGAACGGTTGACCGGTCCGGCGTCAAGGAATTCTTGTGTAAAGGTTGGCTTGCCATCGACCATTTCATAATGAATGCCTTCGACGCCGAAATTTGCGAGGCGTCGGCCTTCCTCGGTGAACCAGAAATCGAAGTATTTGATCGTTTCCACGACATGTTCATTGGTGTGACCGATCGCCCAACCGTCTGGCTTCACCAGGATGCGGCGATGCTCTTCCACACGGTTGCCACCAACCGATGCCGGGGGTGCCATTGCGCGGAATTCAAAACCATCGATCTCGGACGAAAGGCGGTTGTAGCCACCAGTAGAGGCGAACCAGTCATGGGTTGAACCACCAAGGTTTTCCGACAGCAAGAAGTCACGCGCAGACGAGCCACGGGTAAAGATTTCCGCGTCGATCAGCCCTTCGTCGTACCACCGTGCAAGATTGCTTATCCCGTTGCGGTAACCTTCACCAATGTAGCCATGGCTGATCCGTCCGTCTTCGACGATGAAGTCGTGATAAGTATCGGACCCGTGCGCCCGGCCATCCCATAGCGTCACGAGACGGATCAGTTCTGGCCATTGACGCGCAAAGAAGGGCACTTCGTCGGCGAGGCCGTTGCCGTTGGGGTCTTGTGTTTTGAACGCGCGCAGGACGTCTTCGTATTCCTGAACGGTCTGTGGCATTTCAAGCCCCAATGCGTCCAGCCAGTCGGTCCGGATCCAGTAGGCCCGACCATATTTGCCATCAGGCAAGTATGGGATGTAGTACATTTGGCCATCTGCAGCCTTCACCGCCGCTTCGATATCCGGTCGCTCTGCATAATAGGCGGCGATGTTGGGGGCGTGTTCGGCAATCAGATCGTTGAGCGGTACGAACGCACCTTCGGGCCCATACTGGTTGACGAAGTCGCGAATGCGGCTTGATCCCACAATGTCGGGAATGCTGCCAGAGGCAAGCATTAGGTTCAGCGCCTCTGTGCGCCCGGTATTCTCGTCCGTGCGCATATTGGCCCCAACGGTATCGTTGATCAGGTGAATCCCGGTCAGTTCGCGGGCGACCTGCTCTACCGGCCAATCCTCTTCGTAAATTGGGTAGCGTGCGTGGTTCATTTGGATTGTCAGCTCCAGCGGCTCTTCCACGATGCGAAGGTGACCGTCTGACAGAACAGGCGTTGCGATTGCACTTGCGCTTGCAGATAGCAAGGCCGCGGCCAGGCTGAGTTTACGCATAAGTTTTCCTCCCTTTTGCGATTTATTCTTTGACGCCCCCAAGAAGGATGCCCTTCTCGAAGTACTTCTGGATGAATGGGTAAACGATCAGCACCGGGATAATCGAACAGACGATAATCGCCGCGGTCACGGTTTCTGCGCTGAAGCCCGCCGCCGTCTGAACAATCGCAAATTCGTCGTCGTCGGACAGATTTGCGATGGTGTGGCGCAGGAAAACCTGAAGCGGAATCTTATCTTCGGATTGCAGAAGGACCATGGCCCAGAAGAACCCATTCCACCGGGACACGATGCAAAAGAGCGTGATCGTGGCGATGGCAGGTTTTGAGAGCGGGATGAACACTTTCCAAAGCACCTGGAAGTCGTTTGCGCCATCCATGCGCGCGGCTTCTTCAAAGCTGCGTGGGATCGCCTCGAAGAAGTTGCGCAGCAGGATGATATTGAACGCATTCACAGCGAAAGCGAGGATGATGCCGAACATTGAATCCAACAGCCCCAGATCGCGCATGTTCAAGAAAAATGGGATAAGACCGGCGTTGAACCACATCGTGAATGCAATAAAGAGATTGAAGAAACGCCGCCCCTTCAGCTGTGGGCGGCTGAGCGCATAGGCGCCAGGGATGATGAATGCGAGGCTCATCACCGTTCCGCCAATCGTGTAAATAAAAGTATTCCGGTAACTTAGCCAGAATTGCGGGTCCCATAGGATGTAACCGTAGGCTTCGAGCGTGGCGTCGATGGGTGTCAGAACAACCTTGCCGGCTTGCGCGGCAAAGCCTGAGCTGAATGATACCGCGGCGATGTAGATAAAGGGATAAAGGGTTGCGACCGTGAACATCCCGATCAGGATGGAAACGACGATTGCAAAGAATTTGTCGCCACGTGAATAAAGGTTCCAGTTCATCATCGCCCTGCCCTACCAGAGCGACGTGCGCGAGAAACGGCGCGACAGGGTATTGGCGGTCATCACCAGCACGAAAGCCACAACCGCATTGAATAGACCAGCAGCCGCGGCCAGATCATACTGACCGGACTGAAGGCCCTGCCGGTAGATCCAGGTGTTAACGACATCCGCAGTCTCATATGTGGCGGGCTGATAGAGTAGGATCACCAGTTCGAACGAGACCTCCATGATGTTGCCGATGCGTATGATCAACATGATGAGGATGGTGGGCAGGATGGATGGGATGGTGATCTTCCACATCATCTGCCAACGATTGGCCCCATCCACGACCGCGCTTTCATAGAGCGATGGGTTCACGCCCGCGATAGCCGCCAGGAACACGATGGACCCAAAGCCAGCCTCTTGCCAGATGCCGGTGCCGACAAAGATCGGCCGAAACCATTCGGGCTGGGTCAGGAAATAGACGGGATCAAGGCCAAACCAGCCTATGACGGTGTTGATGATCCCCGCCGTGGGCGAGAATGCGGTGATCACGATGCCGGCGATGATTACCGACGAGATAAAATGCGGTAGGTAGACGATCGTTTGTGCGGTCTTCTTGTAGGTCCGGTTCAGAACCTCGTTGAACATCAGCGCGAGAATGATCGGGGCAGGGAACCCAAAGAGCAGGTTCAGCGCGGAGATGTAAATGGTGTTTCGTACCGCGCGCAGGAATTGGTCATTGGCAAAGAGGGTTTCAAAGTGCTCCCATCCAATCCAGGGGCTGTCGGCAACGCCCCGGAAAATTGAGTAATCTTTGAAGGCAATTTGCAGCCCGTACATGGGCTTGTACAAGAAAACGACGAACCAAATGATCGTCGGTAGCAGCATTACGTAGATTTGCCATTCGCGCCTGATGTGATCATAAAACCGGACAAGGCGACCATCGGGCGCGATCTTAAGGCGCGCGCGCGCCACAGATTGGTGGCGCGTATTGATGTTTTCCTCGGCCACTTTGCTAGTCCTCTAGGTTCAGTGCAAGGCCGGTTTCGGCATCAAAGAGCTTGACCAGATGGGTCGGAACATGGACCGCGTTTACACCGGACAGGTGCCCGACATCTCCGTTCGTGTCCGCTTTGAACACCAGGTTGTCATTGCCGTAGCGTGCGTGAAGAAGCGCCTCGGACCCCAAGGGTTCGACCAGATCAAGGTCGATCGGTAGACTTGACGTGTTTTTGTCTTGTTTCAGGACCACATGTTCGGGCCGGATGCCGATGATTACATCGCGTCCGCTGTAGCCATTTACCTTTCCGCTTAGCTTGATCGTGGCCCCATTCACCACCGCTGCATTCTCATCTGTCAAAGTGCCTCTCATCTGGTTCATTGGGGGTGATCCCAGAAAGCCTGCGACAAACGTGTTGGCGGGGTTGTTGAACAGGTCCATTGGAGTGCCCACTTGCTCGATCCGCCCGTCATTCATTACGACGATCCGGTCGGCCAGCGTCATCGCCTCAACCTGATCGTGGGTCACATAGATTGAGGTCACGCCAAGACGTTTGTGTAGCCGCTTGATTTCGGCCCGCATCTGGGTACGCAGCTTTGCATCAAGATTTGACAGCGGTTCATCGAACAGAAACACTTTGGGATGACGGACGATGGCACGGCCCATGGCGACCCGTTGGCGTTGGCCGCCAGACAGATCCGCCGGCCGCCGGTCAAGATATGGCGTGAGGCCGAGTATCTCAGCAACGTCGTCAATGGTTGTCTTAATCTCGGCCTTGGGCATCTTTCGGATGCGCAGGCCAAATGCCATGTTGTCCGCGACGTTCAGATGCGGGTAGAGCGCGTAGTTCTGGAATACCATCGCCACGTCGCGGTCTTTCGGGGCGACCCGGTTCATGCGGCGTTTGTCGATCGTCAGATCGCCAGCCGTAATCTCTTCGAGTCCCGCGATCATGCGCAGGGTCGTGGATTTGCCACATCCCGATGGGCCAACAAGGACGACGAATTCCTTTTCCGCGACGTCAAGGTCAATGCCATGCACAACCTGCAATGCGCCATATGCTTTGATGATCCCACTCAGGGTCACACCCGACATCATGTCCTCCCATTGGTCGTTGGCTATTCGGTGGGTCCTCAACCGCCGAATCGACCTTTCCTTCTGGTATACTAGTCAAAAAACTAGAATGCTAGTCTGGTATACTAGTTTTTCTTCTGATAGCATCGTCTTGAATTCCGCTCGAAAAGGAGAGCAGATATGATCAATCCGACGATTCTGAGCGAGCGTCGCACAAGCGTCGATGACGTGTTCGACTACTTGCACAAACAAATATCGACGCTGCAACTGAAACCCGGCGACCGCATCTCAGAGGCTGAGATCGCCGCGCAATTCGGAATTTCACGCCAACCGGTAAGGGATGCGTTCAGTCGTCTTGCGAACCTTGATCTGCTGCTCATTCGACCTCAGCGAGCCACCGAGGTGCGGCGTTTCTCGAAACGGACAATCGAAAAGGCTCGCTTTGTTCGGGCAGCAATCGAAAAAGAGGTGTTGTTGCGGGCTGCGACCTATTGTGACGACGAAGGTGCAGATGCCTTGAATGCAGCATTGGACGCACAAGGCCTTGTGGCAGCCAAGGGCGAATATGACGCCTTTGGCCCGCTTGATTACGACTTTCACAAGACTTTGTGCCGGATAGCGCGGGTGGAATATGCCTTTGACATCATCTTAGAGGAAAAAGCAAAGGTGGATCGGCTTTGTATGCTGGGCAAGGATAAGGAACAACGACTTCCAAATCTGGTCGCCGACCACCGCGCGATCGCAAAGGCGGTCATTGCACATGATTCCGAGGCCGCAATCGCAGCGGGCATGACCCACCTCTCTCGCCTTGATGAAACCATCGAGCGGATCGAGGCCACCAGTGCCAATTACTTCGAACGCACAGATATCTAGTTCACGGGCAATGGCCGCTTCGAACAGTTCCTGCACCTCCGGGACCAAGCCTTGATGACGGAACGCATTTCTACTGGGTCACGCCATCCGGTGCCGGGCATGGGCGAGATATTTTCGCTGGCTTGGCCGATGACGCTCAAAGCCTTATTTCTGCATGGCACAATCGTCATTGACGGCTTTTTGCTGTCGTCGTTGGGTGAGGCCGCGCTTGCGGCCATAGGGTTAGCAGCGGCGCTAGGTGGTATCGTGCTGGGCGTGGTTTTTGCCCTTTCCCATGCCATGCAGATCCGTGCGGCTCAGGCATTTGGTAGTGGCGATCAGGTGTTGCTGAAATCTGTATTGGCATCCGGATTGACCATAAGCATCACTGTAGGAGTAATCGGATGTAGCCTGGTTCTCCTGTTGGCTGCTCCCGTTATTGGAGCATTGGCACCGTCCGAGAACATCGCTGCCGAAGCACAGACCTATTTGCAGATCTTTACTATTGTGATCATTGGCGAAGCAATTGGGCAGTGCATCGCCAGCTTTTTCAACGGTATCGGTCGGAGTAAGCTACCGCTTTACGGCTATCTACTTTCAGTGCCTATCAATGTTGGCAGCAGCATTGTCCTGATCCACGGTTTTTGGGGGCTGCCCGCCTTCGGCGTGGCAGGTGCTGCAATTGGCAGTGCCATTGCAATCCTTGTACAAACCACGTTCTGGAGCGGGATGCTGGCAGGCTCCCACGGGTCGTTACGGCGGGTGCGCGGCTGGCATCACAGCCGCTTTGCCCCCACTGTGGCGCACTATCTGCGGTTTGCCCTGCCAATTGCGGCCACGTTCGTCAGCGCCACGCTGGCTACCAATGTCTGCGCGCTGATATACGCGAAAATGTCGCTCAACGCGTTTGCCGCCATGACGCTGATTGCCCCATGGAACCTGCTGGCTGGTCAGGTATCAATGCAATGGACGCAGGCCACGGGTATTCTGGTTGCACAACTTCTCGGCAAACGTACATCCGCCGAATTGCTAGATCAGTTTCTGTCTCGTGCTTGGCACGGCGCATTCATTGCCGCCGCGATCGTATCCACAATCTTTCTTCTGATGTGCCTATCGCTCGACTGGATTTATCCAAATCTGGAAGCAGAAACCCGTGCAATCCTGTTTGGCTTTCTCCCTATCTTGTTGGTTCTTCAGTTTCCACGCGCAACCAACGCGATCTGCGGCAATACCCTGCGCGCATCAGGCGACACGATCTACGTGATGCACATTTTCATCTGGAGCCAATGGGCCTTTCGGGTTCCGGCGACAGCCTTGTTCGTCCTGTATTTCGACTTGCCTGCCTTTTGGGTGTTGTCGCTGTTCCTTTGGGAAGAGGTCCTGAAATTCCCCGCGTTCCACGGCCGCCTGTGGCGCGGTGACTGGAAGCGGGCCAATGTCACCGCGTGATCCGCGCGGCCATCGCCATTGCATCAACGGAGGAAAAGATGCTCAAAACCAACCTACGCCGTGCTATTGATCCACGCCATGCAAAGACCTTTGACACAGCCGAACTTCGAAGTGAGTTCTTGATTGAGGACCTGTGGCGGCCGGACGAGGTCTGCATGACGTATTCCCAATACGACCGTATGATCGTTGGTGGTGCCTCACCCAAAACTGGGCCATTGACGATCGACGGCATCGACCAGACGGGCACGCCCAATTGGCTTGACCGGCGGGAAGCCGTGCTTGTCAACCTTGGAACCAAGGGAATGGTCGACGCTGCGGGCGAAAGCTATACACTTGGCCGTGGCGACATGCTCTATCTTGGTATGGGTACCGGAGCGGTGACACTAAGCGGCGCGGATGCGCGTTTCTACATTGTCTCAGCCCCTGCACATCGGGCGATCCCAGCCCGATTGGTCACGATAGCAGATGCGGCGCAGGTCCCGCTGGGCACACGCGACACCAGCAACGAGCGGGTTATATACCAGTTCGTTCATCCCGCGGTCATGGAGAGTTGTCAGATTGTCATGGGAATGACGAAGTTGGGCACCGGCTCGGTCTGGAACACCATGCCTGCCCATTACCACGAACGTCGGTCCGAGGCATATCTCTACCTTGATCTCGAAGAGGGACAGAATATCGTCCATATGATGGGGGAACCCGACGAGACACGGCATCTAATCGTGCGCAATGAACAGGCTGTGTTATCGCCGCCCTGGTCTATTCATTGCGGTGCAGGCACGGCATCATACAGCTTTATCTGGGCCATGGCAGGCGACAACATCGACTACACTGATGTCGACATGGTCGCGATGGAGGATTTGCGATGAGCGACTTCTCTTTGACCGGGACGCGGGCCTTTGTTACCGGCGCCAATACCGGCATCGGACAAGCCATTGCGGTCGATCTTGCGGCACACGGGGCGCATGTCGTGGCCGTGGGTCGTTCGGCCATGGATGAGACGCTGGCCAAGTTGGACGCAGTAGGTGGGCAGGCAGATGCACTTCATGCGGATCTGAGTACCGTCGCTGGGGCCTTGGCAGCATTTCAAGACACCGAAAAGCGGTTTGGTCCCGTCGACACATTGGTCAACAATGCAGGTATCATTCGTCGGGCCGACAGTCTGGATTTCTCGGAACAAGATTGGGATGCAGTGATGGACATCAATCTTAAGGTCGTCTTTTTCCTGTCACAAGCATTTGCAAAATCAAGGATTAAGCAAGGTCAGGGCGGCAGCATCATCAACATTGCTTCGCTTTTGTCTTTTCAGGGCGGTATTCGCGTTCCATCCTATGCAGCCTCTAAAAGTGCGGTTGCAGGATTGACAAAAACCCTATCAAACGAATGGTCCGCAAGAGGGGTGACTGTCAACGCTGTGGCCCCTGGCTATGTCGTCAGCAACAATACGGAGGCGCTTCGGCGCGATCCTGCAAGGAACCAAGCGATCCTTGATCGTATCCCGCTTGGCCGTTGGGCGGACCCGTCAGACATCGCGGGAGCGATTACATATTTGGCTTCGCCGGCAGCGCGGTATGTTACCGGTATTACCTTGCCAGTCGACGGCGGGTGGCTAGGCCGATGAATGTACGCGGGCGGGCGCCGGCGACGAGCGCGCACGTCCATCAGCTGGCTTAGAAAAAATGCGAAGTGCTATGCTGACCTGACTTGTGGCTGGTTCGGGCGCGCGTAGGATGCATTGCCACTGCCAATCGACAAGCCATCACAGCTGCAGTCAGAAACAGAACTACAGGACCATCGCAAATGCCCGAACGTAGTGCCGTTTGATACAGCATAACTTTCCACAGCTGGTACGCCCAAAGGTGACAAAACAGGAGTTCAGTGTGGTAGATTCAGCGAGACATATCTCAATTTCGACGCTTGGGATGGGCGAGCGGACGCCTGTCGCCAATGACAGGTCGGTTTCAAACTTCGCGGGCGAGCAGTTTGGAGCCGTTGAAAGAACAGCACCAGAGGCACCTAAGAAATCTGGAGGCTTCAAAGCTTTCTTTAATGGCATTCCAAAAGGCATGACCAGCGGCCTTTCCAAATTCACTGCCCTCATAAAAGAACGCCTGCCATCTGCGCTGGGTGGCCAGGGCAAGGCTGAGACTAGGGGCCTAAGGGATGCAAGAGAGTCGGCGAGCCATGAAGATCATCGTCCTGACCTTACGGGATTGAATTCCGGTAGGGCCAGCATGGACACCGTGGCGATCCGGGGTGAAGAAGACACTGGTGCCACCGACAGACCGCGTTTTGAACGCCATCACGAGATCAACGGCGTGTCACATGCCCGCCTTCTTGAAAACCTGCGCACTATCGACAGCATGACTGTCGGAGACCACAAATTGCCGTTCTCCATAAAGCAAAAGATGGCGCAATCACCGACGTTGATGGATCATCTTCGGAAATACGAGGCCGAGGGTTTTAAGTTGCAACTCGTCACGCATAAGCTCGGCCCAGGCGAGGAATTTGACGGGACAGCGGATAAGATAACACTCTCGCTTGCCGATGCAGTTGACGACCCAAATGCGTTCATCGCGAAGTTGGCAGAGGCACTGCTGAAGAATGAGGTCAAGGCGCTCAACCTTGGCTCAACCCAACATGGCATGAAAACGCCAGCCTTGATTCAGCATCAAAATGAGACAAAAGAACTCCCAAAAATAATGCAAGAGTTGGACGATGTGGGACCTATTGAGCTTTCTGAGGATGAGCGGGAAGAGATCGGAGCAGTTGTCCGAGATAGCTTTGAAGCAGCGCATGTCACCCGCAACCCTGCAAATGCCCGGACGGGTGACGGGACGAACTTAAATGATCCAGATCCGTTTCCAGACGATGAGACGACTTTGCAACCGTTTGAGATCAGTAACAGACCAGTCTCATTCTAGCAGGTTGGTTTTTGGATCAGCACAGCAGGCAGCCCACATCTGAAGGGCTGCTGGCGAGTCACATAAGATGATGAGCTGCCGCGCCTTCGCAAAAGACAGCGCGGCAGCTATTTTTCTGCGTAGATGGTCACAGCAATTGATCTAACGACTTAGCCCTTCGCGCAATTGCCGGGTAATATTATCCAATTGAGATGGCTTCCGGACGACACGCGGTGTGATCATTACCAGCAGTTCGGTGCGTGCAATCGTATTGTTGGTTTGCTTGAACAACTCACCCACAACAGGAATGTCACTGACGACAGGAATACCCGTGACGACATCGGTCTGGCTGTCCTGGATCAACCCGCCCAAAAGCGCTGTTCGGCCTGATTGCACAACGATATCCGATGTGATGGTGCGCTGCTGAATTGTTGGCGTTAGGTCGTTCGCGTCCTCACCTGCTGGTGCAACTGAGCTGACCTCTTGCACCACGTTCAGCAAGACAGAGTTGTCGGCGCTGATGCTTGGCGTGACCTCAAGAATAACGCCGGTTTCGCGGATCTCGATCTGGTTTGTCGTGGTTGTCGTCCCGTCATTTTCGGCATCCGTGGAGCTTGTCAAAAACGGAACTTCATCCCCAATAGACAGACGCGCCGCGCGGCCATCCAACACGGTGAGATAAGGTGATGAAATAATCTGCACGTCGGTCACATTCCGCAGCGCATCGATCACCACATCAACCGAGCTTCCGCCAATTGACGAAAAGTTGCCAAAAAATCCCGCCCGCTCAGGATCGGTCGGCACTGTCTCTGTGGCCGAACGGACGTTGATGTTATTTCTTTGCAGAAAGGCCTGCACGCCAAAGCGCAGATTGTCGTTCACGCCCACCTCGACAATCGTGGCTTCGATCACGACCTGTGCAAGCGGCAGGTCCAATGCTTGCACCACCTCGCGGATACGTTTGAACTGCTCGAACGTCGCAAAAACCAAAAGCGCATTGTTGCGGCTGTCTGGCACGATGGACACACCGGCGGGTGATGCGCTGGCCGCACGGGCCAGTTCGGCCTCTGGCGGTGCGTTTTCGGCAGCATCTTCTGCGCGAATGTTTGCAGGCACCGTGATGGCGGTACGGGACGGACCCGCATCTGCCTGATCAAGCCCGGTATTTGGTGTCGCCCCACCGCCGAAGATCTCGTTCAACTGTGCAGCGATCTCAGCGGCTGGCAGATGGGTCATTGGGATGATGCGCAGCGACGCGCTGTCACGCAAGTCACGGTCGAGCCCACGTATCAATTGCCGCGTATTGTTCATGGTCCCTGCATCACGGGCGCCGATCAGCAAGGATTGCTGGTTCTCAAGCGGGATAACAATTGGCGTGCGCGACCGCGGCGTGCCGCGTTGATCGTAATAGGACAGAACAGCCGTCGCCACGGCCTCTGGCGCGCTGCGTTGCAGGGTGACAATGGCCACAAGGTCCTGTGCGACACCTGTATCAACCAATGTATTCACCAGATTGACCACCGCATTGATATCCGCAGCACTGGCACTGACGATCAATGACCCGTCATTGGGCACCGGCGTCACAGATGCGCCGATGGGCAAGATACGTGCCACGACATCGGCGATCTCTTCAAGATTGCCGCGCTCAATCCTGATGACGCGGGTTTCAAATTCGGAACTCGCCCCAACAGCGGCATTGCGTTCCAGCTGTTCAATCGTTTCGGGCGTCCCGATCTGGTAAACGCCGTTGATCAATTTCATGACATATCCGCGCGCGCCCAGGATATCGCGCAGGATCGTTGGTATTTCCGACCGCAGAATGGGCGCGCGGGTTTCAAAATCAACCTCACCTTGCAACGGTGTAGCCGCAACATAATTGGCCGATAGCAGCCCGCCCAGCAATTGATCGACCACAAGTGTCAGCGGATCATTCTCAAACCGGATTTCAACGCGCTGATTAGGGTTGAACGGATCGGCGCCCGCGCCGTTGAGTTCTTCAATATTCTCTGCCTGTGCCGTCAGAAACGCGGGATCATCATTTTGAACGATGTCGAGTTCCAGAAATGAATCTTCCTGCAATCCCGTCACACCACTGCGATTCACGAAAAGCGTATTGATCTGGAGCCCAAGCGTCCCGTCGCCGCCGTTTTCAAGGTCGGGAATGCTGTCACGATCCAGGCGCGCGGTCCGCCCATCATCAAGGGTGGTGCATGCGGTAAACGCCATAAGCACCGTCAGAAAGAGAATGCGCATACTTAGGACCCTGCTCCTCGGCTTGCGATATTTTTTTCAGGTTGGTGTTTTTCGTTATTCGCTGGTGGAATCTTCCAGCATGCGGGACGCATTTGCAACTGCCCATTTACAAAGGACCGCACCTGCATCGTATCTGTCACGCCAACCACCAGTGACCGGAGCGGCGCCACGTCAACCACCAGATTTCCAGTGCAGTGATGCATCATAGACCGTCACCAAAAGCCGGTCTTTCTCCTTAACCAGAAGCCCAAGTTCGCCGACATTCACCAAAAGGCTGCTAGGGTCGGGCGATGTGCCCTCGTTGAAGCGTGCGCCGTTGACCAATTGGGCATACCGATTTTCGAACCCCATATTCACACCCGACAACGCAAAAGGATAAGCATCAATTTGCCGAACAATATAACGTATGAATTCCGGGTTCAGTCGGCTTTCCTGCAAGTAAAGCGACAGTGCCGACAGATTGATATCATGTTGCGCACTGAACCGTTCCGCACAGGCCGCAAGGCGATTTGGGTTCAACGCGGCCTCAAGCAGTAGGACCTGCGCATCGATATTGATAGCACTGACGTCGACATCCTCGGTGACGCTGAGGTAATCCAGCCAGAACAGCGTGTAGGGAAGATTGCCAAATGCTGCGATGGAGTTGTCCCAGCATTCAGTAAAGTCCATAGAGGGTGTTACGAGCATCTGCAGATAGCTGTCCTCTGCGGCTTGGCTACCCAGCGTCGGCGCCCAAAGATACTTCATCTGTTCGAGCGTGGCACCGACATCCCCCAGCAATGCCATGTCGTCGACGTAGGTTTGCGCTGGGGACACGCCGGTATCATCCGACAAGACCGCTCGTGTCATGTTGTAAAGAACACGGGTGCCGCGAATACTTTCCGGCCGCGACGCGCGGTTCAAGAATTGCTGCTGGATTGGCACTTGTTGGGCTGCCACCTGCTCTACTGCGGGTTCCACATTCCGCGCGTTGCTATCAGATACAGACACATCCGCCTGCTGTACTGTTGTTTGATTTGACAGTGCGCGGTTATTCAGACCCTCAAATACGTCCTCTGCACCGAATGACCCCTCCTTCAGACGGTCAAGATCAAGAATGACACCGACCTGGTTGGCCTGCAGTGCACCCGCTTCGTTGGCGTCAGCTGCAATTGGCGTTGCTTCGGGAATGCTTGCGCCAGCGCGGCCGCTCGCGTTACGGCCACCCGTTACGCGGGCCGTACCTGGCAAGGAGTTCAACGCATTGTTTAGAAATGCCGTCGTCGACAAGGTTGAACTGTTCGCCGTCAATTCTTCAAATACAGGCGAAAAGGCTGGATCGGCAAGCGGCCCCTGTTCGAGCGCATCGACTGATCCGATAATGACGGGAAGCCCTGGTTGGGCCGAAACAGGATCCGCGATGATTCGCCCGTTTTCGTCCACCAATTGTACATATGACCGCAAAGCAATCTTATCGGCATAACGCCTTGAATATGATTGGATAAATCCGACCCAATTGTCGATCCTGTCCGACACGACAACGCCATTCGCCTCGATCAGCATGCCTTCCAAACGCAGGATGACACTATCGTCCAGCTCTGACCGGGTCAGCAGGTCGCGGATCTGTTCCAGATAGGTATTTGCGGTCTGCACCTGCACATCGACCTGCGTTAAGCCCGCAACATTCTCTGTCAGGGTTGCAACAAGCCGGTCCACGCGCCGCTGATCAAGAACATCACCGCGCAGCGTCAGCACGCCTTGGCTATCGACCGAAAACTGCACCGGTATCTGTTGGTTATCGACAATCGCCTGCGTTTCATTTTCGATCACCGCGCGTGACCAGACCCGGAACCGCACGGGGATCGCCGTTTCATCAATCGCGTTGCGCAAGGCGCGCCGCTCGGCGGGTGTATCCACATACCCGTTCGCTTCGATCACGCCATCAACCTCTTGCGTGACGACGATGTCGCGGGCGAACGGAAATGCATCGAACGCTGACGTGACTATGACCAAGTCGGGGCGATCATCCACAATATCGGCCCGATCCGTGTTCTGTGCCGGGCCGCTTATCATCCAACTGGCCGCCAGCAACAGCACAACAATGGCACCCAGCATCGTCGCAAAGTGTCCAACACCCCATTTCGGTTGCGTGACGATAGGTGGTGGATTTGCGGATTTGCGGGTCTCACTGCCTGGCGCAAAGTTCTGAACATCTGACCAATCAGCCGACGGCGACCCAATAGCAAATGAGGTCGTGCCAATTGTAATAACATCCAGCGCGTCAATATCTTGCCAGGTTTCGTCCCCAGCCAGAATATTGATCCCGGATCGCGTCTTGAGCGTGCCCGCGCCGCCTGCAACCTTTATCGCCCCGCCTTCAAGGCGCAATCGCGCATGGCCGGGTTTCAGGCTGACATCCACAAAATGCAGATCATCATCGGGCCCTGACCCCAGCACATATTCCGCCTCGGCAATTGATACCTCAGCGCCGGCCTGCGCACCTGTCAGAACTTTTAAAACATAGGCGTTTTCGTTTGCCATGATCCCAACTCATGTTTGTGAGGTACGTTGACACGTCGAACCGGATAAGACGCATGCGAAAGGATGACCCAAAAGGCCACCATCACAGAGATATTTCCACCGCCATTACTGTGAATGGCGGTGAAAGAGTTTTACGCCACATTCCGCGCGATTGTTTTCAGTGAATCCGACACGTTCTTCAGCATGTTTGACCGCAGGTTTGTCACCGCTGACCATGCGTTCATCGCCATCTGCATTGAAAACATCTTTTCTGTATCGGACAGGTTTGTATTCTGCTCGATCTCACGAATGTCGTTTTCAATTTCTGCCATCTGGTTTTGCAATTGGCTTTGACGGAAAACCAGATCGAAGCCATCACGGTTTGCGTTATAACGCAAATCACCATCTGCGAAACCCGGTGGATTTGCGGACACTCCGATCGGTCCAAAAGACTCTGAAATACTGGCCATTTTCTATTCCCTTCTTGGTTTGGTTACATTACTTCTGTTTTTCAACTGGAAATACCGACATGATTTCATGTGCTGCTGCAAGTCCCTGATAAACGACTTGCGCTTTTTCAAACTCTTCTGGTGGCAAGCCAGTATTGATCTTTTTGCTGATATTCTCGCCAGAAGCCGTTAATTTGTTGAGGATATCTGATCGCACTTTGGCCCCATCCGCGGATGCAAGACGCTCTTCAAGATCAGTCATTCGAAAATCTAGTTCATCACTCATCGTAGTTACCCATTCATCTTATGCTAGTCATCAAAGGTCAGATCGAGGATCGATTGACGGTCCAGGATCAGGATTTTTCGGTTCTCAATTGCAATCCAGTTATTCTGCTCCCAGCCCTTCAACGTACGGTTGATGTTTCCACGTGTGCCGCGCGCCATGGAACCAAGATCGCTTTGATTTACGGCAGAACCAAGGCAAGCGACTTCACATCCGCGATAGATTGCCTTTTCTCCCAGACTGTCGACTAATCGCAACAATGATTGGGCCAATCTCGCCTGAAGGCTTTTCAGATAGAGGCTCTTCGTCACATCGATGTATGTACGATACCGTTTTGCGATCAATTTGCTGAGTGCACCTTGAAGTTGATCGCTGTTTCTGCTCATCGCGGAAGCTGTATCGGCTTTCACCGACAGGATTTGGGTTTTGCCGATTGCCGACGCGGTATCTGGATATTGACCACGATCAAATACGCCCAACTCACCAAAACTGTGGCCAGGGGGCACAATCGTATAAAGGATCGCTGTTCCATCCTCCATCAGATATGACAGACGTACATGCCCTGAGATCACAAAGTGAAAGCTTGTTGCATCATCTTCTTGAAAATAGATGATACCGTTGTTGGAAAAGGTGCGTGTGACAGATTTCTGAAAAATCGAATCTTTGACTGGCCGCGGAAGTTCGGCAAATTCTTCAGACCAATCTATCACATGCTTGCCCATGTCCTGTCAGACCTATCCCGTTTAGAGCTTTGCCGTTTTGGCGGGCTCTGAATACGTTGCGTTGATTTCCACGTCCTGGGCTGGGTCGAATACGGTCGTTTCGTATTTGATGCCCAGCTCTGTCACCTTCTGCTGATTGTCCAACATCTCTGCAAACTGCCGCGCTTTGGCGTCGATTGACGTCGATGCGTTTGGGTTCGCTTCATCTGATTGGACAACGGTGTCGGCTGATGACGACGGGTTATCGATGATGACGGGGATGCGGGCGCTGGCTGATACAGAATTTTCCATTGCAGTTCCTCATTGATTGATGCGCAAATACCCGCCGTTCTATGTGACTACGCGTCAACCGACTGTATTATTCTGTACAGTGGCGGTTTTTTTGAAAATTTTTTGATCAGACGGTCAACAGTGCGTCAAACGCCAACAAAACAAGGCGTGCTGGCGCCTGGTCGAACATCGTTTCACGATGCTGATGACAGTTGGTTTGACGCTGTTGTACCCAGCTTGATGCGTTCAAGTGGCTGAATGTTGGTATCCGCCGTCAGTTCCTGGAACGACAAAACCGGCAAGGTCGGGAAATCGCGTTCGACGACCTTGCGCATGAAGCGGCGGATATCCATTGGCGCCAGCAATACGGGGCTGGTCGCATGCGATGACAGGTTGCCGGTCGCCTCCTTTAGCGCTGCGATAATCTGGCGATGGATGTCCGGTGAAAGCGCCAGATAAGAGGCGCCACTGGTCTGGCGGACCGCGCCACGAACCTCGTCCTCAATCTCCTTGGACAACAGGTAAGCGGGGATGATATTCTGTCCGCCCGAAAACTTGTAGGTGACATATCGCGACAACGCACTGCGCACATGTTCGTTCAGCATAATCGGGTCTTTTTCACGTTGGCCCCATTCGACGAGTGCCTCAAGGATCGTGCGCATGTCGCGGATCGAGATCTCTTCGCTGACCAGACGCTGCAAGACATCCGTTATCGTCGTGATGGACAAGGCCCGCGTCGCCTCACGTACTAATTCGCTATAATTCTTTTCCATTTGGTTCATCAGGTACATGGTTTCCTGAATACCGATGAACTCTGCCGCGTTGTTCTTGAGAACATGCGCAAGGTGATAAGTGAGCATTGAAGATAGGGTCATCACCTGGAGACCGGCCCGCTGCACCATGGCATGATGTTTCATCGCGACCCAATAGCTAGGGGTGTTTGGCAAGAAGTCTTCGCCAACCTCGAAGGGAATATTGAACATCTTCAAATTTGCTTCGGTCTCGCGCACAATGACGAAACCGGGGCGCGCCTTGCCAGAAGCAACGGGAATCTCATTCACCATGATCCGGTATTCGCCGTCATTGAGATTATCGTTCAGCCGCAGATTGATCCCTGGAAATGGCACACCAAGATCAAAATACAGAGCACGCCTGACACGTGCGACCTCATTATCCAGCTTTTCCGGCCGGATCGCCGCGCGCACGCTAGAGGCGATATCAACAATGAGCGGAACCGTCAGAGCAAAGGTAACCGGTTCGACTTTTTCGAAACTGTCCCCTTCGTCGGGGAATGATGGGGGCGTGTTGTGTGGCTGGATTGCCGGGGCAAAGGCGGGCATTTCACTGACACCCGAACCCGTGTTAGCCGATAGCTTCTGCTTTTTCATAATCAGATAGCCGCCGCCCGCACATAAAACCGCCAGCCCAAGAAACACCAGCGATGGGAAACCGGGAACAATTGCAAATCCGACCAAGATGCCAGAAGCGATCAACAGCGCCTTTGGTTCGCTGACGATCTGGGTTGCGATGTCGCTGCCCAAATCCTCGTTCTCTTCGGATGCGACCCGCGTGACGATGAAACCGGCTGTGATCGAGATGAAGAGCGCGGGAATTTGTGCGACCAAGCCGTCACCGATTGTCAAGATAGCATAGACATCAAGTGCCTCACCCATGGTCAGGCCGCGCTGGTAGGTCCCGATCATGACACCGCCAATGATATTGACCGCGATGATGATCAGCCCGGCGATTGCATCGCCTTTGACGAACTTCATCGCACCATCCATCGCACCATAAAGCTGGCTTTCCTTTTCCAGCTTGCCGCGCCGTTTCTTGGCTTCGTCGATTTCTATCATGCCGGCCCGCATGTCAGAATCGATCGACATCTGCTTGCCGGGCATCGAATCAAGTGAGAACCGCGCAGACACTTCGGCCACGCGTTCAGAGCCTTTGGTGATCACAAGGAAGTTAACGATAGTGAGGATCAGAAATATCACCGCCCCAACCACCAGATTTCCCGAAACTACGAAATTGCCGAACGTGTCCACAATCTCACCCGCGTCGGCCTGTAGCAGGATCAGGCGGGTCGTTGTGATCGACAGCGCAAGCCGAAATAGTGTGGTCAGCAACAGGATCGATGGAAAGGCGGAAAAACGTACAACATCTGAGATATAGACCGCGACCATCAGCAAAACTGCCGATAGACACAAGTTCACCGCGATCAGGATATCAACAACAAAGGTCGGGAGCGGCAGGATCATCATAAAGACGATGCAGATCAGCAAGAAGGCAAGAACCACATCATTGCGCTTAGACAGCATGTTCAGAAATTTTGTCATCAGAAAACCGCCTAAGCCAAGGTTGGATTGATCAAGAAACACCTTCGTTCAAAGGCATCTTCCGTTTGTCTAAAAGATCAGGCGAGGACGAAGTGTACCAAATTGTACACAAGGCCCGAATGACGCTTGCTAAAGCTCTGACAACGACTAGCGCAGCGGGCAAAACGCCCAATTCGCTCAAACCAGATAAAGCAGGACAGCTAGATGACAGAGTTACTGAAGCAGGACGATTTGAAGCTATTGACCGATATTGGTTTCATCGCGGCATCGCGCGGTCTTAAGGACCATGCCGTTGCCATTTTTCAGGCCGTAAAAGCAATGCGCCCGGAAGGTGAAGCGGGCTATTTGGGTTTGGGCATGGTCGACATCCTGAACGGTGACCCTGCTGGTGCCGTGAAAACACTGAAAAGCGCACCGCACAGCGATGCCGTAAACACTTTTCTGGGTATCGCGCTGGTTCAGGCAGCCGAGATTCAACAGGGCCAAAAGGTTCTGCAATCCGTCATCGATAGCAGTGCCGATACGCCCTTTGCCCGCATCGCGTCCCAAACGCTTGCCTCCGTCGAGGCCACCGCGCCTTAACCGTAAGACCCGCCGACAGCTTTCGCCATCAGGAAATACTCATGTCCATTTCAGCCACGTCATTGCCAAACACCATCGGGACCGGTTTCGATGTCAATGCAGCCGATCTTGCCAATCCTGCTGGCGGCAAAAGCCTGTCGGTATTGCGATTCGAACAATCCATGGCCCGCGCCGACGCGCCAGAAGCGCAGCCGGTCGCCTTTTTTGCGCCAGAGGGTGTGAATGGACCACATGCCGTAGATGCGACACCGCGCCCTGAATCTTTCTTCCTTGCCCAGGCCACACCTGCGGATGCAGTACAGGCCAATCGCGGCAATGGCCCGCAGCCCATTGCGCCTAACGATCCCAACACCGTGGATCGCATTGGCGCGTTTCGTGGCGCCGACCTGCCCGTGCGCGAGGCAGCGGCAGTCGAAGCCCCGACAACTGGCCAAGGTATTATTGACGGTCTGTCGCGCCTGCGGGGCGTGTTTGACGCGCAAGAGAATGCAATTACGGGAATTGCCCCTGCCGACACCGCAGGTACCCGGCTGACGAACACGTCTGAACTGATCAATCTGCAGCTTGAGGTGGTCAAATACTCGATGCTGATGGATGTCACGTCCAAGC
Source organism: Pseudomonadota bacterium (assembly GCA_038529695.1). GTDB lineage: Bacteria > Pseudomonadota > Alphaproteobacteria > Rhodobacterales > Rhodobacteraceae > Yoonia. The sequence goes on along the minus strand of JBCBDL010000028.1, from coordinate 2,917 downwards.
TGGCAGGCAAATCAACTCAAACATTCGATACCTTGATGAAGGGTCAATAAAGGCCATTGGCCCGTTGGAGTTTTTAGAACATGTGGCGCGTTTTTCTTTTGATTTGTTTGATGGCTTTGTCAGCATGCAAAACGGACCTTTATCGTAACCTGTCCGAGCGTGAAGCCAACGAAATGCTGGCTGTTCTGATATCAAACGACATCGATGTGACCAAGGAATATCTCGGCGATGAGGGTGTCACCTTGCGCGTCGAAGAGGCTGATTTGCCGCAGGCGATCGATGTGCTTAAGCAAAACGGCTTTCCCCGTGAGGCGCGCGAAACGATGGGCACTGTCTTTGAAAAAAGCGGGATCATGTCGTCACCATTTGAGGAGCGTGTGCGCTTTGTCTATGCCTTGGGCGAAGAGGTTTCACAAACCCTCAGCGAGATTGACGGTGTGCTGACAGCGCGTGTGCATATCGTGCTACCTGATGAGCCTGATTTCGGCGAACAACTCACCCCGTCCTCGGCTGCGGTCTTTATCAAACATCGTGTCGGCGTTGATCTTGACTTCGCAACGCCGCAGATCCGGCGATTGGTCAGCAGTTCCATTGAAGGTGTCACATATGATGATGTCACCGTTCTTTTGGCAGAAGCGGAGCGTCCGAATGTTGCCGCGCGCCGTGACACATCATCGGTGGTGGAAATCATTCCAGGCCTCGGTATTCGCCAGGCGGATGCGGGTATCTTTTGGTGGGTGATCGGCGGCGCCGCAGCTGCATTCGTGTTACTCCTCCTCACAAATCTGATCACTCTGTTTAGTTTCTCCAAGGCGCGCAAAGCACGGCGTACAGCTGAGCTTGCCCTGGAAGACCAATCTGCCGTGTCTGAATGAATGCTGCGCGCCATATCAATTTTACGCCGACAGATGGTGCAACGGCTGTGACGACACAGTCGCTGGTCCAGTTAGCAAAAATTGGTGAAATGCTGGCCAATCCCGTTCGCTTTTTCCACCCCGATCACACGGTGGCAGCGACAGGCGGGCTGCAAGAGGCGCAGCTGGTGGGTCTTTGCAGCAAGAATGAAATCGGCAAACGTCTGAACGCTGTTTTGGCAGATCGGATGGGAATAGCAACGCTTGATCTGCGTCCAAGTGCGGTCAGCATCGATGCCTTCGCCTTGGTCACAGCATCCGATGCGGCTATTGACGCGTTCTTGCGTCAGGTGACAGCAGTATGTCTTCAGCAGAGCATACGCAACTGCGTGCTTAAGGCAGATCGCGAACGGGTGCGGGCAATTCTGGGCGATGACGCCTACAACACGGCCTTGCGTGAGGCACCATTTTTCTACGCCGATCTGGCCATTGTGACAGACATCAATCATTTCGCGGATGAGCCTGCGAAACCCGCGCTCAATGTCGGCGCGACGGCTGTGCAGAACTATGTTGCGACAATTGATTCTGGATTGGCACAGATTTTCACGTGGCGCTTGCCAAGGGCGTTGATCGACCGTGACGCGCTGTTGGATACCACACAGCTAAAATCATTCACCAGGCTTTTGGCATCCAAAGGCCCGCACAAGACAGGCCGCGTATGATGGAGATTTATCGTTTTAAGGAATTGGGGTTTCGGCTGCCGCAAGGGTCCGGCCTGATCAAAGCGGTCGACGCTGCAAAGCTGACCGCGGCTAATGATATCGTGACGAGCGCACAGACACATGCGGCACAGATCATCGAAGACGCCAAGCAGCATTTGGAGGATGAACGCAAACGCGGATTTGCAGAAGGACAAGCAGCTGCAAACAAGGCCGCATTGGATCGTTTGATGCAGGAGCAGGCCACACTTGACGCAAACCTGACGGGCATCGAAAAAAGCCTCGCGCGGCTCGTTCTCGCCTCTGTCCGCAAGATTGTGCATGACTATGATGATCTCGATTTGGCGGAGGCGTTGATCCATAGCGGACTGACAAAGGTGCGGCGCGAAAAACGCGTGCAAATCCTGGTGCCAGAGGCGCTAACCGATGATCTAAAGGCGCGTGTGGACAGCCTGCTCGCCGCTTTCCCTCAAATTGAATTTATGGAAGTGGTTGAGGACCCGACGCTGCAAGCACCTAATGTCATTATCGAAACCGCAATAGGCCGGATTGATTGTGACCTGAGTGTGAAACTGGACCACCTGAAGACGGCCATTATGGAAGTTGCTGCCAATCGCTCCGCTGATCCAGATATCGCATCTGGGGATAGCGATGACTGATCAGAGCCCATTGCGGGATATGCAAAGGATCGCCGCCGCCCGGCGCGACCTGATCTACCGCCGCATCGGTGGCCTTGGCGGCGCGTTGCGCGAAACGATTGCAGACAACGATCTTTACGCGATGAGCGGGCGGGTCACCAAAGTGATCGGGACGATCATCTACGCTGTCGTCAAAGACGTGCAGGTGGGCGAAATCGTGGAACTTTTCACCCGTGAAACCGGTGCACGCTTGTTGGCAGAGGTTGTCGGGTTTCTCAACAACGAGGCCCTGCTGTCGCCTATCGGCGAAACGCAAGGTGTTGCCCCCAAAACCGAGGTTTACCCAACCGGGCGTGTGCAGCGTGTTCCCGTGGGCGAAGGATTGCGCGGGCGCGTCCTGGATGGCCTTGGAAATTTCATTGATGGCAAAGACACGCCCTTTGTCGCAGAGACGACCTATCCAGTTTATCAGGACCCGCCCGATCCAATGACGCGACGGATCATCGATACGCCCTTGCCAACGGGCATTCGCGCAATCGATGGGCTACTGACGACGGGTGAAGGCCAGCGGATGGGCATTTTTGCGGCGGCGGGCGGGGGGAAATCAACCCTGCTGTCGATGCTGGTCAAAGGGGCGGCGGTCGTTGTCACTGTGTTGGCTCTGATCGGTGAGCGCGGGCGCGAGGTGCGCGAGTTCATCGAACAT
>JBCBDL010000027.1:0-28391 GCA_038529695.1 Pseudomonadota bacterium | reverse complement strand
CCTGCACAACTGGGTGATTTCGCTGGAAACAGGCGAGGCGCAGGGCGCGGATGAGGGGCGCGTCGCCACTTACCCCGCGCGTGTCGAAGCGGGTCGCATCCTGCTCGACCGGTCCTTCCTGCGCGCAAGGGCGGCTGCATGACACTGACCCGCACCACCTGTCCATATTGTGGCGTCGGGTGCGGTGTACTGGCCGGGCCCGATGGCACGATCAAAGGCGATCCGGAGCATCCGGCGAATTACGGGCGGCTTTGTTCCAAAGGGTCTGCGCTGGGCGAGACCATCGATCTTGACGGGCGGTTGTTGCACCCCAAAGTCGGCGGACAGCGGGCCAGTTGGGACATGGCCCTTGATCTGGTTGCCGAGAAATTCAGTGACGCGATTGCGCAATATGGCCCCGACAGCGTGGCCTTTTACGCCTCTGGCCAGCTGCTGACCGAGGATTACTACGTCGCCAACAAGCTGATGAAAGGCTTCATCGGGTCGGCGAATATCGACACGAATTCAAGGCTTTGCATGGCGTCATCTGTGGCGGGTCACAAACGCGCCTTTGGCACTGACACAGTGCCGGGGACGTATGAAGACCTCGAAGAGGCTGACCTGATCGTGCTCGTCGGATCAAACCTCGCCTGGTGCCACCCGGTGCTGTTCCAGCGCATCGCTGCAGCGAAAGAAGCGCGGCCCGCGATGCGAATCGTCAATATCGACCCGCGCCGCACGGCCACGACGGACCTGGCTGATCTGCATTTACAGATCGCGCCTGACGGTGATGTCGCGCTTTTCAACGGGCTGCTGGCCTATATCGCGGATCACAACCGCATTGATACGGCGTTCACAGATAATCACGTCAACGGGTTGGCGGACGCGCTTCGAACCGCGCGCGCGTCAAACCCGACTGACACAGGGCTGTCAGCACAAGACCTCGCGCATTTCAATGCCCTTTGGACCGGCACCGAAAAGGTCGTCACGATCTATTCCCAAGGCGTGAACCAGTCGCAATGCGGCACTGACAAGGTGAATGCGATCCTGAATTGCCATCTGGCCACCGGTCGGATCGGCAAGCCCGGCATGGGCCCATTCTCGGTGACGGGTCAGCCCAACGCCATGGGCGGGCGCGAGGTTGGGGGGCTGGCCAATATGCTCGCCAACCATCTGGAACTGGGTAATGCCGATCACCGACAGGCGGTGCAGGACTTCTGGGAAAGCCCGACGATCTGCTCGCAACCGGGCTTAAAGGCAGTTGATCTGTTCAAGGCCTGTGCCGCGGGCGACATCAAGGCGCTTTGGATCATGTCCACAAACCCGGCGGTGTCGTTACCCGACGCCGATGGCGTGGCTGCAGCCATCGCGAACGTCCCCTTCGTCGTGACCTCCGACATCATCGAAAAGACCGATACAAACGATCTGGCCCATGTTTGCCTGCCAGCAACGGGCTGGGGGGAGAAGGACGGGACCGTCACGAATTCCGAACGCCGCATCTCGCGCCAGCGGGCGTTCTTGCCCGCACCGGGATCAGCCCGTCCCGACTGGGCGATCATTAGTGACGTGGCCACCCGTATGGGATTTGGCGCAGCCTTTGCCTATGAAAAACCTGCCGATGTCTTCGCTGAATACGTCGCACTCGATGCCGCTGTCGCGCATTTCCCGCGTGATCTGGACCTGAGTATTTTTGCCGATGCCGACTATGCGAACCTGATCCCAACGCAATGGCCGCACAACGATACCAGGTTCTTTGCCGATGGCCGTTTCTACCATCCTGATGGCATGGCACGGATGATCCCCGTAACGGCGCCTGCCGTCGCAAAAGCGCGCTTTACACTCAATACAGGGCGCAATCGCGATCAGTGGCATACGATGACACGCACCGGCAAATCAGCGCGTCTGGGGCCGCATCTGGCCGAACCTTATGTCGAAATACACCCTCAAGATGCTGCGTCGCTTGAGGTGGACCCAGGCGATCTGATCCGAGTCGAAAACATCTATGGCAGCGCAATTCTGCGTGCGCTTGTGACGCCGCGCATCGCACAGGGCCAGCTTTTCGCACCAATGCATTGGACACGCCAGCGAAGCACATTGGGTGCGATCAATGCTGTCACAACGCCGCTGACGGACCCTGTATCAGGTCAGCCTGCGCTCAAAGCAGGGGCTGTCAGTGCCTCCGTTTATCGGGCGAAGTGGTACGGGTTTCTTGCCTGTTCAGATGAATTGAAACCGCAGACCCCCTATGCTGCCATTGCGCGTACGCAAACTGGTTGGCAGGCGGAACTCGCCGGACACAGGGTTCCGACGGATTGGGTGGCAGAGGCACGCTTGCTCAGCGGTTTAAGTCAGGGCGAAAGTGCTTTGCAAAGCGATCCGGCGACAGGGACCATACGTGTGGCTATCCAAATTGACGGTCTTATTGCAGCACTCTTCTTTGCATCGCCACACCCTGTTGTTCTGTCGCGGGCTGCGGCAATCTCAGCGATCGGCACCGATACCGGCGCGCTCGCCGCTTTGGCGGGGCGCGCACCGGCAGACCAACCTGATCCCGGCGCCACGGTCTGCGCCTGCTTCAACGTTGGGCGCAATACGTTGCTGGCTGCTGCTGCAGCCGGTGCGCAGAGTGTTGCAGCCTTGGGCGAAGCCACCTGCGCGGGCACCAATTGCGGCTCCTGCAAACCGGAATTGGCCGCGTTATTGGCGGAGGCAGCGCTTCCGATGGCGGCAGAATGAGCCTCGCGCCCTTTGTCCAGATCGTCGCACGCGGCAAAGGCCGGGCGCGTGCGATGACGTTGGACGAGGCACAAGAGGCGATGACGCTGATCTTGCGGGGCCAGGCCGCGCCAGAGGCTGTTGGAGCACTTTTGATGGTCATGCGTTTGCGCGGCGAGACGGCGGAAGAGATTGCAGGCTTCACCGCCGCGTTGCGCGCCCATGTGCAGGGAAAGCTTGCGCAGGCTGATCTGGATTGGCCCTCTTACGCAGCCGGGCGCAGCCGGGGTGCACCGCTTTTCCTGTTGGCGGCGCGTCTGGTGGGGCAGGCCGGTTACACCATCGCCATGCATGGCTGGAATTCGCACCAATCCAGCAACGCATCATTGCGCGATGCGCTTGATCTGGCGGGGCCGCAGGTGCAGTATTGCCCGCTGGAAACGCTCAGCCCGGACGCGTTTGCACTACTGAAACTGCGCGACACATTCGGGCTGCGGTCCTGTTTCAATACGGTGCTGAGGATGTGGAACCCGTCCCATGCGGGCGCGAGTGTGCAGGGCGTGTTCCACCCGTCATATCGCAGTCTCCAGGCGCAGGCGGCAGACATGCTCGGCCAGCGTGATTTGACGATCATCAAGGGTGGCGGCGGTGAATTTGAGCGTCATCCAGGCAAGCAGATCACGTTGTTCGGTCTGCGCGACGGGGCGCATATTGAAGAGGTGGCTGCGCCAATCATCGACGCCACCCGTCGTTTGCATGACGTCGAAAAAACAATTGATCTGCGCGCGCTTTGGCAAGGTGCCTTACGCGATCCCTTTGCTGTGGCAACCGTAACCGGCACTGCTGCGCTGGCGCTTTGGACGCTGAAAGCCGCACCAACGACCCAACAGACCCAAGCCATGGCGGATCACCTTTGGGCCACCCGCCACCAACATGAAAGCCTGTCCGCATGAAAACCTTTCCAATGTTTCTTCAAATGGCAGATCGCCATGTTGTGATTGCCGGCGGGAATGAACAAGCAGCGCAGAAGGCCCGGTTGATCCTGAAGACCGAAGCGAAGGTCACTGTCCTTGCCCACGCGCTGGATGATGAATTGGCCGATCTGGCGGCTGCTGGTCGGGTTGCACACCAAACCGGGGCGATTACGCCGGACAGTTTTGCTAATACCGCGTTGGTCTTTGTGGCCACCGGCTGTCCGGGTGCTGATATGGCATTGCATGCTCTGGCCAAAGATGCAGGCGCGACCGTGAATGTCGTGGACCAGCCCGCCTTATGTGATGCAATCACGCCTTCGATCGTTGATCGCGACCCGGTGGTTGTGGCCATCGGAACAGAAGGCACCGCACCGGTTTTGGCCCGGCAGATCAAGACAAAGCTGGAAGAAACGCTTGAGCCAAGGCTGGGTGATCTTGCCAGTCTTGCCGGGCGTTTGCGCAATGCGGCGGCGGCGCGCCTTGCACCGCGTGCGCGGCGCGATCTGTGGCGCTGGGTGTTCAATGACGCACCACGCCGCATGTTCGCCAGCGGCGCCGAACGTGACGCGGCCAAGATGATCAAAACGGCCATCGAAACGGGGGAGTTCGGCGCCAAGGACGGCGGCAGTGTCAGCCTTGTTGGCGCAGGGCCGGGGGCGAAGGACCTTATCACTTTGCGCGGGGTTCAGCGTCTGCAAGAGGCGGACGTGATCTATTACGACCGTCTGCTTGAGCCTGAAATCCTGGAACTTGCGCGCCGCGACGCGGAACGCGTCTATGTCGGCAAGGCGCCGGGCTGCCATAGCTGGCCGCAGGAAAAGATAACGCAGACACTGGTTGCAGCGGCCAAGCGTGGACAGCGTGTTGTGCGTCTGAAATGCGGCGATCCGGGCGTTTTTGGGCGCAGTACCGAGGAGATGCAGGCGCTCAGGGCTGCTGGTATCCCCGTCGAGGTCGTGCCGGGCGTGACGGCGGCCTGTGCCGCTGCGGCGGCGATGGGTGAAAGCCTGACCGAGCGCAATGAGATCAACAGTCTCACCCTGACCACAGGGCATCTGCGCGATGGCTGCAAAGTGCCTGACGCCATTCGGGATCTGAAGCCTGGCGCATCTGTTGCGCTTTACATGTCGGTTGGTGCAGCGGCGGATATTTCTGCACAATTGCTGCAAAGCCATCATGGCATCCCGCTTGAGGTGCGCATCGTCGCCAAGGCGCAGCGCGCGGGCCAGGTCACCGCCGTTTGTGATGTCGCGGACATTGCCACGACACTTCAGCAGCATCAGATCACGGATACTGCGGTGCTGTTCGTCAGGTGGCCGATGCGCGTGCCGGATACGCGTACCGTCGACCGCGACATCAAGCACCCGGTGATGCTACACGCTTGATCCGCGTTTCCTGCGGCATTCGGTGCGCTTGAAAACACACTTTGCGGGCTAAGTGCTGGGTCATACGCAAAGTGAGCGATGAAAATGACCCAAGCCGTGCGCAACAACCTGGCAATATACGATGATGTGGCCGATCAGTGGTGGTCGGACGATATCAGGTGGGTGCGCACGCTCAAGAACATGGTGCCTGGTCGGTTATCATGGTTTGACAAAGCGATTGAATGGGGCGGCAAAGACGTGCTTGATCTGGGCTGTGCCGGCGGTTTCATGGCCGAGGCGTTGCATGATCGCGGCGCAAAGGTAACCGGGATCGATCCGGCGCGCGATGCCATTGCCGCCGCGCGCGCCCATGCAGCGACCAGTAATTGCGATATCACCTACGACGTCGGCGTGGGCGAAGCGTTGCCTTATGATGATGCGGCATTTGATGCTGTCGTTTGTGTCGATGTTCTGGAACATGTCAGCGATCTGACGCAGGTCATTGCAGAGATTGCACGGGTGCTGCGTCCCGGTGGGCTGCTTTTATTCGACACGATCAATCGCAACCCGATTGCCCGTTTTGTCACCATCACCATGGCCGAAGATGTGCTGCGCATTTTGCCCAAAGGCACACATGACCCGGCGATGTTCATCAAGCCCGCAGAGCTGCGCCGGGAACTAGAGCGTGCAGGCCTTGCGCCCGGTAAAACGGTTGGGCTGGGACCGCGCGGCATCAACAGGCGGGGTGACTTCGTCTTTGGCCGATTGCCGGGAACAATCGTGATTTTTATGGGCACCGCGCAAAAGCCCGCTACCGATCAACCGTAAAGGAGCAACGCCATGACACAGCAACAGCCCATAACCCGGTTTGACCGCATGTGTGACCATCTGCAACACGCGCAAACTCTGGTGCGGCCAGACATGCCATCGCAGCGGGGTGATTTGAACCTTGCAAAAGACGGGTCGCAGCACAGACGGTATCATGGCCTTTACGAAGATCTGCTGAATTGACCAAGCGCGTTCTGATCATGGGCGCCACATCGGGTATCGGCAAATCTGCCGTCGATGTGGCGCTGTCCAGAGGAAAGATCGCACGGGCGTTCGCGCGCGGTGCGGCCGACATTGCTCCGCGCGACGGTCTGGAACTGGCACCCGGCGACGCGCTGGTTGGCGCAGATGTGGCCGATGCACTGCAGGATGTGGATGCTGTCGTTTACGCCTTGGGGATCAAGGAAAGCGTTGCGATGCTTTGGCAACCTGTCAGCTTGTTTTCGCAATCAACGCAAGTCTTGATTGAGGAAATGACGACTGCCGGGGTGAAACGGCTGATTGTGGTGACCGGCTTTGGTGCTGGGCGCAGCAAACAGGCGATGAGCCGGATTGAGCGGCTGGGCCATCGTGCGATCCTCGGCAGACCTTATGCCGATAAAGACGTACAAGAGGATATGATCATGCAAAGTCAGACCGATTGGACCATTGCCCGGCCTGTGATCCTAACCAACAACACAAGATCTGCCGCGTACCGCGTTCTGCGTGAGCCGCATGAATGGCGCAATGGCCTGATCTCGCGCAGGGCGGTAGCGGAATACCTGATCGACGCCGTGGATGATGCCGAAGACATCCGGCGCGATGTTGTGTTGGTGCGCTAATGCTGCTCGATCTTATCCAGCCCCTTCGCATTGATCGCCTGTTTGCGGCACTTGCCTTGATCGCCCTTTCCCTGCCTGCATTGGCCGTGGACCGGGACACGCCTTTTTCGTCGATTGATGGTGGCACGCTGTCCATCCGTCAGTGGGAGGGGCAACCTGTTTTGGTTGTGAATACGGCCTCACTTTGCGGATTTTCGGATCAATTTCGCGACCTGCAAACGCTTTATGATCGCTACCGTGATGATGGTTTGGTCGTGCTTGCCATCCCATCGGACGACTTCAATCAAGAGCTGGGAAGCAATGCAGAGGTCAAGGATTACTGCGAACTCACATATGGGATCGACCTGCCCATGACAGAGATCACGCCTGTCCTTGGCCGCGATGCGCATCCATTCTACCAGTCGGTCCGCGCTGAAAACGGCTTTATCCCGCGTTGGAATTTCAACAAAATACTGTTGGACCAGCAAGGCGATATCGTTGCAACATTTGCAGCGCGCGTTGCGCCAATGTCAGTAGAGATCACACGAGAAATCGACACGCTGCTGGGGCTCTGACGGGCGCAAGCCGTCAATGTGCCGCTAAACCACAAAATCTCACCTACCTGGTGAATAAAACACAGCGCTGCTGCGTAGACCTGACAACAGCAATGTTGGCAGTTCGCCGGGTGCATCACCATGTTCAGGCTTTATCGGTTTCACATCAACGTCTTGGTCTCAATCTGGATCGTTGTGGCATGTCTTTTGGGGCTGCAACTGGGGCTGAACTACCTCAAATACCAAAGCCTGGTGGTTGAGACGACAGCGGCCCGTCTACAAATCGCAGGGTCCACGATCGAAACGGTCGCCCGCCGGGCCGAGCAAGTGGGTCTTGGCCTGGATGAAATTCGCAATCTAGACAGCATTATCGATCGCGAAATGCGGCGTGAACCGCTGATCGACACAATCCGGATTGTCACTGTTGATGGGGCCGAGATCAGTTCAACCGCGATGCAATCTCTGCCCGCACCGGAATTGAACCGGCTCTTGCGTCGGATCGCGGTACAAGATGCTGACACCGCGCGGGTTGAGATTGGCGATGCGCTTTACTCTGCACGGATGATTGTGGATTCGACCGGATCAACGATCGGGGCTGTTGTCATCAGTACGCATCGCGGGAATTATCGCCCCGAAATCCTGCGCGCCCATCATGAAACGCTCAAAGGGTTTCTGATCGTGTTTGGCGTGATTGCGATCGCTGTTGTTCCGGTGGTCCTGCTGGGGTTCAATCAGGTTGGGCGCGTGATGGAGGTGTTCGATGGCGCCAATCTCCAGGCGCTGGAATTGCGCGATGATCCCGCTGATGATGATGTTCCAGCACAGATGCAGGCGCTGATTATTCAAGGTAATCGCGCTTACGCCGAGGCGAACGCGACGCTTGATGCGCTGATCGCTGATGATCGACCCAAGACGATGACCCGGTAAGCGATGGACAAGGGTTGGAAACACTTTCGGCAGCGATTGTCCTTGCGATTGAAGGTTATCGTGATGTTAATCCTGATGGTTTGCGGATTGCTGAGCGGGGCGGTCACGCTGTTGCAATTGGGCAGTGCTTTGCCGCCTTTGATGATCGACCGGACTGCCGGAGTGGTCGAAACCATGCGGCGTGATGTGGAGTTCGCAGTTTACGCGGGGGTTCCGATCGATCAGTTGCGCGGCCTACCGGAATATGCGGCGATGCTTGCATCGGAAAATCCGGAAATCAAAGGGATCAACATCCACATCCTGACGGACCGAGACCGCTTTCAGCGCGACCGGCTGATAATCGGGCAAATGCTGCCTGATCCGCCCCAAACAATCCTGGCAGAGCCCCTATTGTCTCGTATGGTCGCGGCGGCACATATGCTGATCACCGCAAATGGCGATTCCATACGCGAGGTCGTAACCACAGATATACGTGCCTATGGAGAGCCAATCGCACGCATCACGGCCGAACTCGACATGACCTATCTGCGCGGCCGTATGATTGATGCGTTACTGGACACGCTGATCGTCGTGCTGGCCGCCATCCTCTTTGCGCTTGAGATGGTGATGGTGCCCATCGTTCAAAGCCTGATCACCCCGATGCAGGCCATTCAGCGTTATCTGGTCAAGATGCGACAGGGGCAATTCATTCAGTCCGGGATCAAACGACGGATGGGTAAAGCCTGGCGTTTTCTGGCTGCGTTGCAGGCCCGAAATGCGCAATTGCGCCACCGCGCGACGCAGATGGCTAACGGACGCATGGACGGCGAATTGCGGAATTTCATGCACCGTGCTCTTCCCGCGCGCATGCGTGTGACTGAGATTGCGATCTTTGATGCGCGTCTGCCGCTTTTTGTTGCCCTTTTTGCCGAAGGTTTGCTGACTGCGTGGCTGCCGCTTTACGCACGCAGCCTGCCCAGCAATCTGGCACCTTGGGTGCCGGATACGATGGCGACCGTCGCCCCTATTGCGATATTCACGGCGGCACTCATCGCAGCGATGGCAATATCGCGGTTGTGGTGGGATCGTGTCCCATTGCGCGTGAACGCGATTGTCGGGTTATTGTTGTCTATCGCCGGGCTCGTCGGTGCCAGCATTGCCCCGGACATTGCCACGCTGACGCTATCGCGCGCCGTGTCTGGCGCCGGTCTGGGCCTTTTGCGCGTCGCTTGCGTGGATTACGCGCTTTCGGTGCCGCATCATGCCGCTGACCGCCACGATGAGGACGGGTTCAGCAAGGCCTTTTTGACATCTGGTGTGTCGGGCCTTGCCATTGGTGCCGTTCTTGCCGATTGGGCCGGTCCGGGCATCGTCTTCTTGATTGCAGCCTGTATATCGGTATTTGCGATGATCGTGACTTTGGTCTTGATGGATGGCAGTATAGGCCATCACGCGACCACCAACGCATCGACGATTGCGAAGCGCCTGGCACCAGTACGCGCGATTTTCACAAACCGCCGCGTGGGGTTGTCGGTCTTGCTTTTCGCGATCCCGCTTTCGCTTTTGGACCGCGGTTTTATCCTGTTTTTGGTGCCGCTTGCGTTGTCGGATATGGGGCTGCCGCAGTCGCTGATCAGTCACGTCATCACCGCTTATGCGCTTTTGATGATCGGCGGCTATGCAATCTGGGCGGGCGTGTTGTCCGAGGAAAAAGGCTTTGTCATTCCGGCCTGTATCACGTTGGCGGTCATCGGTCTGGGCCTGATTGTACTTGGTGCGAATTTCGATGCGCAAGCCTGGATCATTACTGTGTTGCTGGTTGGTGCGTCCGCGGGGCTGACCCGCGCGTTTCGCAGTCGCGTTCTGACTGCGGCGGGTAAAGACGATTTTACGCTGCTGCAGGTTGAATTCCAGAAAGGGTTCACCTTTCAGATCGGCGGCTTCGTTGGCCCGCTTTTGGCCGGGATCACCGTAATGATCTTTGGGCTGCAGGCGGCACCCTATGTGATTGGCGCAGCAATCGTATTGGCCACATCTGGTCTCGCGCTCCTCTCTCTCAAATCTTTTTGCAAAGGAAATGTCGCATGTTTGAACGCTTAATCGTCTGCTTGGGCCTTGCTTTCAGTGCGGCTGCCACGCCATTGCACGCCGATTTTGACATCGAAAATCCCGCCCGGATTCACATGGTCACGTTCCGCGGCTGCGAAGAAGCTTGCACCGGATTTCGCGACTTTTTTGCAGATCGCGAATTGCCGGTTGAAGTAACGGTAACTGATATTGACAGAGACCGGTCGCTATTGCCGGGAGTGATCACCAAACTGCGCGCAGAGCAGCCTGATCTGGTTGTGACGTGGGGGACATCCGTTTCAACCGCGTTGATCGGCACGCTGGAAGACGGTTCCGAAACGCCGTTGGGCGATATACCCGTTCTTTTCATGATCGTCGCTGATCCTGTGCGGTCAGGCTTGATTGAGACTTATGCCGCAAGCGGGCGCCCTACTGTGACGGGTGTGCGCAATCGCGTGCCCGAAGAGGCGCAGCTAAGAACGCTGTTTGAGTACTTTGAGCCCCGCGCCATCGGCATCTTGAGCGACGAAAGTGAGGCGAATTCGCTTTACAACATCGATGCCCTTTTGCCACTCGCCGAGACGTTGGGGTTTGAACTGATCACGGCAACCTATTCGCAGGGGCCGGACGGGGACGCGGATCCTGCTGAGATCCCGACAAAGATTGCTGAATTGGCCGCACGCGGGGCAGAGGCGATCTATGTGGGCTCCAGCTCCTTTAACCTGCAACATGCAGAGGTGTTTACCGCAGCAGCGCTAAAGCAGGGTCTGCCCGTCTTTTCGGCCTATGAACAGATGGTGTCGCATGCGGATGCGCTGATGGCCGTTGCCAACAGCTACGTAAACGTTGGGAAACTTGCAGCGACGCAGGCGCAATCGATCTTGCTAGACGATGTCGCGGCCGGTGATCTGCCCATTGCGACGCTCGACCGGTATTCGGTCATCATAAACATGCGTGTTGCACGCGAACTGGAACTCTACCCACCAATCCAGTTGATTGGCATTGCAGAAATCGTGGAATGACGAAGGCTGACGATCTCCACCTGTCGATTGAGCGCGCGCTGACGCGCAGGGTCACGCTGATCGTCACAGTGGCGATCAGCCTTGCGGCAGTCGCCAGCCTTTTCGTCACGCTCTTGGTATTTGGCGAAGGGGTTAGGCCACAATTAATGGCGAAGGCGAGTGCGGCAGGCGATGTCATTCGACGCGATATCGACACGGCACTCGAACTGGGCATTCCTTTTGCACAACTCCGCGGTCTGGACGAATTGGCAGCGCAGACAGCATCAGACATGCCCGAAATCGGGGAAATAACGTTTTTGTCGACTGCGTTGACGGCTGACACCGCCGCAGTGCCAAGCGGTTTGCGTGCGGTTGTGCAAAGCCTGATGCCAAGCGCTGAAAACAATCTCGCCAACAGGCTGATGCAGCCGATTATCTGGCAGGGCGACGTGCATGGCACCCTCGTCATCACGCTCGACCATCGTCATTTGGTGGGTCAGATGCGGGATATCTTTTTTGACGCGCTCATCATTCTCATTGTGACGATCCTGGTCGCGGTTGAGTTGACGGCATTTTTGACCCAGCGGACGTTGCTTGGTCCGCTTGGCTTGGCACAATCTGCCTTGTCGGCAAGGGCGGCGGGTCGTTTTGCCCTTTACCAGCGGGCCAAAGGTGTCAGGGTCATCACGTGGCTGATTGATGCTTTGAACAAAGCGAATGCAGCGATGGGACGGCGCGCAGCGGTCTATCTTGCCCGGCCTGGTGTCGCGGACTTCATCAAAACCCGCGACCTGCAAAAGACGCATGTGCCATCGCGTGCGGGCATTATCGATGCGCGTATTCCGCTTTTTGTATTCTGTTTTGCAGAAGAGCTGCAAAAATCCTTCCTGCCGTTATTCGTTGCCGAACTGCATCAGCCGACAGACCTTTTTGCTGTCGACATTATGATGGGCCTGCCGATTTCGATTTTCATGCTGGTTATCGCCGTATTGACACCCTTTGCAGGGACTTTGGTTGATCGACACGGGAACCGCCGGCTGTTCTTGGTCGGACTGGCGCCCGCGATTGCTGGCTACGGCATCTGCGCAATGGCGCAATCGGGCAATGACATTGTGTTGGGGCGGGGCATCACAGCTATTGGCTATGCGATCATTACGATCAGTTGTCAAAGCTACATCGCGAAAGCCGTCACCGCTGAAAACCGCGCGCGTGGTATGGCCGTGTTTGTTGGTGTGCTGATGACGGCGACCCTGTGTGGTACGGCAATTGGTGCAATTCTGGCGGACTGGCTGGATTACAAACCCGTCTTTGTGATTGCGGCGGGATTGGCAGCTTTTGCAGGACTATTGGGATACATGATGCTTGCGCCCGGAACAGAACGTTTTCAGTCAAGCGCAAACCAAACACAAGGATCGGCGCGATTGCTACTGCGCAACTATCGATTTCTGGCGCTTCTGCTTTTTTGTGCCATCCCGACAAAGATCGTCTTGACGGGCATTCTTTATCTGTTTGTCCCGGTCTATCTGGCAGGCCTCGATGCCAGCCAATCCGAGATTGGGCGGATCATGATGCTTTACGCGCTGGTCATCATCCCGGTATCGCCGCTTGCGGCGGGTTTCGCCGACCGTATCGGGCAAAATCTTAAGGTTGCAGCCTTCGCTTCGCTTGCATCCGGACTAGTCCTGCTGAGCCTGCTCACCGATCCCGGCGTGGTCTACGTCATAGCCATCGTTTTGGGATTGGGTGTCGCTCATGCATTTCTGAAGGCGCCAGTGATTGTTGCGGTAATGGAGGTTGCCGACAGCATTCCAAATGTCTCGGTCACGGCGGCCTTAGGTGTTTTGCGGACATGTGAACGTGTTGGCAGTTTTGTTGGCCCAATTCTGGTGGCGGTATTGATGGTCCATTTTTCAAATGCGTTTGTTGCCGCAATTGTCGGCATTGGCGTGTCAATCTCCGCCCTTGTCTTGCTAGTGCTAATGCGGTTCTCGCGCACAGGCCAACCTGAATCGGTATGATTGTGGCAACTAATTTGCCAGGATTTGTTGGCGGAGATGCGCTGCTGCTTGACCTGACGCGAAAGGTCAAATAGCTAACGCGTCAGCAACGCGGGCGTTGTGTAATGGTAAGACCTCAGCCTTCCAAGCTGATGATACGGGTTCGATTCCCGTCGCCCGCTCCACTGATTTCTCCCATGACCGAATAACGCAGAAGCCCAACCTTGGCTTGTCTAAGCCGCGCCCCAGTTTTATGTGAGGCCGACATAGGACAAAGGACGCCTGATGGCAGACCAGAACACCCAAGCACCCGAAGACCGGCCCGTCGGCAAAAGGGTCAGTGCATTGCGCGCATTATGGCCGTTTATGCTGCCATACAAGCTGAACATGCTTGCCGCGGGTTTTGCGCTTGTGTTCACAGCGATGGTATCACTGACCTTACCAATTGCAGCGGGGCAGATTGTTGATGCGTTCGGTGTCTCCTCCGCTGATATCGAGCAGCACTTTATCACAATGCTGACGATTGCTGTCCTGCTCGCCTTCGGGACGGCTTTCCGCTATTACCTTGTGACCCGCTTGGGTGAGCGCGTTGTCGCGGATATTCGCAAAGCCGTTTTCAAGCGCATGATTGGGATGAGCCCGGCCTTTTACGAAAAGATCATGACCGGCGAGGTGCTGAGTCGTATCACCACAGACACGACCTTGATCCTGTCGGTCGTGGGGAGTTCGGCATCAATTGCGCTGCGCAACATCCTGTTGTTCATTGGCGGCGTGATCCTGATGCTAATGACGTCGGTCAAGATGAGCATCATGGTGCTTTGGCCCATACCGGTGGTGCTGTTTCCAATCCTGTTTCTGGGTCGGCGGGTGCGAAGCCTGTCGCGTGAAAACCAGGACCTGATCGCGGAGTCCAGCGGCGGCGCCTCAGAGCAGCTGTTGTCTGCGCAGACCGTACAAGCCTTTACCCACGAAGAGCTGAGCCGTGTCAAATTTGATGAAGTGACGGAACAAAGCTACCGGTCCGCCCGTCGCCGGATCATTACACGCGCATTTCTGACGGCTATCGTCATCTTTATGGTTTTCGCAGCGATTGTGCTGTTCTTGCGAATGGGCTCGCAAGACGTCACGGCGGGCGTCATCACCGAGGGTGGGCTTGTGCAATTCCTGATCTACACGATCATGGTCGGCGGCGCTGTTGCAGCGCTCTCTGAAGTGTGGGGTGAGTTGCAGCGTGCCGCAGGCGCGACCGAACGATTGGTCGAGCTTTTGACAATGGAAGACAGCGTGCAGGACCCCGTTGATCCCTTGCCGGTACCAACTGTGGTCAAAGGTGCGCTGACATTCGACAACGTACAATTCAGTTACCCATCACGCCCTGATATCTCGGCGCTAGCCGGGGTCGATCTTGACATCACACCCGGCGAGACCGTGGCCCTTGTCGGCCCATCTGGCGCGGGCAAAAGCACGATCATTCAGATGGTCCAACGCTTTTACGACCCGCAGGAGGGGGCCGTGCGATTAGACGGTGTCGATCTGCGCGACATGCGACGGACGGAATTCCGTCAACATATCGCACTCGTGCCGCAAGATCCGGTCATCTTTGCCGAGACCGCGCGCGAAAACATCCGCTTTGGACGACCCGAAGCTAGCGATGCCGAGGTCGAAAACGCCGCCAAAGCCGCCGCTGCGCATGATTTTTTGACCGCACTGCCGGATGGCTATGAAAGCTATGTGGGTGAACGAGGCGTCATGTTGTCTGGCGGGCAAAAGCAGCGGATAGCGATCGCAAGGGCGATTTTGCGCGATGCGCCCGTTCTTTTGCTGGATGAGGCGACAAGCGCTTTGGACGCCGAGAGCGAATATGCCGTGCAGCGCGCGGTTGAGGACCTGGCGAAAAACCGAACGACGTTGATCGTTGCCCATCGTCTGGCCACCGTGAAAAAGGCAGATAGGATCATTGTCTTTGATGAGGGTAGGATCGTGGCCCAGGGCACTCATGACAGCCTTGTCGCCCAGGGTGGACTTTATGCGCGGCTCGCGCGGCTTCAATTCACAGAAGGTTTGGCCGCCGAATAGCGAACTTTCGCAGCGTCAGCCTTGTGATTATTCCAAAGTTTGCCCAACCTGCAGTGTCAGGGAGAAGCAGTCACACCGACGACAGGTGGGCAAATCAAGGGGAGGAGACGACATGAGCTATGCGACTGTCGCGGATCGCAACACAATTGAAGACGAGATGCCATGGGAGGCGCGGCAATTGCCGGTTACCACTTATGCGCAGCTCAGTGAAACGGCGCGCAAATTTGGTGATCGCAAGGCGACGAGTTTTAGCCTGCTGTCGGACCCGAATGCAAAATGCGAAACGCTCACCTGGAATGAACTGCGCGACAAAACCGGGCAAGCGGCAAATATGTTCCGGTCGCTAGGCGTTGGCGAAAATGATGTCGTGGCCTATCTGATGCCCAACGCCACCGAAACGATCCTGACCTATCTGGGTGGGCAGGTTGCAGGTATCGTCAACCCGATCAATCCGCTGCTTGATGCCGAACAGATCGCGGCCATCCTGCGCGAGACGAATGCCAAGGTACTGGTGACGCTCAAAGCTTTTCCCAAAACGGATGTGGCGCAAAAGGCGGCCGACGCGGTGCGCATGGCCCCGAATGTCAAACATGTGCTTGAAGTGGATTTGCTGCGCTACCTCACCGGCCTGAAGAAATTCATCGTCCCCCTGATCCGCCCCAAGAACCCCACGGATCATGATGCTATGGTTCGTGATTTCAATGTGGAACTGGCAAAACATCCTAGCACGTTGACATTCGAAGACAGCCCAAATGACCGCGTCGCGGCCTATTTCCACACTGGCGGAACGACTGGCATGCCGAAAGTGGTGCAACACCGCTATTCCGGCATCGTCTATAATGCCTGGTTGGGCGCGCGGCTGCTGTTCACCGAAAAGGACGTGCAGATCTGTCCGCTGCCGCTCTTCCACGTTTTTGCAACAATCGTGTCGCTTGGGGCCTCTCTTGGGTCAGGTGCCCAGATCGTGTTTCCCACGCCGCAAGGTTATCGGGGTGAGGGCGTATTCGACAACTTCTGGAAGCTGGTAGAGAAGCACAAAGTCACTTTCATGATCACCGTGCCGACCGCCATGTCCGCGCTCATGCAGCGCAAAGTGGATGCCGATATCTCGACCCTTCGGCTGGCATTCTGCGGTTCCGCCCCTTTGCCGCTGGAGCTCTATCGCCGGTTTGAAGAGGCTGCGGGCGTTACGATCTGCGAGGGTTATGGGCTGACAGAAGCCACATGTCTTGTCTCGATCAACCCGCCCGATGGGGAAAAGCGGGTGGGCTCAATCGGTATTCCGTTTCCTTATACCGATGTGCGCATCATTGATCCGGCAACCGGGAAAGATGCTGAGATTGATGCGATTGGCGAAATCTGTGTTTCGAACCCCGGCGTCTACGGCGGCAAGACTTATACCGAGCCCGACAAGAATGCCGATCTGTTCTATCCCGGCAGTATCTCTGACGCGCAATATCTGCGCACGGGCGATCTAGGCCGTAAGGATCCAGATGGATATTTGTGGATCACGGGTCGCGCGAAAGACCTGATCATTCGTGGCGGACACAATATCGACCCTGCCGAGATTGAAGAGGCGCTCGCCGGGCATGAGGCGGTCGCCTTTGCTGGCGCAATTGGACAGCCGGACAAACATGCAGGCGAAGTGCCTTGTGCTTTTGTTGAGCTTGTGGACGGGGCCACCATCACCGAAGACGAGTTGATGACCTTTGCCAAAAAACATATTCACGAACGTGCCGCTCATCCAAAACATCTGCAAATCCTTCCCGAATTGCCAAAGACGGCCGTTGGTAAGATCTTTAAGCCCGATTTGCGCAAGCATGCGATTACACGGATTTACAACGCCGCACTGGCCGATACCGGCGCGGAGATCAAAGAAGTGACCGAGGACAAGAAACGCGGCCTTGTCGCGCATGTTGCAAAATCCGCCGCAGTCGCCGATGAAGATATTGGCAAGGCGTTGAACGAATACACAATTCCATGGGAGTTGGCCGACTGATCGTTCTCCGCACATGATTTGGAGGATGTGAAGATATGGCGAAACTGGCGTTTTTGGGTCTTGGGGTAATGGGGTTTCCCATGGCCGGGCATCTGCAGACCGCGGGGCACGAAGTCACGGTCTATAACCGGACAACTGCCAAGGCCGAAAAATGGGTTGACCAGCATGGCGGTGCGCACGCACTGACACCGCGTGAGGCCGCCACCGGCGCTGCCATGGTCATGGCCTGTGTGGGCAATGATGATGATCTGCGGTCGGTCTGCCTTGGCGATGACGGTGCCTTTGCTGGGATGGAGGCCGGATCTGTTTTTGTCGACCACACCACCGTTTCTGCTGCTGTCACGCGCGAACTGCACGATGCGGCTGCGGCCAAGGGCATCGCCTTTGTCGATGCACCCGTCTCTGGTGGGCAGGCCGGCGCAGAAAATGGCCAGCTATCGGTGATGTGCGGTGGTGCGCAGCAGAGCTACGATGCAGCAGAAAAGGTCATCGACGCTTACGCCAAACTGTGCCGCCGGATCGGCGAAAGTGGGTCCGGCCAGATGACTAAGATGTGCAATCAGATCGCCATTGCAGGGTTGGTCCAGGGTCTATCAGAGGCGCTGCACTTCGCGCAGCAAGCGGGGCTTGATGGCCGCGCGGTGGTGGAAGTGATCAGCCAAGGTGCTGCCGGAAGCTGGCAGATGACCAACCGGTATGAGACCATGCTGGACGATCATTTTGATCACGGTTTTGCAGTGGACTGGATGCGCAAGGACCTGAATATTTGCCTATCGACGGCGGACGAAAATGGCGCCAGCCTGCCCGTAACCGCCCTGGTCGATCAGTTCTATAAGGACGTGCAAAAACTTGGCGGCGGCCGGTGGGACACGTCATCGCTGCTCAAACGGTTGCAGGCCATGGGCTGACAATCTGGTCGATGGTACCAAAGATGTCTTGTCCGTTGGTATCTTCCATCCAGATTTGCACCCGATCCCCCGGCTGCATGAATGGCGTGCGGGGTGCACCTTCGATAATGGTTTCGACCATGCGTTGTTCGGCGATGCAGGCATAACCTGCGCCGCCATCCGCAAGGGTCTTGCCCGGACCGCCTTCGCGCTTGTTTGAGACCGTGCCGGACCCGATGATCGTACCCGCAGCCAGATGTCTTGTCTTGGCAGCATGGACGATCAACTGGCCAAAATCGAAGGTCATATCAATACCGGCATCCACCCGGCCAAAGGGTTTGCCATTCAGATCAATGTTCAAGACCCCGTGCAACTTGCCGTCCCGCCATCCTGGCAACCCATCCGGGCTAACTGCGACCGGTGAAAAGGCACAGGCCGGTTTGGATTGGACAAATCCAAACCCTTTGGCCAACTCCTCCGGGATCAGATTGCGCAGCGACACGTCATTGCAAAGCATCACAAAGCGGATCGCGTCCAACGCTTCCGCACGACTGGCCCCCATGCGCACGGGGCCGGTGATGACGGCAATTTCGCCTTCGAAATCGATCCCCCAAGCCGGGTCGCCAATAATCGGGTCTGTCGGTGCTGATACGCTGTCCGACCCGCCCTGATACATCAGCGGATCGGTCCAAAAGCTCTGCGGCATCTGCGCGCCGCGCGCTTTGCGAACAAGTTCGACATGGTTGACATAGGCCGACCCATCCAAGAATTGATAGGCACGCGGAAGTGGCGATAAACATTGATCAGCGTCAAAGGGACCAAATACGTCTGGTTTGCTGGTTTTCGCCCCATCCAAATATGCTTGAAGGGATGCAGGACCCGCCGGCCACATCTGTTTTAGATCATCGGAGACGCGGACCATCTGCCCGTCCACCGATCCATCCCTGATTGTGGCCACTTTCACACCACATCTCCGTTTATTATTGGCCCAAAAATATCCTGGGGAGCGCGAGGGGTGAAACCCCTCGCCCGGGGCGGCGCGCATCGCGCGACGCAATCACTTTTTGCCAGATGTCCCATCAAACTTTTTCTCAAGATCTGCCCAGCAATCGATGTAGTCGTCCTGCAATGGTGCTTCCGTCGCCGCAAAGTGTGTAAGATGCTGCGGAAACCGGGTTTCGAACATGAACGACATCGTGTTCTCCAGCTTTGCAGGCCCCAGATCAGCGTTTGAGGCGCCTTCGAAAGCCTGCCGGTCCGGCCCATGCGGCAGCATCATGTTATGCAGGCTCATCCCGCCAGGCACGAACCCTTTTGGCTTGGCGTCGTAGATGCCATGGATATTGCCCATCAACTCGGACATGACGTTCTTGTGGTACCACGGCGGGCGGAACGTATCTTCGGCCACCATCCAGCGGTCGCGGAACAGGACAAAGTCGATATTGGCGGTGCCCTCGACGCCTGACGGGGCGGTCAGCACTGTGAAGATCGATGGGTCTGGATGGTCGAACAGGATCGCACCCACCGGGCAATAGGTGCGCAGGTCGTATTTGCAGGGGGCATAGTTCCCGTGCCAGGCGACCACGTCCAAGGGCGAATGTCCGATCCGGGTTTCATGGAATTGCCCGGCCCATTTGACGGTGACGGTCGACGGCACCTCCCGATCCTCAAAGGCCGCAACGGGGGTTTTGAAATCGCGCCGGTTCGCCATGCAATTCGCACCAATTGGCCCGCGACCAGGCAAGTCGAATTTCTGGCCGTAATTCTCGCAGACAAAACCCCGGCACGGGCCCTCCAACACCTCAACCCGGTAGACAAGGCCGCGGGGGAGAATGGCAATCTCTTGCGGTTCGAGATCGATTACGCCCAGTTCGGTGCAGAACCGCAGCCTGCCCTCCTGCGGGACGACAAGCAATTCGCTGTCGGAGGAATAGAAATAGGCATCCACCATGCTTGTCGTAACCAGATAAATGTGGGCCGCCATGCCAACTTGGGTATTCACATCGCCTGCCGTCGTCATTGTCCGCATGCCGGTGAGCCAGGTCAGTGGCTGATCCGCATGCGGCATCGGATCCCAGCGGTATTGGCCAAGCGAGACGATATCAGGGTCCACGTGAGGGGCCGATTTCCAATACGGCAGATCGATCTTGGCAAAACGATGGGTATGTTTGACCGAGGGACGGATGCGGTAACACCAAGTCCGCTCGTTCTGATGGCTGGGCGCGGTGAAGGCTGTGCCGGAAAGCTGCTCTCCGTATAGTCCGTAATTCACCTTTTGCGGCGAGTTCATGCCCTGCGGCAGGGCGCCGGGCAGCGCCTCGGTCTCAAAATCATTGCCAAAGCCAGGCATGTAGCCTTCATGCGTGCCCACGGGCGTCGCCGCGCGCTGCAACGTGTCAAGAGATGTGTCTTTGTTCATGGCGCATCCTTTCGGTGGGGTCTTCTTCGAATATTAGTTGTTTTTGTAACTAACAACACTAATTTGCCATTATGACTGATGAATTCGATATCGAGGATTTCCTTCCCTACCTGCTGAACCAGGCCGCAGACAGCGCGGCGATCGAGTTTCAACGCTACTATAAGTCCCGGTTTGGCATGCTGCGCACCGAATGGCGGGTGCTGTTTCATCTGGGGCGCTACGGCACGATGACAGCTAAAGAGATTTGCACACGCGCCCGTCTGCACAAGACGAAAGTCAGCCGGGCGGTCACGGCGCTTGAACAAAAGCGGTTTCTGACCAGACAAGAGATGGCGCGCGACCGGCGGCACGAACACCTGAAACTGACAAAGGCGGGGCAGGCGGCATTTGCCGACCTTTCTGCAGAGGCAAAGCGCTTTGATGCTGCACTGACCGCAAAGCTCAACCCGCAAGAGCGACAGATACTGCGCAACTGCCTGCGTCAGATTGCAAATCTCTGATCGGGCCTTGTCTTTTCGCGGCCGTTGGCGAAAACTCCGCCAGCATTGACGCCAACCGGGAAGGATGCCCACATGACCTGCGTTTTCGTCCAGATCCGCTGCAAGCCCGGCACCACCTACAAGGTTGCCGATGCGATTGCACTGCGCGAAGTGCATTCGGAGCTTTATTCGACGAGCGGCGACTACGATCTGTTGATGAAACTCTATATCCCTGAAGGTGCAGATGTGGGCAAGTATATCAACGACAACCTGCTGGATATCGACGGGATCGAAAGGTCGCTCACGACACTGACATTCAAGGCGTTCTGAAGAAGCGCCAAAGACCACCAAGGGGAGACATTCATGACATTTAAATCATTTGTGCTGGCCGTGTGCCTGACCGCACTCGGCAGTGGCGCCAATGCCGACGGGCATGGCGGTGTCAAAGTCGGCATGATTACCACGCTGTCGGGGGGCGGGGCCGGACTTGGCATTGATGTGCGCGACGGATTTATGCTGGCGATCGCGCAATCGGGCCGTGACGATATCGAGGTCATTATTGAAGATGATCAGCGCAAGCCCGATGTGGCCGTGCAATTGGCAGATCGGATGATCCAGGCGGAAGATGTCGATGTCATGACCGGTATCATCTGGTCCAATCTGGCCATGGCCGTGATCCCTTCAAGCGTGGCGCAGGGGAAATTCTACCTCTCTCCAAATGCGGGGCCGTCTGCATTGGCCGGTCAGGGCTGCCACGAAAACTATTTCAACGTCGCCTGGCAGAACGACAACCTGCATGAGGCGGCCGGCGCTTATGCCAATAGTGCCGGCTATGCGAACAGCTTTATTCTTGCACCGAACTATCCTGCCGGACAGGACGCGCTGACCGGGTACAAGCGGTTTTACAATGGCGAACTGGCTGGTGAGATTTTCACGCAGCTCGGCCAGACCGATTATGCCGCCGAGATTGCGCAAATCCGGGCATCTGGCGCGGATTCCGTCTTTTTCTTCCTACCCGGCGGCATGGGGATTTCATTCCTCAAGCAATATGCCGATAGCGGTCTGGATATCCCAGTTGTCGGGCCGGCCTTTTCCTTTGACCAAGGTATCTTGCAAGCGGTCGGTGATGCGGCCCTTGGGGTGGTGAACACATCGCAATGGAACAAGGATATCGACAACCCGACCAATGCGGCTTTTGTTGAGAGTTTTCAGGCAGAATTTGGGCGCCTGCCATCGCTTTATGCCAGCCAGGGCTTTGATACGGCAAATCTGCTGATCTCTGCGCTTGAAACGGCGATGCCTGACGATGCGGATGCCTTCCGCGAAGCATTGCGTGCAGCCAACTTTGCCAGCACACGCGGAGATTTCGCCTTTGGGCCCAACCACCATCCGATTCAGGACATTTATGCACGTGAAGTCATTCAGGACGGCGATGTTTTCACCAATAAAATCCTGAACGTGGCCCTCGAAGATCACGCTGACGCCTACGCGGCGCAATGCCAGATGTAGTAATTATGGGGCGCGGGTCACCGCCTCCTGAAGCCGCGAGACAGTCATGGATATTCTGAGCAGCCTGCCGTTCATCCTGTTGGTGGCGCTGATCGCCGCGGCCTCACCGAGGCCTGCGACTTTGGCCATTGCGGGAACGGCAATGGGTGCCGGTACCGGACCGGTTTTGCTGTTTGCAGCTGCCCGCCCGACATGAGCGCCATTCTGATCGTCGAACAGGTCCTGAACGGGTTGCAATTCGGGGTCATGCTGTTCTTGATGGCTGCCGGGCTGACGTTGATTTTTGGCGTAATGGGGTTGATCAACCTCGCCCATGGCTCGCTTTACATGGTTGGTGCGTTTGCGGCTGCTGCGGTTGCGGGACTCACGGGGTCTTTTTTGCTGGCTCTGGTTGCGGCCATGGCAGCGGCGGCCATCGCGGGTGTTTTGGTCGAGATGCTGGTTATCCGACGACTTTATGCCAAGGACCACCTGGATCAGGTGCTTGCGACTTTTGCTTTGATATTGATTTTTTCCGAAGGTACGCGATGGGTATTCGGGTCCTTCCCGCTTTTCCTTGATATTCCCGATTACTTTTCTGGACCTGTGACGCTGCCCGGTGGGATCGAATATCCGCTTTATCGTCTCGTCCTAATTGGTGTCGGCTTTGTGATCGCAATTGGCTTAGGCGCGCTGATCACGAAAACCCGTGTTGGTATCCAGATCAGGGCGGGCGAGAATGATCGCGAGATGATCGCCGCACTTGGTGTCGATATCTCGAAACTCTATACGCTGGTTTTTGCGTTGGGGGCGGCACTTGCTGGCCTTGCGGGTGCGCTTGTCGGGGCTATCCAGTCAGTGCAGGTGGGTATGGGCGAGCCTGTGTTGATCCTGGCCTTTGTCGTGATCGTCATCGGTGGGATCGGGTCAATCAAGGGTGCTTTTATTGGCGCACTTTTGGTGGGGTTGACCGATACGTTGGGCGGCATCTTTCTGCCTGAGCTTTTCAAACTTTTTACTGATCCCGCCACAGCGACGTCGGCTGGGTCTGCGCTGGCGTCGATGGCGATCTACATCCTGATGGGTGCGGTTCTGATCTGGCGGCCAACGGGACTTTTCGGCGCGCGGTCATGATCCGGGAACGATACATAAACGGCGCTATGATTGTGCTGCTTCTGATCGTGCCGATCTGGGCGCATTTGGCAGGCGAGCCGTTCACCATCACCCTCGCCACACGTGCGGTGATTTTTGCGCTTGCCGCGGTCGGGTTGAATATAGCGCTGGGGCTGGGTGGCCTTGTGAGCCTGGGCCATGCGGCATTCTTTGGCATAGGTGGTTATGCGATGGGTATTCTGGCGTTCCATGCGCAAACCTTCGCACCCGTGACCGAATGGCCGTTTGTGATCCAGGGCACAAAGTCCATGCCGGTGATTTGGCTGGTGGCGGTGATCGCCGCCAGCATCGCGGCATTGATCATCGGTGTCCTGTCATTACGGACAAGCGGTGTCTATTTCATCATGATCACGCTCGCCTTCGGACAGATGCTTTACTATTTCGCGATCAGTTGGCGCAGGTATGGCGGCGAAGACGGGCTGTCGATCTATATTCGCAACGATTTTCCCGGACTGAACACCTTGGTGCCGCTGCATTTCTATGCGATTTGCCTGACGATCCTTTGTGTGGTTCTCGCTTTCAATGCGATGCTCGCGCGCGCGCCATTTGGTCTGGCGCTGAATGCGGCACGACAGGTGCCGCAACGCGTCGAAACAGTTGGATTGAACCCCACACGGCTCAAGCTCGTGGCCTTTGTTATCTCCGGTGCCATTACTGGCCTCGCAGGCGCGCTGTTTGCTGATCTGAACCGCTTTGTCAGTCCCACGATGTTCAGTTGGCAGATGTCTGGTGAGATCATGATTTTCGTGATCCTGGGCGGCGTGGCACGTCTATTTGGGCCTGTGGTCGGCGCGGTGTTGTTTGTTCTGCTCGAACACAATTTGGGAGGGCTGAGCGACTACTGGCTCATCTATCTTGGTGTGCTGCTTCTGCTGATTGTTCTTTTTGCGCGCAACGGCGTCGTCGGCCTGCTGACGGGCAAGGGGGCAGCGCATGACTGATCCTGTCTTGGCCACATACGGACTTACCAAACGTTTCGGCGCATTGACAGCCACAGAGGATGTGTCGATTGACCTGTACCCAGGCGAAATCCACGCGCTGATTGGGCCGAACGGTGCCGGCAAATCCACCCTGATTGCACAAATCTGCGGCGGGTTGGTACCTGACGCAGGCCGTGTCGAACTCTTGGGTCAAGATGTGACCCAAACGACAACGCAAGAGCGTGCCCGCGCCGGGATTGCGCGCACCTTTCAGATCTCTGCGCTCGCGATGGAGGACACTGTGCTGCAGAACGCACTTCTTGGCACGCTGGCAACACCATGGCGTTTCTTCAAACCAGCCTTGAAAGACACTGTTTTGCATGACCGCGCGATGGCGGCACTTGACCAGGTCGGTCTCGCCGACCACGCTGGGACTCGTACTGCTGAACTCAGCCATGGGCAGCGGCGCCAGCTTGAGGTAGCCGTGGCGCTGACACTGAATCCCAAAGTGTTCGTGATGGACGAACCTATGGCTGGACTTGGTGTTGACGGGTCCAAGCGGATGACCGGTTTTCTTGATCGCTTGCGTGGGCAGGCCCCGATATTGCTGGTTGAACATGACATGGATGCGGTGTTTGCCCTGGCCGACCGGATCAGCGTGCTGGTTTATGGCAGGGTGATCGCAACCGGCAGCGTCGATGAGATCAGGCAAAGTCCGGCCGTCCGCCAGGCGTATCTAGGCGAGGCGATATGACATTGCTTCACCTCAAATCCGTCACCGCATCCTATGGGGTCAGCCAGGCATTATTCGGCGTGGACCTGACGATTAACGAAGGCGAAGTCGTGGCCCTGATGGGACGCAATGGGATGGGCAAAAGCACGACTGTGAAGGTCATTTGCCGTATGTTGCCCGCAGCGGGCGAATTGCGCTTCGCAGATCAAGACCTGACAACGCACAAAAGCCATCAGGTCGGACAGCTTGGTATTGGGCTTGTACCAGAGGGGCGGCGCTGTTTTGTTGACCTGACTGTTACCGAAAACCTGATCGCGGCACAGCGTTCCGGGCATTGGAACTTGGGCCGGCTGAACCAGCTATTCCCCCGACTGGCGGAGCGTAACGATCAGATCGCGCGATCGTTGTCAGGCGGCGAACAACAGATGCTGGCCATCGGACGGGCGCTGATGACGAACCCGCGCCTGCTGATCCTTGATGAAGCGACAGAGGGACTTGCCCCCATTGTTCGCAAGGAAATTTGGGAGGCAATCCGGGCGCTGAAATCCGAAACCGGCATGGCCATCCTGATCATCGACAAGACGTTGGCAGAGCTAAGGACCATCTGCGACACCGCCACGATCCTCGAACGCGGTCGGACGGTTTGGTCCGGTGAGATCGGTGCATTGGATCAAGGGGCCACCGCTCGCTATCTTGGCGTTTAGGCAAGGTGTGCCACAGGGTCCTGTGTGACAATGTCGCGTTGCAGGTTGGCGTGCAAAGGCTGGTTGTCAGAACACTGAGCCGAGTGTGAAACCAACCGAAAACGTATCACGCTCGAACCGGCTGATATTGCTTTTGGCCCGATTTGCCGTGATCGATAGGCCGGGTGTAAAGCCGAAATATTCCACATCCGGAAAGCCGACATTCGCCCCAACAAAGACACTACGATCCTCGCGGCCGCCTTCCACGGGGTCAATGAACACGCGGTATTCGGGAAAATCATTGAAGCCAAAGCCCCCATTGACCGCAAGCGAAATCGGCCCAAATGGCTCCGCCCAGCTATAGGTGCCCTGCAAGGTCCAGTTTTGTGAGGTGAAGTTACTGTTGTCCTCGCCGGTACTATCCGTCAGCGCCAGGCTGGCACTGACGCGGTCGTTATTGTCCAGAGCATAGCTGAGCGTTGTGCGCAGAATTGTGCGGTCGATGCGCCCGATCCCGGTCGACAGATAGTCAAGCCGCTCGCGTTGCGCCGTCAGGGCAAGGGTCAGGTCATCGTTGATAGGGAATTGGCGGTCCAGTGCGAGCCGAACGATATCGTATTTTTCGAAAGACAATTCGCCAGTTGATTGCCGGAAGGATCGGTAATCAAACGTACCTGCTGCGATACGACCGCTAATCGTGCCGTTTTCCAAAACACGATCATGGCGCAATGCCAATTCTGCATAATTCGACGTCAGCGCCTCATCGGGGACCGATACATCGTCGGTGATGCGGGCGCGATTGGCGCTGTATTGCAATGCCACGCTGGTTCGGCTGTCGCGGTTTTCTTGCAAGCGATATTGCGTGCGCAATCCAAAGGTCGTGCGCCAGCCTGCCAAGGCCACGGCGTCTTCGGACAGGTTGCCACCGTCGGGCTCCCCATTAATGCGTTGCTCTTCGTCTTCGGCGCCACCGTTGAGGTTATTTGATGGCACCAGCGAGAAGCTTAGCTGTGTCGACCATGGATTGCGCCGCGTCACCGCCCGCGCGTCGTTTACGGTTTGCGTTCTTGCTGCCTCATTCGGTGCGTCGTTCAATGCAATGCGCAGCCAAATCGTCGATAGTGTAAATCGCTCACCATTGGCAGCTGCCAATGCCGTAACCCGCGCGGCCTCATACCGGGTTGCTTCGGTATCAGACAGCCGCCAAGCACGCGCGCCCGCCGCCCAGCCGGCATCGGCATCACCTAATTGCGGTTCCGCAACGGCGAGCACCAGCAAGGCCTCGCGATCTTCTGGGTTCACCTCGATCAGTTTTGTCGCCAGTTCGCGCGCCAGTTCAAATTCACCTGCCGCGACGGCCTGCCGCGCCAAAAGCCGCGCATCATCCAGCGTCAAGTCCACATTCTGCGCAAAGAGCGGTGCGGCGTATATCGCCGCCATCAGGGCCAGGGCACGCATGATCATTATCGTCTTTCATCCTCGTCCATTTGGCCCTGCGGACCCCGGCGCCATTGGGCTTTGCCCCGCCGCGCCATCCTCTATAGTCGGCGCCACCCGAATCCAAGCTGCCGGAGAAGCACATGCCCATCACCCCCGAACAACAAGCCGAAATCGACGACCTGCGCGCCAATCCGCAACCGACCTTGCGCGCCGTCACTCCGGGGATGGAGCAGCACCTCTATCAAGTGTATGACGTTTTGGACCACGGTTTTATTCGCGTGATCGACTATATGGGCGATGATGCGGCGATCTGTCAGGCCGCACGCGTATCTTACGGCAAGGGGACCAAGTCGGTGTCGAACGATGCCGGGCTCATCCGCTATCTGATGCGCCACTGGCACTCGACCCCTTTCGAGATGTGCGAGATCAAGCTGCATGTGAAGCTGCCCGTCTTTGTCGCGCGGCAATGGATCCGGCACCGGACGGCGAATGTAAACGAATATTCCGCCCGCTATTCGATCCTCGACCGGGAATTCTACATCCCCGCGCCAGAACACCTCGCCGCGCAATCGGTGATCAACAATCAGGGCAGGGGGGAGGCGCTGACGGGCGAAGAGGCCGCCCGCGTGCTGGAATATCTGAAGGGCGACGCCGCCCGCTGCTATGACCACTACGAGGAAATGATCGGGCAGGAGGACCAGCAGGGGCTGGCCCGTGAACTCGCCCGCATGAACCTGCCCGCCAATATCTACACCCAATGGTACTGGAAGGTGGATTTGCACAACCTCTTCCACTTTCTCCGCCTGCGTGCGGACAGCCACGCGCAATACGAAATCCGGGTCTATGCCGAGGAGATCTGCAAAGTCGTAGGTGACTGGGTCCCCGCGGCCTATGGCGCGTTCGAGGACT
>JBCBDL010000026.1:0-28464 GCA_038529695.1 Pseudomonadota bacterium | reverse complement strand
CTTTTGGTGCTGGCGACCGGACATAAGGCAGCCAGAGCCGGATGGTTGTGCCCTGCCCAAAAGCTATGTAGCTCCGTTAAGGCGTACTTCGCCCACTAAGAATGTGCAATTTAACCATGCGTTCAGATCATTGGCGCGCGTTTGTCCAGCTTCAAGAGGCACGGGTCATTTTCAGTTGCAAAACACGCCGTATTTCTACGGTAGTCGCGCACTTTGCCGGATAAATGCCCACTGCAGATAGCACGAATGTCGTGTTCGCATGCTGCATCGCTAAAGCAGATACCACACCCAACTGGCAAAAATGTATGCTACGAGCGCACCCAGCGAAAAACGGGGACTTCCGGTTTGGGCTCAAGGCTGCCGATACTATCTAGCTCTCGTCTCAATTGAATGAACCAGACGTCGTCGATTTTTGAAAAACAACCCGTGAGCCGGTTAAGACTGAATGGGAAAAGTCTCGTGAGGTTACACAGTCTACAGCCCGCCAATCTGGTGCAATAACGCGCTGACCTGATCGATGCCTTCCCCATGCCGTAGGCTCGCAAAAACGACTGGCAGCTCGCCCCGCATCCGCGCCGCATCCCGCGCCATCACGTCAAGTGATGCGCCCACATGAGGGGCCAGATCGGTTTTGTTGATGACCAGAATATCGGACCGTGTGATGGCGGGGCCGCCTTTGCGGGGGATTTCTTCGCCGGCCGCAACGTCGATGACATAGACCGTCACATCGGCGAGTTCCGGGCTGAATGTGGCCGAGAGATTATCCCCGCCGCTTTCGATCAGGATCAGGTCGAGGTCTTCATGGCGCCCTCGCATCTCAGCCACGGCTGCGAGGTTGATCGAGGCATCTTCACGGATTGCCGTATGCGGGCAGCCCCC
The DNA here is from genome assembly GCA_038529695.1 of Pseudomonadota bacterium. GTDB lineage: Bacteria > Pseudomonadota > Alphaproteobacteria > Rhodobacterales > Rhodobacteraceae > Yoonia. Next base: position 27,585 of record JBCBDL010000026.1, on the reverse strand, counting down.
CGTTTCCACGCCCATCACCCGGTCGGCGGGCAGGATTTGCATGCGCATCAGCGCCTCGGCATCTTCTTGGGTGTAGATATCGTTGGTGATCACGCCAAGGCTGATCTGATCTTTCAGCTTTGAAGCCAGGGCTGCCGTCAGCGTTGTTTTCCCGGCACCCACCGGCCCCCCGATCCCAACGCGCAATGGTCCGTTTGGTGACATTCAGGATCCTCCCAGCAAGATGGTCAAGAGCCCGCCCGCGATAGCCAGGCAGAGGGGCGCATAGAATTTCCGGTCATATGTGGCAAAGGGCTGTTCAGGTGTCATGCGCCGCCAGAATTTTGTGTAAGCGATGATACCACGCCCGAAGAAGACACCGAACGCGGCCCAAAGCACCAGCCTGAACAGGCCGACCTGCGGCAGCCATAGTGCCAAGATGATCACCAGCAGCCCGGCGACCACCAAAAAACAGGGGATCGCACCCGGCATGCGTGTGACACCTTTGGCACCGACAACTGATTGGGCCAGCAACTCTTCATCGCGGATGGGCACCCAGATCTGCAGCCCCCACAATGCGTGGATAATGGCGATCAGCCCAAAGATCACAGTCAAGAGAACGGTCATGAGCGGAATATCCGGGCATATTGCTCGTTGTGCTGCATCGATGCGGTGTCGACAGCGAATGTCGCGGACCCGATATCGTCAAGTGACGCCCGCATTGCGGCCTGCCCGATCTCGGCGATCTGCGGAGCGAGGTTGCGCAAAACCCGCTGGCCCTGCGTCTGGCCCAGCGGCAAAAGCCGTTGCGCGCATTGGGTCAGGTTACTGGCAAAGGCCTGGAGCCAGAGTGTGACAACCGCGTCCAACGGCAAACCAGCAAGGCTGGCGGCGCGCCCGACCGCGACAGGATAGGCCATATCGGGCAGATCAAATCCCCAGACCGCGCGGGTTGTTGCGGCAAAGGCCGCACCTTGTTGCAACGTCTCCATCCGTCGCTCGCGTGAAGGGGCGAGGGCCGCGGCCAGGTCGGCGATGGGGGCGATATCGTCAGCCTGATATGCCGCGCAGAGCAGGATCGCATCGGAACGACCCGCCCCGTGGGCCAGCACGCTTTCCAGCCATGCGGTCAGATCTGCAGCATCTGCAACATCGCCCCGACCCACCGCCCGTTCCAGCCCGTGCGACCATGCAAAAGCCCCAACCGGATAAGCCGGTGACACCCATTGTGCGAGTGTCAGAAGATCATCAATGCGCATGGGAATGGCTGTGATCATGTCCCATCGTGCGGCCATGACCATAGGCGCCGCCTTCGGGTGTGAACGGCCCTTCAAAATCTGTCACAGTCGCGCCGAGCTGTTCCAGCATCGCGCGCATGACCTTTTCCCGTTGCACGACAATTGCATCCTTTTCCATCGCACAGGGCGCATGGCGGTTGCCGATATGCCAGGCAAGGCGGACCAGATCGCCGGTAATGCGCATCAGCGGCTCATCCGCTGCCTTGACCAGCACCTGCCGCCCGTCATCCAAGACAAAGGCATGACCCGCATCAACGGATGTTGTGTGCGCCAAATCCACCAGAAATGCCTCTCCCTGATCGGTCGTCAGGCGTTTGCGCCGCAAGAGCCGCGCGTCATAGGTCAGTGAAACCGCAGCGTCTGCCGCCTTTGATGTGGTCGACAGAATGCGATGCGCTATCGCGTTCATTGGTTCGCATCCATGATGTCGATGGCGACATAGCTGTAGGTGTCAGGAGGGCTGCCGTCACCGTGATCGTAGGAAATCAGCAACCCCAGGCCCAGCGCAGGCAGGTAATGGATTTCCTCGGCATAGCTGTATCCGTCACCCTGATAGTTCAGCGCACCGGGGATCATGTCATAGCTGCAATCGCCATAGGTTACTGTCGTCAGCGCACCCCAATCATGGGACTGCTGTTCCTGAAAAAAGCCGTCTGCATCGCGCATGGCGACCTTGACGGTCCACTCTGATCCCGGTTTGGGGATCGGCATTGCATCTGCGCTCATCGGGTAGGCCGACGTGATGCGTGATGTGGGGACGATTTGACCGTCCTCAATATCAGACAGTTCGACCACGTAAACGCCTTGCCCCAGCAGGTTGCGGGCCGTGTAGCCATCTGCATAACGCGCAATGACTTCGACCAGGCCAGGGCTGAGGTCACGATATTCTTCAACCGATCCGTCGCTCAGCGTGGCTTTGATACCCGTCGCCCGATCAGCACTGGTCGGGCAATCCGCAAAGGCGGAGCTGGCGAAAGTACAGGCACAAATGGCGCGCAAAAGCATCGCATCAGATCCCTTTGTAAAAAGACGCTGGGATCAGATTACGCGACGCTGGCGGCGATGCAATGGCGAAGGCTTAGCCGTCGTGCCGGAAAAGCTGTTCAGCCACTTGTGCGCGGGTCAAACCCTTGCTGGCTAACTCGGCATCGCTGGTCCGGTTGAGCGTTTCGACAGCCGCATAGCGCGGGCTGCGTGTGACCAGTGCGGCGAAGATTTCGCCAATTTTGTGGAAGAGTTCCACGAACATTTCACGGTTGGAAATCAGGGTATTGTCAGGGCGGAGTGCCATTGTGAGCCTCATCAATGCGAATATCTTTCCTCCCTGAAGCAAAGGTAGGATGGCCATCCGGCACCGACAATTTCTGAATGCGCAAGGCCAATATGCGCCCTGCGCAAGGGTCTCGATCAGAACAGGAAATATCGCTGCGCCATGGGCAATTCTTCAGCAGGTTGGCAGGTCAGCAGTTCACCATCCGCGCGGACCTCGTAAGTCTCCGGGTTGACCTCGACCACTGGCATCACGTCGTTGAGTTTCAGGTCCACCTTGCCAATATTGCGGGTGTTCACGACGGGCAGCGTTTTCTTGGCAAGTCCCAGACTATCGCCGATCCCGACATCTTGTGCGGCGGCGCTGACGAATGTGACTGCGCTGTTCTCAACCGACCGCCCGTACGCCCCGAACATTGGCCGGGTGTAGACCGGCTGCGGCGTGGGGATGGACGCGTTGGGGTCGCCCATTTGCGCGCAGACAATCGTGCCGCCCATCAGCACCATTTCGGGCTTTACGCCAAAGAAGGCAGGGTTCCAAAGGCACAAATCAGCCCGCTTGCCTTCCTCAACCGAGCCGACATGGGCGCTGATGCCATGAGCAATGGCCGGATTGATCGTGTATTTCGCGACATAACGGCGGACCCGCAGATTGTCGTTATCTCCCGTCTCTTCGGCCAACGCACCGCGCTGTTTTTTCATCTTGTCGGCGGTCTGCCAGGTGCGGATGATCACCTCGCCCACGCGGCCCATGGCCTGGCTGTCCGACGCAATGATCGAAAACGCACCCATATCGTGCAGGATATCCTCGGCCGCGATGGTTTCGCGCCGGATGCGGCTTTCAGCAAAGGCCACGTCTTCGGGGATGGATTTGTCGAGGTGATGACAGACCATCAGCATGTCCAGATGTTCATCCACAGTGTTCACGGTGAACGGCCGGGTCGGGTTGGTGGAGGAGGGCAGAACATGCGCCTCGCCACAGATTTTGATGATGTCGGGGGCGTGCCCACCGCCTGCCCCTTCTGTATGAAAGGCATGGATTGTGCGGCCTTTCATTGCCGAGACGGTATTCTCCACAAACCCGCTTTCATTCAGCGTGTCGGTATGGATCATCACCTGCACGTCCATCGCGTCTGCCACGCTCAGGCAATTGTCGATGGCCGCCGGGGTGGTCCCCCAATCCTCGTGCAATTTCAGACAGCACGCGCCGCTTTGCACCTGTTCTTCCAATGGTGCTGACAAAGACGCGTTGCCTTTACCAGCAAAGGCGAGGTTCATCGGGAACGCATCTGCAGCCTGCAACATCCGCCCGATATGCCAAGGCCCCGGCGTACAGGTTGTGGCCAGCGTGCCATGGGCCGGGCCGGTGCCGCCGCCAATCATTGTAGTCAGGCCGGAATAAAGCGCATCTTCGATCTGCTGGGGGCAGATGAAATGGATGTGGCTGTCAATCCCGCCTGCGGTCAGGATGCGCCCCTCGCCGGCAATCGCCTCGGTTCCCGGCCCGATGATGATGTCGACGCCCGGCTGTGTATCAGGGTTGCCCGCCTTGCCGATTTTGACGATCTGTCCGTCTTTCAGGCCAACATCAGCTTTGATGATGCCCGTCCAATCGACGATCAGCGCGTTGGTGATGACCGTATCCACAGCCCCATCCGCTCGGGTGATCTGACTTTGCCCCATCCCGTCGCGGATGACCTTGCCACCGCCGAATTTGACCTCTTCACCGTAACCAAGCGCGTTGGTGCCGGACCCCCCGGTGGTGGCGGCACCCGCATTCTCGGCCGTCAAGTCCCGCTCAACTTCAATAATCAGGTCGGTATCGGCGAGCCTGACACGATCCCCCACTGTGGGGCCAAACATTGCGGCATAATCAGCGCGAGAGATCGTGGCGGGCATATAGTTCTCCGGGTTGTCAGGTCTTGGCGGGGGCTTTGTTGCCATCCCAAGGTGTGTCCGGCACGGTCACCGTCTTGGGCTTGGGTTTTTTGGGTGCTGCTGCAGCAGGTTCCGGTGCTGCGGCCGTTTTTGCGGGCTTGGCCGCGGCTGGCTTTGGTGCGGTGGTTTTTGGCGCTTCGGGCTTGGCCACCTTTACTTGGCTTGGTGCAGCCTTGGGCGCTGGGGCCTTTGCTTTTGGTGCTGCGGCCTTTGTCGTCACAGCCTTGGGCGCAGAAGTCTTTGCCACAGTTTTTTTCGGCGTTGCCGGCTTCGCCGTTGTGGCTGGCTTTGCGGCTTTTGGCGCCGGGGCCTTTGCCTTTGGTGTCGCTGCCGCCTTCGTGGTCGTGGTTTTTGGTGCTGTTGATTTTGTAGTCTTCGCCTCCGTCGCCTTTGGCGCAGCCGTCTTGGGTGCTTGCGTTTTGGGAGCGGCAACGGCGACACTGGTCGCGGTTGTCTTTTTGGCGGCTACCTTGGGCGCAGGTTTCTTCGCAGCTGGGGTCGGCTTCGCCGGTGCTGTAGTTTTCTTTGCGACCACTGGTTTTGGTGCCTCGGCAACCGCTTTTTTGGGTGTCTTGGTTTTGGCGGCAGGGGTCGGCTTTGCCGCGGCAGGCTTTGGTGTCGCTGTCTTGGCCACGGCGGCTGGCGCTGCTTTGGCTGCGGGCTGTGCCTGTTTGGTCGCAAAAACTGGCTCAGCCTTCGGAGCAGGTTTTGGCATAGATTTTGCTTTGGCAGCCGGTTTTGATTTGGCAGCGGGTTTTGGCGCGGCCTTCGCTTTGGCGGCAGGTTTTGGCGCCACCGCCTTTTTGCCGGTCACCGCTTTTGGTTTTGCGGTCGCTGGCGCTGTGACCATTGTGGCAGGGGCGCCATTCCAGTACGGCGTCATCAGCGCGCGTTGTGCGGCATAGGTCTGATCAATCATCACATCGGCCAGCTTCATCTGCTGTCCGATCACAGCGCTGACTGCATGCATCGCCTCAGCAGAAAGGGTGAGTGTCAGGGCAGGTGTCATACGAATCCTCGTTTGGTACGCGTTACGGTTGATCTAATCCTATCAAATTTCTTTCCGCGACGCAGCATCTTTCTGCAACGCAGCAATTTGACATGGATGTCACCGATCATGCGGGTTGCCCTTTGCTGCGAAGGCGCGCCAGCATCCGAATGCGTGGCACGTGACGACGGCGATACACGAACCTAGCCCAGAGCCGCATCAACCGGGTGGACAACCCGGCATCGATCGTGACGGTGTCGGTCAGTCTCGCGCCACCATCAACCGGGATGACCGTCAGAACATGTTCCCATTCGCGGATCGCGCCGCCACTTTCGATACTGCGAAATCGGTGACGCTCAGGATCGAATTCGGCCAGTTGCATATGGTAATCCATTGGCGGCAGCCAACCGAACAAGCGGACCTTGACGTCAAAGACATCGCCCGCCGACAGTGCGCCTGTCTGAGGCATTCCTTCAAATGTCGCCACCCCTTTCATCGCCTCTGCAAAGCACGCAAAATCCGTTGCCACATGCCAGACGTCTGCGGGTGAGGCCGCATAATCGTGGGTGATGATGACCGGCTGGCTCACAAATCCCCCATCACCTTGCCGTTGAACCCAAACACCTTGCGCGCACCGGAGAGTGGGATCAGCGATACCTCGCGCCGCTGCCCGGGTTCGAACCGCACGGCGGTTCCTGCCGCAATATCCAACCGTTTGCCATGGGCCGCCGCCCGGTCAAAGTCGAGCGCCGTATTCGTTTCGGCAAAGTGGAAATGCGATCCGACCTGCACGGGTCTGTCGCCGGTATTGGCAACCTCTAGCACGGTGGCTTTCGCTCCGGCGTTCAGGGTCAGCGTCCCGTCGGCCACAATGATTTCACCTGGTTTCATGTCAGCACCTCGCTTGCGTTAGCGGATGGGATCATGGACCGTCACCAATTTGGTGCCATCGGGAAATGTGGCTTCCACCTGTACCTCGTGGATCATTTCGGGGATCCCGTCCATGACCTGATCGCGGGTGATGACCTGTGCGCCCGCCTCCATCATATCCGCAACGGACCGACCGTCGCGCGCGCCTTCAACCACTGCGTCCGTGATGAGCGCGATTGCCTCGGGATAGTTCAGCTTCACCCCACGCGCCAACCGTTTGCGCGCCACCTCTGCCGCCATCGCAATCAGCAGTTTGTCTTTTTCACGGGGCGTCAGTTGCATGCGTTATAGTCTCCAGACACGGGGGATGGGCGCGGCAGAGAGCGCCTCGACCACAGGGATCAATTGTTGCCGCAGGGTAAAGCCGTCAGCGGCCAGCAAGCGCAGAAGAAGGATATCATCGGCGATGAGGCTGATACCGCTGGTCGGCGGTAGATCGAAATTATCGGCAAAAGCCGCGGCCATCGGGCTGGCAAAAAGCACCGTTGCAACTGCACCTGCTCCACCGGCAATAGCGTGCCGTGCCATCAGCATTTGCGCATCGCCAACCAAACGGATCGCGTCCGCAAAGGCCAATTTTCCATCCCGCCAGATGCGCCACTGATCTGTCAGATGAAGCTTATGCACCTGCTCACCCATCGCCACGCGCCCAAAGATGATGGGTTCGATGATCAGCGCTGTCGCATCTTTGGCGAGCGCCACCTGGAGCGTTCGGTTCAAGGCTGCCTGATCAAACAGAATGGTTTCCTGTGGCAGCCAGTCGATCCGCCCACCTGCTGCAACATCCAAGATCACGTTGGACTGCGCCACCTGCCCTGGCTGCGCGCGATATGCCCGCTCTGCCGCCTGTGATGACAGCACGACATGCGCGCCCTCGCCCGCCACAGCCTCGATCCGCATCTGATCGCCACCGGTCAGACCGCCCGCGGTGTTGAGGAAAACCGCGTCAAGCGCTGCGCCACGCACTTTGGGGAAAAGTGCCTTAAGCGACCCTTCCTGGCGCAACGCAGCGATGACGGTGTTAGCACCACGACGTTTTGCAACCAGCCGCAAAGCGCCTCGCGCGCGCGGTGCCATGGGCATCGCATCTTGCGTCCTTATTTCTGCTGCGTAGGTGATGTCTTCGTCTCGGCAGTCACTTCCATCTTTGTAAAACTGCCAAAAAACCGGGCGAAATGACCAGTCAAGCGGGCCTGAAAACCATGCAAAATCCAATCATTGACGGGCAACTGCCCAAAATGCAGGCATATTGATCGCTCGAACGCAAAAAGGGCGCCCAAAGGCGCCCTTACTCCCGACCTGGCTAGACCTTCAGTCGGTGATATCCATCCGCACCTGATAGCGCACCCGGCCCTTGACCGCTGTGCTCCAGTTCAGATGAACGGATCGCAGATCGGCGCCCTGCTCACCCTCTGCCCAAGGCAGGTCATGAATGCGCGCATTACCCACATTCGTGATCGCACCTTCTGGCATCACGCTTTCCACAGTCTTTGCACGGCCTTCAAACGGCAACGCGGTTTCCGTATCCATGACCCATGTTGTCGCCTCGGTGACCTGTTCGTAGCTCAATGTCGCAGGGTTCGACACGGGCTCGTTCACATTGTGGAACGTGTTGGCCGTGAACTGGAAATCGCGGGTCCGGTTGTAGTCCAGATCGGCAAAGGTCGTGTCCACATGCTCGACCCGATCGATGCGACCGTTAAGTGCGCGGAAAACGTTCCCCACAACGGCAAAGCCATTGATAAAATGGCCCGGACCATAGGGTTTGATCACGATGAAGTTGAACCAGTCCGCAACGTCATTGGTGGTGAACATGTTGCCTGTGATTGTCAGCCCGCCAAAGGAAAACTGATTGCCCAATGCTGGTTCGCTGGAATGCTCATTCGTCCATTCGATGAAATTGTTGTCGCAGTAATTTCCGGTGAAGATGCTTTTGGGATTGGGCAATGTGATCACGATACCACCGCGGCGTACGCCATTGACCTCATCATCGCCATGGAACCAGTGATTGCCGGTGATCAGGTTGCCTGATCCCGCAAGAATACAGAAATGCTTGAACTTACTGGTACGGTTATCGCGGATTTTCACGTCGTTGGCATTGGCGTTGAACGCGATGCTCACGCGATCCGCGACAGGCACGGCCTGTTCGTCGGAAATCAGGTTGCACCGATCCAGCATCATGCCCTGACAGCCCCGCCCAGGTGAGGTGATGCCGCGATCTTTGGGCCGATTGATAAAGCAATCACGCACGTGGAAGGTAAAGCCATCCGGCGCCATCATGATCGCACTGGCGATCCCGCGCCCCTGGAACTCGATATCGTCCAGAATGAACTGGCTGAACTTGGTGTAGCCTGAGAAATCCAACATGTATTTGAAGCGTTTGAACGTGAATTCCTGGGTTCCGGCGGCATCAAAAAGCGGACGGCTGAGGTCGATGGTCTGCGCCGAGACATCAACCGCCTGAACATAAACCTCTCGCCCGACACCATTACCCTCAACCAAAGACCCGATGGCGATGCTCGAAGCATTGACCACATTTGTCAGCCGGTTGTCGTCAGATGTGGAATATGTCGCTTGCGAGGTCACCTCAACCGTGTCCCAGGCGGCACCTTCCTGTGGCTGGAAATGTCCGTTGCGGATCGCGCGGCGTGTTTCAAACCGGTCGCGGGTCGGATCGCAGGCCTGCATATCAACTGGCTCGGTTAGCAGAATCCGTCGCCCGTTCAGATCAAGCGATTCATGATCGGCAAAATTGATCAGCGCCTGATAGGCCTTCTTGAACGCCAGTTCCTCATCCTTAAACGCGGCAAAGTAGCTGTCATAATTGTATTCGCGCTGCAGGATGAAACGGAATTCCTGCGCCTGAACGATCCTCCCTTCAAACTGCACGGCACTTTCCATCGTCACATTCTGGCCGATCAGATAATCACCGGCGGGAACGATCACTGTTCGCCCATTGGCGGCAGCGTCAGCAGCATTAAAGGCCGCGCTATCGTCGGTGACGCCATCGCCTTTGGCGCCGTAATCGCGCACGTCAACAAGGCTGATCAGATCGCGCGTAAAGACAGATGTGACATCAGTAATCTCAATGTCATCGATCCGGACCAACCCACCGGTCGGTCCAGTCAGGTCCAGCCCCAGATGGCCGTAATTTGCCCCGGTCCAGACCATATCCACACCGGTCCGGTCGGCAGTTGCGATGATCGCGCTCACCTCAACAACTTCACCATAAGTGGTCAACTGCACCGATGGGCCGAATTCCGGCAGCCCGGTCGCCTGCGCCCCGCCAGCAAGCCCTGCCCAGCCAGAGACGCGCACCGATGGCAGTGGCCCGGCCACCGCCTTGACCCGCGCTTTCACCTGCAAGTAGCAGCCCGGCAAAATCGGGGTTTCACCCATATACCTGACGCGCGCGACCGCGTCCGTTTTCAACACCTCCAGACATCCCGCAAAATCCTGATCAGCGGCGACAAACACGCCCGATCCGCTGACCGCATAAGTGTCGGACCCTGGCGTCCCATCGCCGCTGGACCAAATGCTCAAGCCTGCCGCAAAGGGCAATGGATTGAATACAATACCGTCAGTGATCGCCTTGTTCATTGAAATTACCCTTTTTGGCAGCCAGAGATGCAAGCCCCACGCAAAGCGCGCGGGGCCGCTGGGCCAAATGGCTAATTTCAAGGTCTAAAAGAGCGCTGACAGCACCGTCACGGTCTGGCTGGCAACGGGATCAGGCGCCCACATCAGGTGCAGGTAAAAGCTGCACCCCATTGATCTGCCAACCTTGCGCGGTCTCGACCATCTGGTAGTCGAGAACGTGCAAACCACCGGCACTATCGCGGATCATGATCTTTTGCCACAAAAGGCCCGAGACCTCGCGCAGTTCCAAAAACCGCACATCGGCATTGTCCCAGACCATCGGATAACCCTGCTGCACCATCATGCCGAAATTTCCCGGATTGCCGAAAAGCCGTTTGATGTTCGGGCTGGCATATTGCCATGCTCCGGCCACATCTCGATCATTGAAGGCCTGAAGTTGGTTACCGATCACACCCTCAATCGCATCTGCATCTTGTGAAAACGCGGGTGTGGCCACGACCCAGAAGGCAAAAAAAGCTGCGAAAATCCGTCTCATCGCGCGATCCCTTTCCGATAAATATGCAATGGGTACGCGCGAGAAGGCGGATCAGTTCTCTTATTGCGCTATTCTGCCAGCTTGCCTTCAATCAGCGCAACGGTCTCTGCAACACCGTAAAGCGCGATGAATCCGCCAAAACGCGGTCCCTGACTGGCACCTAACAATACTTCATAAAGTGCTGTGAACCAGGCCCGCAGCGGCTCAAAGCCATGCTCTTTACCCACCGCGAAGACCATGGTTTGCAGCTCTTCTGCATCCAGCCCGCCGTCCCATTCTTTCAGGCGGGCGACAAGATCCTCCATCGCGGCCCGTTCCTGATCCGTCGCGGCGCGATAAACCTTAGTGGGTTTCACAAAATCATTGTAATATCGAACGGCGAAACCCGCCGCCTGATCCATCTGCGGGTTTTTCTCCGCCGATGCCTCCGGCGCATAGCGTTGGATAAAGCCCCATAGCGTTTCTTTATCCTCGGCCCCCGACACAGAGGCGAGGTTCAGTAACATGGCAAACGGCACCACCATATCCGAGGCCGGCACATTGTGCCCATGAATGTGGAACACCGGATTATTCATCCGCGCCGCCGCATCCTGGTCTGCATAGGCACGCAGTTGCTGGTGATACTCATCCACTGCCTTCGGGATCACATCAAAATGCATCCGCTTAGCCGTCTTCGGTTTGAGGAACATGAAATAGCTCAGGCTCTCTGTCGCCGCATAGGACAGCCATTCATCAATCGAAATACCATTACCGGATGATTTCGAAATCTTCTGACCATTTTCATCCAGAAACAACTCATATGAAAAATGGTTCGGCTTCCGCCCACCGAGGATCTCGCAAATCCGGTCATAAATCGCGGTATTGGTGGCATGTTCTTTGCCATACATCTCAAAATCGACGTCCAGCGCCGCCCAGCGGGCACCAAAATCTGGCTTCCACTGCAGCTTCACATTGCCGCCTGTCACCGGCAGCGTCCATTCGCGGCCATCTTCATCATCAAACGTGATTTCACCTTTGGCACCATCCACATGTTTCATTGGCACGTAGAGCACACGGCCGGTTTCGGGATGGATTGGCAGGAAGATCGAATAGGTGCCCTGCCGTTCTTCGCGAAGCGACTTCAGCATCACTGCCATCACATCGTCATAGCGCGCGGCAGCGCGCAACAGTACCTCATCAAACTGGCCGGATTTGTAGAATTCGCGGGCCGAGTAGAAATCATATTCAAACCCGAAAGTGTCGAGGAACCGGCGTAGCATCGCGTTGTTATGATGGCCAAAACTCTCATGCGTACCAAAGGGATCAGGCACGGAGGTCAATGGCTTTTGGATATGTTCTGCCAACATCTCTTGTTGCGGCACATTGCCGGGGACCTTGCGCATGCCGTCCAGATCATCGGAAAAACAGATCAGCTTGGTCGGGATGTCCGAAATCACCTCGAACGCGCGCCGGATCATCGTGGTGCGCAAAACCTCACCAAATGTCCCGATATGCGGCAGGCCAGACGGGCCGTACCCAGTCTCAAACAGCACATACCCCTTTTCGGGGTTCTTTTTTTCATACCGTTTCAGCAAAGCGCGCGCCTCAACGAAGGGCCAGGCCTTTGATGTCATCGCCGCGTCGCGCAAATTGCTCATCTTCTCTCTCACGTCTGAATGCAGCCCCTGCCCCTGTGACAAGAACACCGCGCACTCCCTATTGCGGCAAGGCCGAAGCGTCAATAAATGTTGCAGGTAACCAAAGGATACAACGATGCTCGAAGACGCCCCCATGACAGCCCAGGACGCCCTTGTGGCGCTGATGATCGCCACGTCAGCGTCCGACGAGAATATCCGCACGGCTGAGCTTGTGAAAATGAGCAATTCAATCAACAACTTGCCTGTATTTGCCGGATATGATGCCGAACGTCTGCCAAGGATGTCGCAGATGGTTTTTGATCTTCTCGAACAGGTTGATGGACTTGAGGCGCTGTTTGGCTTGATCCGCGATGCGCTACCCGAGGCGTTATATGAAACCGCTTACGCGTTGTCATGTGACGTCGCCGCGGCAGACGGGAAGATTGCTGGACAAGAGGCACGCATGCTTGAAGAAATTCGCGACGAACTGGCCCTGGACCGCTTGCATGCCGCTGCAATTGAACGTGGCGCGCGGGCGCGGCATATGACGCTGTGATCTTGCGGTGCTGGGTCGTCGCGGCGTGCGTCGCTCTTTCTACAAACCTGTCACATGCCCAAACGACGCTCTCTGAGTATACAGAAAACGTCCTGACACATGTGATCCTGCACGAGGTTGGTCATGCGCTGATCCGGGAATTTGACCTGCCGATCCTTGCGAATGAAGAGGTGATGGCCGACACGTTCGCCACAGTTTACATCGTGCAGAACATGCCCGAACGGTCGCTTGCAATCATTACCAGCCGGGCGCAGTCATATGAGGCTGAAATGGACGAAGAAACCGTTTTTGCCGAACATCCCGACGATGTGTGGCGTGCCGGACAGATGATTTGTCTTGCCTACGGGCTTGATCCCGACCAATTCGAGCAACTTGCCCGTGACAGCGGGATGACTGGTGACGAGGCCGCCAATTGCCGTGACAGCGGTCCCGAAATCGGGCGCGCCTGGCGTCGCATGATCGCACCGCTCAAGATGCCACCAAATGCCGCCGTGACCGAAGTGCAAGGCCAGATCGGTGAGGGACCGTGGAAGGATGCGATCGTTAACAGCAATCTCATCGACACACTGCAACCACTTATGGCCGGTTTCGATTGGCATTCCCTCATGACGTTGCATTTTGACAATTGCGATACTGGCGCGACATGGTTCCGCAATGGACGCAAGATCCTGATCTGCGATGACCTGATTACCCGGTTCGAGGCACAAAGTCGCTAAACAGCACGGAGCGCCCAATGGCGCAATATGCTGTTCTGCAGTGACCTGGCACCGGTGTTCCACGACCTTGCGCCCGGTGGATTTTCACTGCCCGACAGCTTCCCGCGCGTCCGGGCGTCGATGTCTGCGGCAAAAAATGCAAAGGCCAAGTCCCGCCCCTGCGATGTGCGCAGATAGCCCGCAAGGCTGCTGACAAAGTTCAATGTGCCCGTTTTCGCCCGGATCGATACGACGTCATTTGGGATCAGTGCACGCTGCGCATCGACCAGCGGAATGGTTTTCAGAATTGGGCGCAATGTGGTTGCAACATCCGGCGCCATCAAAAACTGAACCATGTCCGCCGCTGTGACCCGCGATGCGTCGCCCAGACCGGAATGATCCACAAAGTCCGGGGTGATCCCGCCAGCCCGCTGCGTGGCCCACCGCGACATGCCCAGCGCCGATGTGCGCAGGCCGCGATTTTGCCCCGCAAGCCGCGCTGTGGCGGCCAGACCCGTTGCCTCGGCTGTGATGTTGGTTGAAAACCGCAACATACCCCGCATCAATGCGGTCATCGGCATACCCTGATAGGCGGCAAGCACTGTTGCCGTCGGCAACGACGCCACCTGTTTGGCAGGCTGCAAAACAATGCCATGGCTGCGCGCGAATGTGGCGAACACCTCAGCACAATAAAGTGCCGGGTGGCGCACCGGCAGCCAGCGCGACCCCCCATTGTTCAGCGCGCGGCGTGCAACCGTCCATTGATCAATATCGCCTGCGTCGCGATAGGTGAAAACCGGGCTTGCCCGATCCACGATGCGGATGCGGGCAGACCGGACTGCGGGGCGGAAATTCTCGCTCCGCGCATCCATGGTTGTCGCGAAATCCTCACCCTCTTTCTTCCATTCGAAATGAACGCGATTGAAATTCAGGTTGAGCCCGGTGATGGTCGGATTGTAGCCCAGATAATCATCCTGTTCCGCGTCGATTTCATCGAGATTCGTCAGCGCGTCATCCCAAACCAGGAAATCGCCGCGCACCTCGCGCAAACCGCTTTCCTTCAGCGTTTTTGCCAATTCCGCCAGTTGATCGGTCACCAGATTGGGGTCGCCGCCACCGGCAAGGATCAGATCACCTTCGAGAATCCCATCAATAACAGGCCCTGCCCCTAAAACACGTGTCTCAAACCGGTGATCTGCACCGAGCGTTTCAAGCGCGTAAAGCGCCGTGACCGCCTTGGTCACGCTGGCGGGCGGTTGGGCCAGATCAGGTTGGATCGCCTCAACAATCTCTCCCGTCGCCATATCGGCGGCAACAAAGCCGACCTTGCCAGCCAGCCGCGACCGGGCAACCATCTGTCCCACAGCATCGGCGGCACCGACGCGCGCAATCGGACGTATCGAGGTGAGCGGTGCATCCGCAATCGCGCTGGTTGCCAGTGTAGACGCCGCACCGGCCAAAACAGCCCGTCTGGATATGCGCTTTACCATTCGCCCCTCTCCCTGATCGCGGTCGAGGATTGATAGGACATCGGCAGGTTTACAAAAACCCATGCTGGTGCAGTCATCTGGCCCAGAATATGACTTGCCCGCCCGGGCAGCCTTGCATCGGTATAAAGCCGTGCTGCCTTTGACAGCCGCGCCGAGATACGATCACCCGGACGCGCCATAACGCCAATGGGCACGGTTTCCATGATCCAGCGCCAATTCTGCCAGCGGTCAAATTGCGCAAGATTGTCCGCCCCCATCAGCCACACAAAGCGCACACCTGGATACCGGCGGCGCAACGCGACCAGCGTCTCGGCGGTAAATCGTGTCTGCAAATGCGCCTCTATATCTGTCACCACTACACGCGGATGCCGCATGATTGCCCGCGCCGCCTGCAGCCTGTCAGGCAAGGGGGCCGGTCCCGCGTCTTTGAGCGGATTGCCCGGCGATACAAGCCACCACACATGATCCAAACCAAAACGTTTCAACGCCGCCTTGGTGATATGCACATGGCCGGTATGTGGCGGATCAAACGAACCGCCCAACAGGCCGATCACCTGGCCAGGTTTCGCCACAGGTCCCCGGATCATGATTGCTGGGCAACCATCAGAATGTCGTTGGTGGATTGCGGCATGCCTTGCGTGTTTCTTGTTTGTTTACACTTCCTTTAAAACGCTAATAGCGCTTGTAGGCGAAATGATGTCAATCCAGCCATCGGCCACGTGAAGTCATGTGACCTGCGTACCCAATGCTGGTCGCGGTCATTTTTTGCGGTCAGCACCGCCCCTTGTCTGTTCTGCCGATTGCGCCCACAGATTGATCTGCTCTTCATCAGCATATTGATCAATCAGCGCGAGTTCTTCTTGCGAAAAGCTCAGGTTGTTCACGGCACCCGCGCAATCCACAACCTGGGACGGTTTGGACGCACCGATCAGCGCGGTTGTTATCCCGCCATCACGCAGCACCCACGCAATTGCCATCTGCGCCAACGTCTGTCCGCGCGCCTCGGCAATTTCATTGAGCTTGCGAATGTTCCCAATGGCCTTATCCGTGAGCATGGACGGAAACAGTGACTTGTCCTGGCTGGCGCGACTGCCCTCTGGGATTCCGCCCAGATATTTCTTGGTCAGCATGCCCTGCGCCAAAGGCGTGAACGCAATCGACCCCACACCCAGCTCTGCCAATGTCGCTTTCAGCCCGTCCCGTTCAACCCAGCGGTTCAGCATGTTGTAGGACGGTTGATGGATGAGACAGGGGGTGCCTAAGTCCTTCAATATTGCGACCGCCTGCCGCGTCCGTTCCGAATTATAGGATGAGATACCCGCATAAAGGGCGCGACCAGACCGCACGATGTAGTCCAGCGCACCCATTGTTTCCTCCAACGGCGTGTCTGGATCAAATCTGTGGGAATAGAAGATATCAACATAATCAAGCCCCATCCGTTTCAGCGATTGATCGCACGAGGCGACAAGATATTTGCGGCTGCCCATCTCGCCATAGGGGCCCGGCCACATCAGATAACCGGCCTTTGAACTGATGATCAGCTCATCACGATAGGCAGCAAAATCCGTCCGCAGGATCTCGCCAAATGCCTCTTCCGCTGATCCCGGAGGTGGGCCGTAATTATTCGCCAGATCGAAATGGGTTATGCCATGATCGAAAGCTGCCCTGCAGATGGCCTGCTTTGTTTCGTGTGGCGTGTCATGTCCAAAATTATGCCAAAGGCCCAGTGAAACAGCTGGCAACTTCACACCTGACGCACCGCAACGATTGTAAATCATCCGCGCATAGCGATCCTCGGCGGGAACATATGTCATCTGCTTTCTCCTGCGCTGATGTGGCGCAAGCGACCATGCATGCCAAAAGATGTCAACGCCCGCTAAGGTGGTGACCATCACTGTCCGAAAAAGCTGAAGGTGAGCCTTGCAACGCGCCGCGATTATCCAGACCACCAGCCTTGTTGTGTTGATCCTGTTGGTTCTGCCGTTCAGCCTATACGCACTCAATTTTGGCCTGGGCGGGTTGCGCGATGCATTGCCAGAGCCGCATTATCTCTTTTCGGACAACGCCACCGCGAACTTCACGATCTTCGCCCACATGATTGCGGGCGGGATCATTACCTGCCTGGTCCCATTCCAGTTGATCCGTCCTTTACGCAGGCGTTTGCCGGCGGTGCATCGGCTGTCGGGGCGGATCATCGGCGCCGCAGCAATCGTGACAGCCATTGGCGGCCTTCTCTATATTCCGCTGCGCGGCACAATCGGCGGCTGGCCCATGGACGCTGGGTTCACACTCTACGGAGCACTTACACTTCTCACCGCAGTTCAAACCGTGCGCCATGCCCGCGCCAAACGGTTTGATGCGCATTATGTCTGGGCCTTGCGGTTTTTCTGGCTTGCCATTGGATCATGGCTGTATCGGGTACATTACGGGCTATGGTATCTGGCGACAGATGGGCTTTGGTCGAACCCCGATTTCACCGGCGCATTCGATCTGGTCCAGAATTTTGCATTTTACCTGCCCTATCTGATCGGGGTTGAGATTTACTTGGCCCGCAGACGGTATCGGGTCGTCGTCAACTGATCCGAAACCGCGCTGGTCTTGCTGTCGGCGAATCCCAACCCGCGCATATGGGCTCTGACCATCGTATCGCCCACGACAGCCGCCTTGCCCTTGCGATGGACCATCCAGATATGTTTGCCCGGATACGCCAACGCGAGGTCCGATGCGGCTTGCAAATCCGGCTCCTCCATAAGCACTGCCAGCAGGATCGCCGCTTGATCCGGTGTTCCGACAGTTACGCCCGCCAGGGCCTCTGCCAGAGGTACGTCATCGTATGAGCCCAGCACAAAGACAGGCACCTCTGGGGAGACGCCCAACTTCTCTGCCAGCGTTGGTGGTTTCTTGAGCAAAGCCTTTTGCCAACGCCCTGCCTCAACCGCGCCAAACTCCATCAGCAACTCAGGACCATCTGTCAAAACGCGCAAACCTGCATCGCTGAGCACGACATCGCGGATATCCCCACGCGGGATATCCAGCCGCATCTCGCCTCGCAGGCTCAGCGCCTTGCCGTCAAGATGCAGTTTCACTTCGGCCACATCCCCTTGCCAATGACAGACGGCAACCGCTTCACGACCCATGCGTTTTCCCCTTCTTAGGATGTCTTTTCATCGTAACACAGACATGCCACGTTGCCGAAATGACAAATCTGACCACAAGAAGCGGCGCCCCTGTATCCCGCCTGACATTCGGCACAATGCAATTCGGCGGAACGGCGGATAGGGCTGAAAGTGCTGCGATGTATGACGCAGCGCGTACCGCTGGTATCAATCATTTCGACACCGCCGTCGGGTATACTGGCGGTGCATCTGAGACTATTCTTGGGGGCCTGATCAAGGATCATCGTAACGACATCTATCTGGCTACCAAGGTGGGCTATGTTGGCGGGGCATCCCGCGAAAATATCACGCGGCACTTCGATACCTGTCGCAAGCAGCTGGATCAGGACGCGATCGACCTGCTTTACATGCATCGCTTCGATGATGACACAGAGCTTGAGGAAACGTTCAGCACCCTTGCCGAACTACAATCAACAGGCGTGATCCGGCATATCGGAGTCTCCAACTACGCTGCATGGCAGGTGATGAAGGCACAAGCCGTTGCGCAATCGCTGGGCACCCAGATCGACGTGATCCAGCCGATGTATAGCCTGGTCAAACGGCAGGCCGAGGTTGAGATTTTCCCAATGGCGCAGGATCAGGACATCGCATTGATCCCCTATTCGCCGCTTGGTGGCGGGTTGTTGACCGGCAAGTACACAAAGGGCGGAACCGGACGTCTGACGGACGACCCACGCTATAAAGCACGTTATGATCAGGGCTGGATGCACGACACCGCCGCCGCCCTGACAGCGCTTGCCGCAGAACATGGGGTGGATCCTGCAACGCTCGCCGTCTTATGGGTCCTTTCGCACCCTGCGCAGCCATCGCCGATCATCTCTGCCCGGTCTACCGCACAGCTACAACCATCGCTCGCTGCGCATGATTTTGAGATGAATGCGGACCTTTATGATCAAATCACCGCCCTCAGCGTTTCGCCTGCCCCGGCGACCGACAGGCTTGAGGAAGGGTGATCGACTTTCTGATCATCGGCGGAGGGATCGCCGGAGTGTCCGCTGCGGCGCGCCTGGCAGAACTGGGCAGCGTGACGCTGCTGGAAGCCGAAGAGGCGCTTGCCTATCACGCCTCCGGCCGCTCCGCTGCTTTGTTCGAAGAGAACTACGGCCAACCTTCCACCGTCGCGCTTAACGCCGCCAGCCGGGATTATCATGAAACCGCCGGGGTCCTTAGCCCGCGTGGTCTTTTGCTGGTAGGCAGCGCCGAAAACGCCCGCCTTTTTGCTGATGATGAGGCAACGATGTGCCTGGACACAATTACGGTGGCAGAAGCAAAATCGATGATCCCCATTCTTGACGACAGCAAAATCGACCGGGCGGCTTATGACGGTGACGCCTGGGACATTGATACTGACAAGCTGATCCAGACTTTTGCACGCCGGATCCGGCAAAATGGCGGCCAGATCGTCCCTAAATCGAAAGTCACAAGTGTCACGCGCACAACGCTCGGCTGGGACGTGACAACGACGGAAGACACCTATCAGGCCAAATCCATTGTTAATTCGGCGGGTGCGTGGGCCGACCAGATCGCCGAAATGGCCGGGGTTGCCCCGCTGGGCTTTC
The DNA here is from genome assembly GCA_038529695.1 of Pseudomonadota bacterium. Taxonomy (GTDB): domain Bacteria; phylum Pseudomonadota; class Alphaproteobacteria; order Rhodobacterales; family Rhodobacteraceae; genus Yoonia. The sequence continues at coordinate 7,956 of JBCBDL010000026.1, read as the reverse complement.
GCCCCCTGCGCCGTTCCATGGGGCGTATTCCCGCGCCGAACGGTCACGATGTCAGCACATGGCCGATGCTTTTTGGTCCGGGCGAGGATTGGTACGCAAAACCCGATGCAGGTGCGCTGATCGTTTCCCCCGCGGACGAAGACCCGGTCGTACCACACGATGCTTATGCTGATGACATGGTATTGGCTGAAGGGATTGCACGGTATCAGGACCATGTCACCGAACCGGTCACGCGCTTACTGACCTCATGGGCCGGGCTGCGTACCTTTGCGCCAGATCGCACACTGGTCATAGGACCTGATATCGGCGAGCCTAGCTTTATATGGTGCGCAGGCCAAGGCGGCTATGGCATGCAATCCAGCCCTGGCGCCAGTCAATTGCTGGCGGATATCGTAGGTGGGCGGCCCTCTATGCTGGACACCGCCACAATCGCCGCCCTGTCACCTGCTCGGTTTGGCTAAATTCAAACCTGATGAAACCGCAAAGGCTTGGTGTTCTCACGTATGACGATCCCCTTTGCCTCCAGATCGAGTTGCACGCATTTCTGCCACCAGCCGGATGTGGCGCCGCCGGGAAACAACTCTTCCGGAAGATGCGCCTTCGCTGCTTCCTTGGATTCTTTGGCGGTCATGCCAGGTGCTGCTTTTGGCAGCGTCGCCAGCATTGCTGCGCGCATTGCATCATATTTTGCCTTGTCCACATTTGTGACCTGACCAGGCACGTTCACATTCTGGACTGCCACCTTTTCGCCCATGATATCCCCCTTTTATCCATCCACACGGATCCGCGCATTTTTCGGATCATAGGGGCTATCTTCAACGATTTCAGCCTCCCACAACTGATCAAGCATCTTGACCTGCAGCTTCGTGCCAGTTTTTGCCAAATCCGGCGGGACATATCCCATCCCAATCGACTTCCCAAACGCCACCGAATACCCGCCAGAGGTCAGCCGCCCAATGCGGGTCTCGCCGTGATAAAGCGCCTCGCGCCCCCAAGGATCGGCATCCTCCGGCCCGTCGATCAGCAGCGTCACGCATTGCGACCGGACACCCTTGGCTTCCATGGCTTCCTTGCCATGGAAATCCTTGGAGAGGTCCACGAAACGCGGCAAATCCGCCTCCAGCGGGGTCGCGTCCCGGCCCAGCTCGGTCCCGAACGCGCGATAGGATTTTTCCTGCCGTAACCAATTCTGCGCCCGCGCGCCAACGAGTTTCATTCCGTGCTTCTCGCCCGCCTTTTCCAGCAGATCAAAGAGGTAGTTCTGCATCTCGATCGGATGATGCAACTCCCAGCCAAGTTCCCCGGTATACGCCACGCGGATCGCGCGGACCGGGCACATGCCCAATTCGATATTGCGCATCGACAGCCACGGGAAACGCTCGTTGGACAGCGCTGTCGCCGGATTTGCGTCCTTGATCACCTCGGCCAGCACATCGCGCGATTTTGGCCCGGCGATGGCGAAGACGCCCCACTGGGTCGTTACATCTTGCTCATTGATCCGCCCGAACTCCGCCTCTTTCTCCATGACCGCCTTGTAAAGGTAATCCTGATCATAGGCATGCCAGGCCCCGGCAGAGACCAGATAGTAATCATCCTCTGCCACACGGACGATGGTATATTCGGTCCGCGTCGTCCCGTGGCTGGTCAGCGCATAGGTCAGGTTGATCCGGCCAACCTTAGGCAGCTTGTTTGTCGTGAACCAATCGAGGAACGCTGTCGCCCCCGGCCCGCTGATCCGGTGCTTGGTGAACGCAGTTGCGTCGATCAAGCCCACGCCTTCGCGAATGGCCTTCGCTTCGTCCAACGCATATTGCCACCAGCCACCGCGGCGAAACGACCGGCTCGCCTTGTCGTCAAACCCTGCAGGCGCGTAATAATTGGGGCGCTCCCACCCGTTCACGAAACCAAATTGCGCGCCGCGCTCTTTCTGCCGGTCGTAGGCGGGTGATGTCCGCAAAGGCCTGCATGCTGGCCGCTCTTCATCTGGATGGTGCAGGATGTAAACGTGGTCGTAGCATTCCTCGTTCTTGCGGGCTGCAAACTCGGTCGTCATCCAATCGCCGTAGCGTTTGGGGTCAAGGCTGGCCATGTCGATCTCGGCCTCACCCTGAACCATCATCTGCGCGAGGTAATGGCCAGTGCCCCCCGCCGCCGTGATCCCAAATGAGAACCCTTCGGCTAACCACATATTCTGTAGCCCCGGTGCGGGACCCACCAGCGGGTTGCCGTCAGGCGTGTAACAGATGGGTCCGTTGAAATCGTCCTTTAGCCCGCTGTCTTCGCATGACGGGATGCGGTGGATCATCGCCATATATTGTTCTTCGATCCGTTCCAGATCGAGCGGGAACAGGTCCGCGCGGAAACTGTCTGGGACGCCGTATTCGAAAACCGCAGGCGCGCCCTTTTCATAGACACCCAAGATCCAGCCGCCACGTTCTTCGCGCACGTAAGATTGCGCATCAGCGTCACGGACGACCGGATGCTCCACATTTCCCTCTGCCCTGAATTTCACCAATTCCGGATCCTGATCCATGACGATGAATTGATGTTCCACCGGAATTGCAGGGATCTTGATGCCCAGCTTCTTGGCCGTCGTCTGCGCATGGTTGCCTGAGGCTGTCACAACATGTTCGGCGGTGATGACGATCTGCTCGTCTGAGGGGACCAGGTTACCGCCTTTTTCGACCATCTTCGTGCAGGTGACCTCCCATGCGTCACCAGTCCAATGAAACCCATCCGCCTGCCATTTACGTTCGATCATCACGCCGCGCTGACGGGCGCCTTTGGCCATCGCCTGGGTCACATCTGCGGGGTTAATGTAGCCGTCTGTGTTGTGATAAAGCGCGCCTTTCAGGTCCTCGGTCTTGATCAGCGGCCACTTCGCCTTGATCTCATCCGGTGTCATCCAGACATAGGGCACATCGCACGTCTCGGCGGTGGAGGCGTAGAGCATGTACTCATCCATCCGTTGCTGCGTCTGAGCCATGCGCAGGTTGCCGACAACCGCGAAACCCGCGTTCAAACCGGTTTCTGCCTCCAAAGTCTTATAGAAATCGACGGAATATTTATGAATGTGGGTCGTCGCGTAGGACATATTGAACAAAGGCAGCAGACCCGCCGCATGCCATGTTGAACCGCTTGTCAGTTCATCCCGCTCTAGCAGCATCACATCGTCCCACCCGGCCTTGGCCAGATGATAGGCGATTGACGTGCCTACCGCGCCGCCACCGACAACCAGCGCTTTGACTTGCGTTTTCATCAACGACTCCCCTCGCGTGCCCTGCCCGTAATCTGCGCGAAACTGGGAAGACGCGACAGAACCATCCGACCTCTCAGCGTCCGATTGCGACAGCGCCCGCGGGGCGGTCAGGGTTTCCACACTGGACCTAACGTCAACACTTGTGTTTTTTTATCTCCATTCAGGAGAGTAATTATGATGAAGTTTCCAATTGAAGACGCGGCCAAACTGGCCGAAGCCAGCTATTCCTCCAACCGCATCACGTCGCCCAGGGTCATGCATTCCTGCGACCATCAGGATGTGCAGGCGCATGTGCTGGAAGGTAATATACTTCTCTTGCCGGGTTCAAATTCGGTCAAGGATTACCGGCGCTACAACTTGCGGCCCTTGCGATTGGGGAAGCAGCAATACCGGATGAGCGATGACAAGACCGCGAAAGGTCATTCCGGCACAACGTGGCACCAGGGCTTTCTGGCTTATTCCGTTGTCGTGTTCGAATGGCTCAAGACACTGAATATCAGGCCAAAATATGTGATCGGTCACTCGCTCGGCGCGGCGGCGGCGCAGATATTGTCAAAAAGCTACGGCGCGCCGGGAATCGGCTTTGCGGCACCCCGACCCAAATTTGTGAAGGGCCCTGTGAAGCACCACGAAAAATGTCTGCTGATTAACCGCATTGACGACGTTGTGCCAAAATTGCCTGGCGCGTTCAGCCATATGGGGCGGGTCAAAGAACTCAAGGCACGAAAGCGGCGATTGTTTTTGGCCCATTCAATGAAGTATTACCGCGAGATCGTTGAGCTGGGGCAAGACGCGAAGGTCTTACCGAAACACTGGGCCGGTGGCGCATAGGGCTGGCGACGCCGCATGGTGGTAACGCGTGCTAATTGCTATCTACCACGCATCGACGCACGCCATTTTCCATCACGCAGGTGCCGGCATTGCGCAATCCAACGGCCGGTAGCGTGCCGGATTGTACCACTTTGGTCTCCACAGGGGTTGCATCTGTGACTTCGGGTAGACGCTTGGCCAGCGCAAGCACCTCAGGCGCGACATCATATTCGCCCGCCAGGTATTCTGCGATATCGGCCTGCGTACTGCCAATCTGGGCGATCGTCGACAGGACGTGAAATTCATGTCCGGTCCATGCCCGACCGCTATTGCTGAGGATCGTGGCGTAATAACGTGCGGTGTTGGTCTGCGATCCGTCATCCAACACTTCAAGCAGCGCGTACGGAAGCGTATCGAGACGGGGATATCGCGCCTGCAAACTCTCCCATGAGGTAATATTGCCATTGCGGATCTGGGTGAGGGCGTCCTGCCACGGAGCATCAAAAACTGTACCACTGGCCAGCAATTGCATCGCGCGAAAGGCCGGCGTGGGCGGTGGCGGCGTGTCAGCAAGTGGAAGCGGATCACGCGTCAACACGCCCGCCGATATCATGACGCGCGGGTCGGGCGTCGGCAAACGCGCGTTTAATGCGTCCATATCCAGCCCGTCCAGGACCGCGACAAGTGCTGCATCGCTGCTGTTGGTCAGGAATGCCAGTTCAAGCGCCTCGTCAATCTTTTGGTCACCCAACGTCATCGTGAAATAGCGGTAGTTCACGGGTATTGGCGTGTCGGCACCATCGACTTGCGCAAAGCGTGGATGAACTACCAGCGGCACACCAGCTACGGTTGCGAATATCGCGTTGGGATCATCGGCATCGTCATCACTGACGCGTCCGAAACGCTCCATCAAAGAAACGCGCTGTGGCACATGCGGTACTGGTTGGATGCGCAATGCGATCATTTCGTCGCCACGCCAGACCGTCTTTACAGTACCTTCATCAAGACCACCCGTCGGAATGGCAAAACCGGCGAGGATTTGCGCCGTTGTTCCAACCGCAGATGACGGATCATCATGTGTTTGCGTAATCCATGCTCCATCAGATGCCTGATACGGCCGCACCGACCAACCATCAGGCACATCAATCTGTTTGGCGACCAGGCTGTTGGCGGAAACATAGTCATCAATGCCAGCCTTGACGACGAACAAGACCCCCGCCGCGAAAAGTGTCAGCAAAACCCCACATAAAGGCAGAAGAAGACGCATATGGCCACTGGTCCCAATTTGGCCATGCGGAAGACGCAGACCGAGTTATCGCTCAGGTTTGTACGAGTTTACTGGGAAACGGATCACCAAAATCTTAACACTGATGCAAAGTCACAGCATTGACGGAACGACCAAATCAGGGGGACGATGCCCATCTTCAAAGGTTTTGATGTTCACGATAACCTTTTCACCCATTTCGATCCGCCCCTCAAGTGTAGCCGATCCCATATGTGGCAAAAGTATCGCATTCGGCAGCTCTTGCAACCTTGGGTTGATCATGGGGCCTCGTTGAAACACATCCAACCCGGCGCCCGCAATCTCGCCCGCGCGCAACATTCGGGTCAGGGCGTTTTCATCGATCACCTCACCACGGGATGTATTCACGATCACTGCATCGGGTTTCATCAGCTTCAGCCGCCGCGCATTCATCAGATGAAATGTCGATGGCGTATGTGGGCAATTGATCGACAGAATATCAACGCGCGCCACCATCTGGTCGAGGCTTTCCCAATAGGTCGCTTCCAGCGCGTCCTCAATCTCGGGCCGTAGACGTTTGCGATTATGATAATGTACCTGCATGCCAAAGGCCGCCGCGCGGCGGGCAACCGCCTGCCCGATGCGCCCCATGCCGAGTATCCCAAGCCGCCGTCCCTTGATCCGCCCGCCCATCATCGCTGTCGGCGACCAGCCAGCCCATTCCTGTGATTGCGCAATCCGCAAACCTTCGGCCATACGTCGCGTCACAGCCAGGATCAAAGCCATAACCATGTCGGCTGTATCCTCTGTCACGACACCAGGTGTGTTTGAGACATGGATGCCCCGCTGCCGCGCAGTCGCCACGTCAATGTTATCAACGCCTGCACCAAAATTGGCGATGAGCTTCAGGCGCTCACCTGCGCGGGCAAGCAGCTTGGCGTCTATCTGATCGGTGATGGTCGACACCAGCACATCAGCTTCGCCCATTGCAGCTGCCAATTCATCCTCGGTCATTGGCGCGTCGTCTTCGCGCAAGGCGACGTCGAACAATTCCTTCATCCGCGTCTCAACCACTTCAGGCAACCGTCGCGTCACGACAACACTCAACCGCTTACCTGGCATGCAAATCCCTCCCACGGGTTTTCAAAAACACTTTGCCGTGGCAGGTTGCGCGAAAGGGACGCGCAGCACAAGAACCGCGCGCCGGATTTGAGCAGTAAGGGCAAACAATGGGTCGTTTGGTGCAGCGGTTTTGCGTGGTGCTGATTGCGTTGTGCATGGTCGCGGGCATGCCCGCCCCCGTGTTTGCCCAGCCTGTCAACGAAACGCCAACACTTGGACCCGAAACAAACTTGCCCTTGCCGCGCTTTGTTTCGCTCAAAGCATCTGAATCCAACGTACGCCGTGGACCGTCCCTGTCGCATCGCATCGACTGGGTGTTCAAGCGGCGCAACATGCCATTGCAGGTCGTTGCGGAATACGGGCATTGGCGGCGTGTGATAGACCGGGATGGCCAGGGTGGCTGGGTCCATTACACGATGCTGTCGGGTGCCCGCACGGTTTTGATTGATGGTGAAACAACCGCGCTGCGTGCGCGGCCTGAACCAGACGCGTTGGAGAACGCGATGCTGGAGCCCGGCGTGATCGCGCGGCTTGGACAATGCAACCCGAATTGGTGCCGTCTCACCGCTGGGGGGTATCGGGGTTGGGTTCCGAAATCGGTGCTTTGGGGCGTCTCTGAGAGCGAAATCAGAGACTAGCCCCTGTGGCATCCCATGCGCCGATATGCATGATGCCAGATTATGTCTGCCAAACATGACACCAGGCTGAACCTGTCTGCCGGGCTTTTGTCCGTAACAGTCGCCCTGATCCTTGTCTTGTTAAAGCTCTGGGCCTTTGGGCAAACCGGATCACTGGCGGTTGCGGCAACGCTGGCAGATAGCGCGATGGATCTGATGATGTCGCTGGGCGGGCTGATCGCCATCGCCTATGCCGCCAAACCAGCCGATGATGATCACGCTTTCGGCCATAGTTCGGCCGAGGATCTTGCGGCGCTGGGTCAATCCATTTTCATCCTGATTTCTGCAGGGGTTATCGCGGCGGCGGCCATCATGCGGCTGCTTAACGATACGGTCACCCTGCCAGAGCGTGAAGGGCTGGGGATTACGATTATCCTCTTTTCTGTCGCCATCACGCTGGCGCTTGTCCTTTGGCAGCGGCACGTGGCGCGCAAGACAGGCAACAAGGTCGTCAAAGCCGACAGCCTGCATTACCTCGGCGATCTGATCCCGAATGTTGGTGCAATCATCGCGCTGTGGGCGTCGGGCGCTTTCGGGCTGCACCAAATCGATAGCATCGTCGCCCTTGGCGCGGCGGCCCTACTGGCCATAGGCGCGCTGCGGATCGGCAAGACCGCTTGGGACGCGCTGATGGACCGGCAGGCCGATAACGATATGATTGATGGCATTCGCGCCATTGTGGACGGGTTCGAGGACGTGCATGGACATCACGACCTTAAGACGCGCGTGGCAGGCAGTAAGGTCTTCGTCAACTTACACATCGAATTGGATGGTGCACAGTCGCTGGACGCAGCACACGCGATCGGTGCAGCGCTCCGTCGCGCGATTATCGCCAAATATCCACG
>JBCBDL010000025.1:0-28878 GCA_038529695.1 Pseudomonadota bacterium | reverse complement strand
CCGCCGTTACCAGTGCGCCATGCACACCGCCTAACTGGGTTTGGATTTCGCCTACCGGGTCCTGATCAACGGCGGTATCCAACAACGCATTTGCACAGGCTGTCGGGATGATGCGCCGCGGTGGCACGCTGTCGCTGGTCGGATTGCCGCCCGGAGATTTTCCGTTGCCAATCTTTGAAGTTGTTTTGAAAGGGATCACTGTGCGCGGATCAATCGTAGGGACACGCAACGATCTGGCCGAAAGCCTCGCCTTTGCTGGCGAAGGCGCGGTGGCGTCGCATTTTTCATGGGATAAGCTAGACAATATCAACGCAATCTTTGACAGGATGAAGGCTGGCACAATTGATGGGCGGGTGGTCTTACAGATCTGAACCGCCGCCATACGACGATCCTTGCCCGTGCCGGCAGGCAGACCATCTGAGCCCAAGACAGCTATTTCCGTTATTTGAGCGACACAGTATATGACCACTGATCTTTTAGGTGGGCCATATCATGAAACAGTCACGCGCATGGCAACGGATGCTGTCGGGCCGACGTCTGGACCTTCTGGACCCGACTCCGGTTGATATCGAGATCGAGGATATCGCCCATGGCCTTGCATTTGTTGCGCGGTGGAATGGGCAGACAAAAGGCGACTTTGCCTATTCCGTGGCAGAGCATTCCCTGCTTGTGACGGACATCTTCATGCACCAGCAACCCAATGCGCTGGCAAAATGGGCGCTTGCCGCATTACTGCATGATGCGCCTGAATACGTCATCGGCGACATGATCAGCCCGGTAAAAGCAGCCGTTGGGCCGGATTACGGTGCGCTGGATGATCGGCTCACAGCGGCCATTCACCTGCGCTTTGGATTGCCAGCGCAAATTCCCGTGGCGGTAAAGCGCCAGATCAAGCGCGCGGATAAACTCTCTGCTTGGCTCGAAGCCGTGCAAATTGCCGGATTTACCCAAGCCGAGGCCAATCGTTTTTTTGGCAAACACGATCAGGCGCTGGCAGAAAAATTCCAGATCAAGTTGCGCCCGCCAACCGATGTGCGTGACAGCTTTACAGAACGTCACCACACATTGATGGCAGCGATATGATCATTAGACCGGCCACCATGTCAGACGCGCCAGAAATGATGTCGCTACTGAACCAGATCATTTCGACAGGCGGGACCACCGCCCATCAAACACCATTCAATGAAGCGCGCATGCGCGATGAATATATTACGCCCGACCACAATATCGCGTGCCAAGTGGCCGAGATGGATGGCGGGGTTGTTGGTTTCCAATCGCTCGTAGGGCCGGATGCGAACATGAAACCAACGCGCGATGGATGGTCATTCATCGCGACTTTCGTCGCCTCAAACGCCACAGGCAAAGGCGTGGGACAGCATTTGTTTGCTGCAACAAGGGCTGCGGCAAACCGCGCCGGAATTCGCTATATCGATGCCACTATTCGTGCCGATAATGTGCCAGGTTTGCGATATTATAGCGGTTTGGGATTTGTCGATTATGACAGGTTGGTCCAAGTGCCACTGCATGACGGGACCCCTGTCGACCGACTGCGTAAACGCTATGATCTTAGCTAGAGGGCTGTCGGCGGGCTGGACGAACTTAGATTCGCTCAACGCTAACTTAATCTATCCGAGTCAGTATCGCTGCGGTGAGAATGCTCAGGATCCGGGTGGATGCAACTTTTTAGATCAATTGCGCAGGGCGCGTTCAAATACGTTTCGCGGGGAAACGCGGAACGGCTCTGGATGCATTATTCCCTCGCGTTGCTGATCATATTCGGACTGCTGTTTTCGACACATCTGGTCAATCGCACGATAATTAATCGCGGCATAGCCGTTGCGGATGTTATCAATACAAGCCGAGACCAGGTGCTGTTGGGTCATGAGGTGTTGATTTTCGCTGAAGCGGCGCTTCTGGAGAGCACGCATCATTTTGATGACCTGGACCTTACAGTTGTCGCGTTTGAAGATGCACATCGCCGTGTGACGACTGCCCAAATCTGGTCTGATGATTTACATCAGCACTATTATGACTTGCCAAATCTGCTGGATGAGGGGGTCCAAGACTTTGTTGGCCTCGCGCGGCAATTACGGGCGGCCGACCCAAGCGGGCAGAGATTGATCCTCACACAACTTAAGGCGGCATTCACAAATGAACGATTGAAGGGCGCATTGCTGGAGGCGACGCAGCTTCTGGATCAGGCCGGTCGGGCAGAGGTGGAACGATTATCGGGATGGCAGGCCACTTTGATCCGGCTGTCGATTGCCCTGCTTATTATTGAGGTTTTGGTCATTTTCGTTCCCGCACAGCTGATTGTCAGATCAAACATCCGGCAATTGCGGGCTCAAGGTGATAGCTTACGCAACTCGCAAGCACAGTTGCAGCACGCCAATGGCCAATTAGAGCATCTGATCAATCATGACGCATTGACGGGTTTGCCAAATCGAAGTTCTTTGATGACGCATCTCAAGAATGTGCTGGCAGATGACGGCGCCCCCGAACTGGGGGTTCTGCTGATTGGCCTGGATGGCTTCAAGTCTATCAATGATACGGCGGGTCACGACTTTGGTGACGAGGTGCTGATACAGGTTGCCGGCATCCTCAAAAGCTGCATTGATGACGATCATGTCGTTGCGCGTATCGGTGGTGATGAATTTGTCCTGATCACGGATGAGGCCGCGAAAGTGCTAGTTGACAGGATCCGCGCATCTTTCGCAGACCCACTTGAATTGCGTGGCCGTCGCCTGCCGGTTTCAATGAGCATCGGATATCTTGAAATGTCCGTTGGTAGACAAGACCCTCAGGCGGTCATGGCGGATGTCGGTCTAGCACTGCAGGTGGCCAAAAACCATGGCGGCAATCGTACACAACACTTTCACGGCCAATTGCGCGATGAAATCGGCACCATGCGGGAGCTTCAACTCGAACTCATCGATGCAATCAAAAATGGTGAGATTGAACCATGGTTCCAGCCGCAAATCCGGCTTGCCGATGGCATGCTGCACGGTGTTGAGGTGCTTGCCCGATGGCGTCACCCCAAACGCGGTTTGCTGACACCGGACAAGTTTTTGCCTGCCGCGGAACTATCAGGGCTGATGGTTGACATGGATCACAGCATTTGGCGCGCGGCGATGGATCACGCACAAAATTGGCAGCGTGAAAATCTTTGGCGGCCATGCATCTCGCTGAATGCGGCACCCGACACGATATCCGACCCCTATCTTATTGAGCGTTTTCTGTTTCAGCTGCAGCAAACCGACTTGGGCGCCGACCAAGTGGTTGTGGAAGTGTTGGAAACCACCTTGATTGAAGGCAACGATGACATGGCCGCGATCAATATCGACAGCTTGGCGGAATGTGGCATCGCACTTGAACTTGATGATTTTGGCACTGGCTACGCCTCACTGTCCAAACTAACACAATTGCCACTGAGCGGGATTAAGCTTGACCGGTCCCTCGTTGCCCCACTCCCCGATCAGAATGCAGACAGCGTTGTGCGGGCAATCCTGGCGCTTGCCAGCGAATTGGGTTTGCATGTTGTTGCCGAGGGGGTCGAGGAAGAGGCACAGGCACAGCATCTGAGCAGCCGGGGATGCGCCATTGGGCAAGGCTATGGTTACGCCAAGCCGATGCCGCCGCAGGCATTTACAGAGTGGTTGACGGCCAACGCAAATCGCGCCTTGCTGGCCGGCGGCGACGCCTTGGCAAACGCAAAGCGGGCTTGAGCATCAAGGTCACACCACGTATCTGCAATTTGACCGCAGCAAGACCGGATAGCCCTCATGGCAAATCATCTTTATCAAAATGACCTGCCCGACGGGCTGTACCTGGGTCCAATAGTCGCGATTGATTGTGAAACGATGGGCCTGAACCCGCACCGTGACAGGCTGTGCCTGATACAGATGTCGGGCGGTGATGGCAATTGCCACCTTGTCCAAGTCGCAAATGGCCAAAAGACCGCACCAAACCTTTGCGCCATGCTCGAAGACCCCGAAATCCTAAAGCTGTTTCACTTTGGTCGGTTCGACATCGCCGCCCTTTACAACGCCTTTGGCGCACTGACCGCACCGGTCTATTGTACCAAAATAGCGTCAAAACTGGTACGCACATTCACCGATCGTCACGGGCTCAAAATCCTTTTGCAGGACATGGTGGGGATCGATATCTCAAAACATCAGCAACAAAGCGATTGGGGCGCACAAGCGCTGACCGATGCACAGCTTGACTATGCGGCATCAGATGTATTGTACCTGCATCAATTGAAGGCCGCGTTTGATCAACTGCTCGAGCGCGAGGGGCGAACCGAACTTGCCCAATCCTGCTTTGATTTCCTGCCGACCCGCGCAAAACTGGACCTTGCGGGCTGGCCGGAAACAGACATTTTTGCGCACTGATGTCTGACACGTCTCGCTTTCTGACAACCGCGCGCAAGGTCATTACCGAAGAAGCTGCGGCGCTAGAGACCCTGGCCACAAGGCTGGATGGTTCATTTGACGCAGCAATAGAGATGCTGTTGCAAGCGCATGGCCGCGTAATTGTGTCTGGCATGGGCAAATCCGGGCATATCGCACGCAAGATCGCCGCAACCTTGGCCAGTACCGGCACGCCGGCCCATTTCGTTCACCCCGCCGAGGCAAGCCATGGCGATCTTGGCATGATGACGCGTGGCGATGTCGTGCTGGTCTTGTCAAATTCCGGCGAAACGCCCGAACTCGCCGATCTTGTTGCCTATACACGCCGGTTCGCCATTCCGATGATTGGTGTCGCCAGCCGCGCGGGCAGCACATTACTGCAGCGTGCTGATATCGGAATCGTTCTGCCAAATCTGGGGGAGGCATGTGGCACTGGTATCGTACCCAGCACATCAACAACCATGACACTGGCCCTGGGTGATGCCATTGCGATTGCACTGATGAAACACCGGGACTTTACCCCGGATAAATTCCGGGATTTTCACCCCGGCGGAAAGCTGGGCGCACAATTATCCAAAGTGTCTGATCTCATGCATGTCGGGGATTCTCTCCCCTTGGTCTCGGTTGATACACAGATGGGCGAGGCATTATTGATCATCAGCCAGAAAGGCTTTGGCGTCGTAGGCGTACTGGATCACAATCGCCAACTGGCAGGTATTGTCACTGATGGTGACCTACGCCGACACATGGAAGGGTTGCTGGATCACAGCGCCGGTGAGGTCATGACCCCCAATCCGAGCACCATCGCACCACAGGCACTGGCCGAAGAGGCGCTTGCACTGATGAACGACCGCAAAATCACCTGCCTTTTTGCAGTAGATCCTCACGACCAAGGCCATGTATCTGGTATTTTGCATATCCACGACTGCCTCCGTGCTGGTATTGTCTGACCATGCGCAGCAACGACAATCTCTATTCGGCGATGGTCGGATGGGCCAAGATCATCCTGCCCCTTTGCGCGCTTGGCCTGCTCTCTACGCTATTTCTATTTTCGCGGGGCCAGAACGAACCGACGGAAATCACCGTCTCGGAAGTCGAAGCCATCGCGCGCGAACAGCGGCTTTCAGCGCCACGTTTTTCGGGTGTTACAGATGATGGTGCGGTCGTATCGGTATCGGCCCGCAGCGCGAGACCAGACGTGACGCAACCAGATACCGTCAACATCGATGAAATGCGCATGCGCATGGACAATCCCAGCGGTAGCTATATCACTGTCACCGCAACCCAAGGTGAATTGGATGGCGGCGCACGGCAGGCAAGATTTCTTGGGCTTGCGCGATTGGAGACATCATCGGGCTTCGCAATGGAAACAAACGGCCTGATTGCGGAGCTCGATACGGGCATCGTGACCTCCGACGGATTGCTCGAAATCCATGCCCCTTTCGGAGAATTGACCGCCGGACAGGTCACTTTCCAGGTTTCGGCAGAAAATACTGGCCAGCAGATGCTGTTCACTGATGGCGTAAGGCTGCTATACGAACCGCAGAATTGACCCACACCACGAAAAAGGACGCGCCGCCCAGTGCCGAAAGCAATACACATGACCGCAGCGATCATTTGCTTTTTCGCCTGCGCGGCAACGGCACAGACCAATATCGATCTGGGTGGTGTCGCGGTTGACACATCTGCCGCGATTGAGGTGACGGCCGACAGCCTTGCAGTCGACCAAGATACGGGTTCGGCGGTTTTTCAGGGCAATGTCATCATCGGGCAGGGCGATCTGCGCCTCTCGGCTGGCACGGTCGAGGTCATTTATGTTGCTGAAAGCAGCGAAATCGCACGTCTGATGGCGACCGAAGGTGTCACCTTTGTCACCGCGACAGAGGCTGCGGAGGCGCAAAGCGCGGATTACAACGTCGCAAACGGATTACTGACGCTGACTGGTGACGTCTTGCTGACCCAAGGGGCGAGTGCGATTTCGGCAGAAAAGATGATCATCAATGTCAGCGATGGCACCGCGTCGATGGAAGGGCGGGTCCGCACCGTTCTGCAACAAGGTGACAATTGATGCAAACCGCACCAAATCTAACGGTCCAGGATGGCGATGTCGGCCTGCATATCGTCAGCCTGCGCAAAAGCTATCGCAAGCGGCCGGTCATCCGCGACGTCAGCATCGATCTGGGCCGGGGCGAGGTTGTGGCGTTGCTGGGCCCTAACGGATCCGGCAAGACGACCTGCTTCTATGCAATTGCTGGGTTGATCACGGCAGAAGGTGGCAAGGTCATGATCGATGGCCGTGATGTCACGACGCTGCCGATGTATCGCCGCGCGCAGCTTGGCATCGGATATCTGCCACAAGAGATGTCGATCTTCCGCGGTATGACTGTCGAAGACAATATCATGTCGATTCTTGAGATCGCCGAGAAGAACCGACACAGACGTCGCGAACGGCTTGAGGCGCTTTTGTCCGAATTCTCGATCGAACATCTGCGCCGCGCATCTGCCCTGGCGTTGTCTGGCGGTGAACGGCGACGGGTTGAGATTGCACGCTGTTTGGCGGCGGGCCCAAAATACGTGCTGCTTGACGAACCTTTTGCAGGTGTTGATCCCATTGCTGTTGGCGAAATCCGGCATCTGGTTGCAGAGCTGAAAAACCGCGGTATCGGCGTTCTGATCACCGATCATAACGTGCAGGAAACGCTACAGATCGTGGACCGTGCCTATATCCTACACGACGGCAAAGTGCTGATGAGCGGCACCACTGAAGAAGTCATTCAAGACGAAAATGTGCGCCGCGTTTATCTGGGCAACAACTTCCGGGTGAACTGAAGCGGCAGGATTGTGCGTCACTGCATCATTGACACCCCCACTGATTCATCGCCAAATAGCAGCGATGACTGACCCGATTTCTTCCCTTGCAGATATTCTGGCCATTGCACCATCGCGGCGAGCTAGCAGAGAAATTCCTGGGCGTTATCGTTTTTCAATCTTATGACACGTCTTCTGCGGCCGCCCACCCGGCTGTGTTGGAAACATGTCTGAACAACATTAATGGGAGAAACGATGCGGTATCAAATCAGCGGAAAGCAGATCGACATTGGCACGGCGCTTCAGACACATGTAAAGACCGAGCTGGATGACATTCTTGGCAAATATGCAGGACGCCCGACTGATGCGCATGTGGTTTTTTCCAAGTCTGGACATGAATATGTCTGTGAGTCCATCGTTCATCTGTCCACCGGTTTGACGGCCCAAGCAACGGGCAAAGCGCATGAAATTTACGCGGCTTTCGACAGCTCTGGTGAGAAAATGGACAAGCAGTTGCGCCGTTACAAACGACGTCTAAAAGATCACCATGCTGGGCGTTCACAACCGGTTGAACTTTCAGATGCGGGGTCATATATCCTCCAACCAAGGGATGAGTCGGAAGAGGCGGCAGAAGACACCGTAAACGCCATGATTGTGGCTGAGACAGAGACGAAAATTCAGGCTCTGTCGGTTGGTGAAGCGGTGATGCAGATGGAAATCGCAAGCGCACCAGTGCTTGTCTTCCGAAACGAGAAACATAACGGAATCAATGTCGTTTACAGACGTGACGACGGCAATATTGGCTGGATCGACCCACGGAATTCGGGTTGAAACACCTGCACTTGGTGAGAGACATACCCTATGCAACTTGGTCAGATTTTGCAGCAATCAGCAGTCAAGACCATCTCGTCCTGCACAAGCAAAAAGCGTTTGTTTCATGACCTGGGCGAGCTTGCCGAAACCAGTTACGACCTGAACCCGACAGCTGTGATCGACGCATTGATCGAGCGTGAAGGTCTGGGTCCAACGGGCGTGGGACAAGGTGTTGCGCTGCCTCATGCGCGCATTGCTGAAGTAGACGCAGTGAAGGGAATTTTTCTAAAGCTCGAAAAGCCCTTGAATTTTGAAGCTGTCGACCGGCAGCCGGTGGATCTGGTTTTTGCGCTGGTTGCGCCCGAAAATGCAGGTGTTGATCACCTGAAAGCCCTTGCACTTGTGTCGCGGACGCTTCGGGATAAGTCCATCTGCGCAAAATTGCGTGCGAATAGCGATCCGGCGACCTTGCATACGATCCTGACCGAAGTGCAGTCGTCGCAAGCGGCCTAGGCCCAGTTCTCAAACCCAAAGACGGTGTAATCGCGCGCATAAGCATCGCGCGTTGCGGCCTCCACCGTTGGATCGTAGATCGCAGCAAGCCAACCTTCATGGATATGCGCGGTATCAGATAATGCGGCGTTGTTTGACACCCCAACCTGGGCGGCAAGTGCTGGCAAATCTGTGGCCAAACGATCCTCGCGCAGGATTGCATCGGGCAACATGAATTGAGCAAAACCCTGCAATAGCGTGAATTGCCCCGCCCAGGATGGATCAACCCGAATACTTGTTTGCGCGGACAGGTTGTTTCTCAAGAACTTCAGGAACGCGATAAACGCAGCGCGATGGGCGGCAACATCGTAACTACCGGGTTTGGAAAGATCAGGCGCCTCTTCCGGAATCGGCAATTTATGCACCTTGCGCAATGTCGCGCGAATTTGTCCAAAACTACCCGGTCCATCCATTAGGATGCGGTCACAAAACGCGGCATGCGCGCGCGCAACCGGATGCCGCAGCACCGCAAATGATCGGTGGCGGACATGATTTTGCTGCCACTGACGCAGCGTCTTTTGCGTGAACCCAGCCCGCAGATCATCGGTTGAGACACCATCAACATCCGCAAGCCATTGCGCGACCTCCGCGTCGGGCCCTGACCGCAGCGGCATATGAATTAGCCCGCTTTTGGCGGCGGCGACATATGTCGGTATTGCGGGTCCGCGGCGTGGCTCAAAATGGGGGGTACGGTTCAGATCAAAACGGTCCAACCCATGTAAGGCATCACGCATCGCATCGTAGTTCTGGACACGGGTTTCAAGCGGTTCGGGATTCTGTTTTTTTAGCTTTTTATTCAGATTGGTCAGCCGAGCCTGCACACCAAGATAAGCGGCCAATCCGTTAAGCACGTCAACATCGCGCAAGTCGTCATAGCCCAGATAAAACGCGCTTTGACCGGCACGCTGCAGCGTATTCAAAACGCGGATCTGGAACGCCTGCAGCTTTTCGAGGTGCATCTCAAAATCGGCTGCGTCAAAGGTGATGGATGTTGATTTCGCATGGGTGGCATTTGTCAGCTTCCACTGGCCTGTGGCCTGCGCGAGCTTCCAACTGACGAAACTGTCTAGCGGATTACGAGTCAGGATGACCTTGGCGCAGTTCGGATCGCCCAGACAGGTATTCAGCATCCTGGGATCATGGTCGTGGAAATATCGAAAGCCGCAGAGGCCGTCATGTGCCTTTATCCGTTCCAGTACGGCAAATGGATCGCGTTCACGATCCTCTAGGGTTGCGTTAAGAATGCTGTCCGTCTTCGGATATCCGATGAACGCGGGGTTAAACAATTCTCCGAAACACTGCACGCCATCGAGATCGTTCAGGTTCGCCTCAAGATAGTTGGAGCCGGTCCGCATTTCAGCGAGCACGATGAAGTATTCAAAATTACTCATTTGCGGCCAACAACATACGGCTTTGGCGCGGGGCCACGACGGGCTGGGATAGCCGGTTTATCGCTCAATTCTCCGGTCAGAAACGGATGCATGCCCTGGTTTTTGAGATCCTGCAAAAAAGTGGCAAGCCCATCCAGATTGGCCATTTCCGGTAGTGCTGTCACCGCGCTACCCCGGTGGCCCGCGATCTCGTCGATGATGGCTTGCAGCACTTCGGTCGGGGCTTCGATGAATTCTGCAAGCGTCATGATCTGAATGCGCGCCCTGGCATGCGGTGATCGCAGCACTTTCAGGAATTTATGTTCGATCCTTTGCAGGCGCGCGGCCTCTGCCCGCACATCACTTGCCGACCGACCTGACAGGAACAGCGGCACAGCCCAAGCGCCAGAAACGACCCAAACTCGCGCTTGGGTATCCTTTGCCAGCATCCAACGGATGTCCTGCGTGTCCGCCGGACCAAATTGAAAGCATTGATGGGTCTCGCGCCCGTTCCAGATCAGGTTGGTGAGAAACATCCGCCCGTTATAGTCCCGCAGGCGGGCACTGTCGGACAAGCCGCCACGGTCAATGGCTTCGCCACTGGCGAAATGGACGCGATCTTTTGCAAACAGATGACCATGCACATGCGCATCGGTGCGTTTGGTCAGCCAATCGGTGAAATTCGGAAACACATCGTCAAAGCCCTGAAACACCGAATAGGGTGCGGCCGCCAGGCCATTTTCATGGTCGCGGTTGGGGAACCGGCTTTGCATAAACAGGCCATGCCGCCCGCGCAGCCGCCGGTCGACAGCACTGGCGAAGATGCGGTCGATTGTCGAGGTATTGGGTTCCTGATCGGGCAGGAATTCCGTCGTTTTGCGCGGGAACGTCGCGTAAAGGCTGTTGGCGTGCGGCCACGCCTTGCGCGCAACAAAGCAGCCCGATCGCATCAGCAATGCCGCATGATCATCGTAAAATATGTGTGGCTTGCCCTGAAAATCGAACTTCGCCAGCGTCAGTGACCGGCTTTCGATCCGGGCTCCATGCAGCCGAACAAGGGTTTGGTAGTAGCTTTCGTCGGGGATCCAGACATACCGAAAGAAGCGGTCATAGATGCCCCGTTTCGGATCATCGAGGATCGCACGCAGGGTCTGGCGGGTCAGACACCACCATTGTGATCCCATATGCGGCACCAGGCCATCGGGCATATTGCGTTTGAAGCGCAGAAATTGCTGTAATTTGACAAAGCGGTCAAAAAGCCAACGCTGCTTTTTCCATGAGAAGGGAAACAGCAGGGTAAAGCGTTCACGGTCCAGCCCGCCCACGGGCCAAGGCACATCCGCCGTCGTCGCACTTTCGATGAAATCTATATCGGGGTGCGCATCCAGATAGGCGCGTAGTTCGGAAATTGGGCGCAGCGGCAGACAGGAGCCAGACGCCAAATACACGTGCCGAACATCAGGAAAGCTGTCCAACAGCATCGTGGCCGCTGTCTGCGACGCGGCAATCAGCCCCCAGCCGCCCCATTCGCAGCGATGTCGCTTGCAAAACAAGACGTCGTCGAGGTCATCAAGGGCTTGCGCGAACTTGCTATAGGTCTCTTGATCGACCTTTGCGTCAACATGCACAACCACGGGACAGCCACCATCAACCCAATGACGGACCATCTGTTCGGCGCGATCAAACGCGGTATGGACCAGCATGATGACACCAAGGCTCATGCCCAGTTTCCTTTTGACATCAGGCCCAGCGCCTCAAGCTGGCGCCAATTGATGTATTGCTCGCTCCATTGCGACCAGAGTGTGGGATCAGCGCCATGTCGTTCAACGTAGGATTGGTATTCCTGTCCGCGCTGATAATGCTGCGCGCGTGACGCTTCTTGCGATGCAAGTTCGCTGAATGTGTTCAGAAACTTCGCATGCAGCAAGATGCCAGAGGTCTTTTCCCCGCCCCCCTGGTCATAAACAAGGTTCAGCCCGCGCGGCAGCATCATATGGGTTGAACTGACATAGGCATAAGGTTTGCGCCATTTGACAAAGGGGATCTTGTTCAGCGCCGGCGCTTTCTTCGGCTTCTCGGCAAAGAACATCCGCGCGCGCGGCCCACCTTGTATCCACAAATTGCGCAACAACTTGTTGCGGTTCATGACGTAATTGCCGGGGTCGAACCAATTGGCGACCTCTAGCGGGTCCTGACCACGCGCATATACCGCCTCGCTTACCGGGCCCTTTGGATACATGTCCAAAAGCAATGCGCCGAATGACCGCACTTCGCATGCGTCCAGCCAATCGCCGAGCGCGCGAATGGGCCGTGTGTCGCAAAACGGATAGACAAAGAATTCGTCCACATCGACGGTCAAAGCCCAATGCCCATGGGCGTATTTGCCTTGCAAATAGGTCAGCCAGTCCACGCCATAGCGCGCATCGCCGTAACCTGCTTTGGTCGTCCAAAGCGACACATCCGGTTGTTCCGCCAGATAATCCGCACCGCCATCATCGCTGTCGTTATCAACCAACAGAAAGTGGTTGATGCCAAGGTTCCGATAATAGCTGAGGAAATAGGGTAGCCGCACGTCTTCGTTGCGCAAGGTACAAAACAATAGGATATCGTCGCAGGCAATCTGGTTCGTGCGGTCGTTCACCGGCGTCAACTCGCGCGATTTTCGCCGCGCGCGCATCTTCCAATGCTTGCGCTGCCATCGCAGCCGATATGACGTCGCAAAACCCAAATGCGCTTACCTGTCCCGATACTTGCCACGTGTCATATCAGACCCAAAGCCCTTTGGACATCAACCCCAATGCAACCAATTGATTCGGGCCTTCATATCGTGTGGAAGACGGCGCCCACAGATCGGGCCCTTCGGCGAGACGCTGATGATAGTCTTGATACAGATCACTATTCTCAAAGTGTTGACGACGGGTAAGCTCTTCCGTGGATTTTTCAGTGATGTTTGGCAAAAACTTCGTATGCAGCAACGCGCCAGTCGTCTTGGTGTCCCCCTTATGGTCGAATACGTTGTTTAGGCGGCGCGGCAGCAACTGGTGGGTCGAACTGACATAGACATGCCGCCAATGCCAGCGCACAAGGGGTGTCTTGCTCAGTGTTGGGGATTTGTGCGGTTGATCGGCAAAAAAGACCCGTTCGCGCACGCCACCCTGGATCCAGCAATTGCAATAGACCGGATGCTGACGGTGTCGATAGTTGGCGGCGTCAAACCAACTCAGCATGTCTGTCGGATCATCACCGGGCGCATAGTCAACCTGATCCAGCGCCCCCTTGGGATAAAGATCCAACATCAGCGCACCGAAGGATTCAGCCCCTTGGCTATTCAGCCATGCGGTGAGCGCATGCAAGTCACGCTCTGCACAATGCGGGTAGACCAGCAGCTCATCCGCATCGACCGTCAGGCACCAATGCCCATGCCCATATTGCCATTGCAACCAGCCCAGCCAGTCCATCCCGAACCTTGCTAACCGGTATGGGTGCGACGTCGTCCATAGCGACACATCAGGTTGATCGGCCAGATATGCGGCTGTCCCATCATCGCTTGCATTATCGACAAAAAGAAAATGCGACACACCCAGCTGGCGGTAATGCGTCAGAAAATAGGGCAAGCGCAGCATCTCGTTGCGGATTGTCGAAAAGCACAGGATCGCATCCTGTCCAATTGCCGCTGTGCGATCAGTTACACGGGCGATTTGATGTCTCTTCCGCCAAACCCGAAAGAGAAACCGCCGCCTTTTCCACCGCATCCGGTACGCAAAAATCGCTGCGTACCGGATGCGATGGATGGTAGTCATGCGCGGGCCTTATTGTGCGGCGTGCCGCGTCGCATGCAGTTGGGCCAGATAATCTGACAATTCGTCCCGCAGGTCATCGCGGGCGAGTGCAAAGGCAACCGTTGCCTGCAGGAACCCGGCCTTTGATCCGCAGTCAAAGCGCTGCCCTTCAAAGCGATAGCCATAAACGCTGCGCCCAGCTGTGACTTCATGCGCGATGGCGTCGGTGAGTTGGTATTCCCCCCCGGCACCACGGCCAAGATGATCAAAGTTACATAGGACATTAGGGTTGAGGATATACCGCCCGATCACGGCCAAATTCGATGGTGCCGTTCCCTTGGCAGGCTTTTCAACCATGCCTTTAACCTTCATCACGGCACTGTCCTGGCTTTCGACATCCAGAACGCCATAGGCCGAGATCTTGTCGGCCGGAACCTCCATTGCAGCGACCATGGCGCCGCCGGTTTCCTCGTAAGCCTCCACCATTTGCTGCAAGCAGGGTTTTTCGGCTGCAATCAGGTCGTCGGGCAGGATCACGGCAAAAGGTTCGTTCCCGATCAACTTGCGCGCGCATGATACTGCATGGCCCAGACCAAGGGGCTTGTGCTGGCGCAGATAAGCGATTGTGCCGCTATCCATGTTGGTATTTTGCAATATCTCCAGCAGCTCCGTCTTGCCGGATGCCTTCAAAGACGCCTCCAGGTCGGGGGCATGGTCAAAGTAGTCTTCAAGCGCGGATTTGCCGCGTGATGTAACAAAGATGAAGTCTTCAATCCCTGCCGCGCGCGCCTCATCAATCGCATATTGAATGAGCGGGCGGTCAACGAGGGTCATAATCTCTTTTGGAACCGACTTGGTCGCAGGCAAGAATCGTGTGCCCAAACCAGCAACGGGGAAAATCGCTTTTGTAACTCTCTTATGCATTGCAATACCTTCCTTTGGATAATGCTCGGCGGTGTAGCGAGTTATCACGACCATATTAAGTCAAAAATGATAACAAGTTGAAGGCATTTAAACTTTTCTGGCCGCATTTCGGCCAAATCGGTGTCAGGGCAGGCCCATTTCAACCAGCATCGCTTCGATTTTGGGCACGTCTTCGGGGTTGTTGAGTTCCCAGAATTGTCGTCCTTTCGCGTCAACTTCGACACATAGCAAAGGGATGTCGCGTTCCAGAAAACGGAGTTGTTCCAACCCTTCCAATGTTTCCAGCGATCCGGCAGGCCAACCGGCATAGGCGGCCAGTGCCGCAGACCGATACGCATAGACACCGACGTGATGAAAAACGGGCGTCTCATCCTCATCGGCAAAGGTTTGTCCGGTAAACGGTATCACCTCTTTCGAAAAATATAGGGCATTATTGTTCGCGCCAAAGACAGCCGTTGTCCCGCCAACACGCCCGGCACGCCGGTCAGCCAACAGGTCATTCAGCATACCGCCATTTGTGCGCAAAACGGGGGTCGCAACATCGGCATGTGGGTTGTCCTTTAGCCCCGCCACCAGATCTTCGATAAACCAGGCCGGTGTCAGCGGTGCATCACCCTGCAAGTTCACCACAACGTCATAAGCGCCACCCAGATTTGTCAATGCTTCGGCGCACCGTTCGGTTCCGTTCTGGCAGGTGGTCGACGTCATCACCACCTCTGCCCCAAACGCTGTGGCCGCCTGCGCGATGCGATCATCATCGGTCGCGACAACCACGCGATCCACACCATCAACCTGCATCGCTGCATTCCAGGACCTGTGGATGAGGCTTCTGGATTCACCTTTTGCGCCCTGCAATGCGACCAGCGGTTTGCCCGGATACCGGGTTGAGGCATAGCGTGCCGGTATGACAATCAGCACTGACATCACGCTTTTTTCAACGCAACATCAGGCGCCAAAGCAATAAAGAACGGATTTTCGAACCCTGGTTTGCCGTAGCGCAAAGGAGTGTGATCATCGAACCGCACCACATCGCCGCCTGCTCCAGCCAGAACCGCATGGCCCGCTGCCGTATCCCACTCCATCGTGCGGCCCAAGCGAGGGTAAAAGTCGGCCTCACCGGTCGCAACCAGGCAAAACTTCAGTGATGAACCCGCGCTTTTCATGTCGGCCACAGCATAAAGCCCGATATAGTCATCCGTGGCCTGATCGCGATGCGATTTCGACGCTACTATCATCAACGCATCATTATCTGGTTGCGACACTCTTAGTGGCTTTGTGGTACCAATGGTGGCTTCGTCAAAGGGGCCTGTTTCCTCGACCGCTGCGCCATCGGCTTTGGTAAAGAACATCCGGCCAATGGCCGGGGCATAGACGACACCCCGGATCGGCACGCCGTTCTGAACATATGCAATGTTTACAGTAAACTCGCCCCGGCGTTTGATGAATTCTTTCGTGCCATCCAGCGGGTCCACGATCAGAAAGGTTTGCACGTTCTGGCCGTGCGAAGCAGCCTGTTCTTCGGTCACCAGCGCGACGTCAGGAAATGCTTCACGCAAACCGGCGCTGATGATGGCGTCTGCCGCCTCGTCCGCTGCTGTCACAGGGCTGTCATCGCCTTTTGAGCGGACCTGCAAATCATCTGCGTCGTAGATCCGCATGATTTTGTTACCAGCCTGCAATGCGAGTTGCCGCATCAGATGCTCTAGCTTGTCGTAGTCCATCGATCCGGTCCTGTTGTTGAATTCGTGTGACCATGCCCTTATGCTTTGCCATCAATCGATCATCAAGGATCGCATGCTACTGCAATTCGCAGCTGTCTTCAGGATGCCAATCACCCCATGTTCGAACCCAGACCCGTAACATCGCAGAGCCAGAGTTTCTGGAGCATGATCGAAGTGATCTACCACTCAATCGTGCGCAAGGTGCGTGAGGGGCATCGGAATGCGGTTGTCGGAATCGCCATGGATATCCTGCGCAGTCTGGTGATGGTCGTGGCCTTTTTGTTCATGTTTCTAGTGTTGGGCCTGCGCAGTTCACCGATCCGCGGTGACTTCCTGCTGTTCATTATGAGCGGTATCTTCATTTATCTGACGCATATCAAAGCGGTCGCTGCTGTGGCGAGTTCGGAAGGCCCTACATCGTCGATGATGAAACACGCGCCGATGAACACTTTTATCGCCATTATCGCGGCGGCGTTTGCGATACTTTACAAACAGATTTTTGCACTGGGCACGATCCTTCTTGTCTATCACATCGTGTTTACGCCCATCACCATTCTTCAGCCGGTAAATGCGCTTTGCATGATGGTACTTGCATGGTTTTCAGGCGTGGCCGTCGGCACAGTTTTCTTGGCACTTTCACCTTGGATGCCTGACATTGCCAGCCTGTTGCGCACGTTCTACATTCGCGTCAACATGATTGCATCCGGCAAGATGTTCGTGGTGAACGTGCTACCGGCCTCAATGATCGCGCTTTTTGACTGGAACCCGTTGTTTCACATTATCGATCAACTGCGCGGCTTCGTCTTCCTCCACTATAACCCTTACGTGACGTCGATCATGTATCCGGTTTATGTATCGCTGGCGCTGCTGATGATCGGCATGTTGGGCGAATTCTTCACGCGGCGCAGCGTATCCCTCAGTTGGACAGCCGGGCGTTAACTGTTGTTAACGAATTGTGCGCTACGGCATGCAGGATTTCTTTTGTTTTGCTGGGCATCCGGCGCTTGCAGCCCCCAAAACCCGTCCCTATATACGCTAGGATCAAAGTTCCGGGGTCTGCCTTGGAACCCACTCATGTAACTGGTGCGGGTGCCTCAAATGGGTTCGCGCCGCTCAAACCGCCTAAAGTAGAGGGATTTGAAAAATGGCTAAAGTTATTGGCATCGACCTGGGAACCACCAACTCCTGTATCGCCATCATGGATGGCTCAAAGCCGCGCGTGATTGAAAATTCTGAAGGCGCGCGCACGACACCATCGATTGTCGCCTTCACAGATGATGAGCGCCTTGTTGGCCAGCCCGCTAAACGGCAGGCCGTCACCAACCCCGAAAATACTATCTTTGCCGTCAAACGGCTGATCGGTCGCCGGTTCGACGACAAGGACCTAGCCAAAGACAAAAAGAACATGCCGTTCTCTGTCATCGACGGCGGCAATGGCGACGCTTGGGTTGAAAGCAAGGGTGAGAGATACTCCCCATCCCAGATTTCCGCTTTCATCTTGGGCAAGATGAAAGAAACCGCCGAGTCTTATCTTGGCGAAGACGTGACCCAAGCGGTTATCACAGTCCCTGCCTATTTCAACGACGCACAGCGTCAGGCGACGAAGGATGCCGGCAAGATCGCGGGCCTTGAAGTCCTGCGGATCATCAACGAACCCACCGCTGCCGCGCTGGCCTACGGTCTGGACAAAAAAGACAGCAAGACCATCGCAGTTTATGACCTTGGTGGTGGTACGTTCGACGTCACCATCCTGGAAATCGATGATGGCCTCTTCGAAGTGAAATCCACCAATGGGGACACATTCCTGGGTGGTGAAGACTTTGACATGCGGATCGTCAACTACCTGGCGGATGAGTTCAAAAAAGAGAACTCCGTCGATCTGACCCAGGACAAGATGGCGCTGCAGCGTCTTAAAGAGGCGGCTGAAAAGGCGAAGATTGAGCTGTCGTCCTCTTCCAGCACAGAAATCAACCAACCGTTTATTTCGATGGGATCAAACGGCCAGCCGCTGCACATGGTCATGAAATTGACCCGTGCTAAGCTGGAAAGCCTTGTGTCCGACCTGATCAAGAACTCGATCAAGCCATGTAAAGAAGCGATCAAGGATGCTGGCCTGTCGGTCAGCGACATCGATGAGGTCGTGCTTGTCGGTGGTATGACCCGGATGCCAAAGGTGAAGGAAGAAGTTGCCAAATTCTTCGGCAAAGAAGCCCATCAGGGCGTGAACCCTGACGAAGTGGTTGCCATGGGTGCCGCCATTCAGGCCGGTGTTCTGCAGGGTGACGTGAAAGACGTTGTTCTGCTTGACGTGACGCCGCTGTCGCTGGGTATCGAAACGCTGGGCGGTGTCTTCACCCGCCTGATCGACCGCAACACGACAATCCCGACGAAAAAGTCTCAGGTCTTCTCAACCGCCGAAGACAACCAAAACGCCGTGACCCTGCGCGTGTTCCAGGGTGAGCGTGAGATGGCTGCCGACAACAAGATGCTTGGTCAGTTCAATCTGGAAGATATCCCGCCAGCCCCACGCGGCATGCCACAGATCGAAGTGACATTCGACATCGATGCCAACGGTATTGTCGAGGTTGGCGCCAAAGACAAAGGCACCGGCAAAGAGCAAAAGATCACGATCCAGGCCTCTGGTGGTCTGTCGGATGAGGACATCGAAGCGATGGTCAAGGACGCCGAGGCGAATGCTGAGGCTGACAAGGAACGTCGTGAACTGGTCGATGCCAAGAACCAGGCGGAAAGCCTGATCCACTCGACCGAAAAGTCGATGGAAGAACATGCCGACAAGGTGGACCCGACCACGATCGAGGCCATCGAACTGGCCATTGCAGCACTAAAGGATGATCTCGAAGCCGACGATGCGAAGGCTGAAAAGATCAAGTCGGGCATCCAGAATGTGACCGAAGCAGCCATGAAGCTGGGTGAGGCGATTTATAAGGCACAGCAAGAAGCCGAAGGCGAAGCAGAGCCTGAAGCGACCGCCGCTGATGACGACATCCTTGATGCCGACTTCGAAGACCTGGGCGACGACAAGCGTGACAACTAAGGCGCCACGCCGTTAAGGAAAACGGACCGGCCCTGCCTATGGGTCGGTCTTTTCCATTCCCAAGGGGAAAAGTATCATGGCAAAACGTGACTATTATGATGTGCTGGGTGTCGCCAAAGGTGCTGATGCAGCTTCCATCAAAAAGGCCTATCGCCAAAAGGCGAAAGAACTGCACCCGGACCGGAACGCCGATAATCCAAACGCTGAGGCGCAATTCAAAGAGGCGAACGAGGCCTATGAAGTCCTAAAAGACGAAAACAAGAAAGCCGCCTATGACCGCTATGGCCATGCCGCGTTTGAAAACGGCATGGGCGGTGGCGGCGCCCGTGGTGGGCAGCAAGGCGACTTTGCCAGCGCGTTTTCGGACGTGTTTGATGACCTCTTCGGTGACTTCATGGGTGGCGGTCGTGGTGGGGGACGCCGCGGGGGTGCGCAGCGCGGCAACGACCTACGCTACAATCTGCGGATCAATCTGGAAGACGCCTTTGCCGGTCTGCAAAAGACCATAAACGTACCCACGGCTGTTGCCTGTGGATCGTGCAACGGCACAGGGGCTGAAGGCGGGTCTGAGCCACAGACCTGTCCGACTTGCTCCGGCATGGGTAAGGTCCGCGCGCAACAAGGCTTCTTTACGGTTGAGCGAACCTGCCCCACGTGCAGCGGTTTGGGCCAGATCATCAAGAACCCATGCAACACCTGTCATGGACAAGGCCGGGTCGAGAAGGAAAAGTCGCTTTCGGTCAATATTCCGGCGGGTGTTGAAACCGGCACACGCATCCGATTGGCCGGTGAGGGCGAGGCGGGCATGCGCGGCGGGCCGACTGGTGACCTCTATATCTTTATCGAGGTGAACGATCACCAGCTGTTTGAGCGTGAAAACACGAACCTGTTCTGCCGCGTGCCCGTTTCCATCGCAACCGCCGCCCTTGGGGGCGAGATCGAGGTGCCGACCATCGATGGCGGTCGCAGCCGTGTGAAAGTGCCCGAAGGATCGCAATCAGGTCGTCAAATGCGTCTGCGCGGCAAGGGTATGCCCGCGCTGCGTGGTGGAACGACAGGTGACATGTTCATCGAACTGGCTGTGGAAACTCCCGTCAAACTGACCGCAAGGCAGCGCGAAATCCTCAAAGAGTTTGACAAGCTCAGCGAAGAAAACAACCCGCAAGGGTCCAGCTTCTTTGCATCAGTCAAGAGCTTCTGGGATTCGATGAAAAGCTAGAGTTAACCACGCAGTAACCAAAATGGCGGCATGCTGGGCACATGACCCAGTTTGCCGAAACACGAAACCTGTTCACCGACCTAGATGATGTCACTGCGGTTGCACCGCTGCCCGCCGGTCAGATCCCATCCTATATCCGCGACCATCGCAAACGGTTGCGCGAACGGTTTCTGAACGGCGGCGCCAACGCGGTGCCTGACTACGAATTGCTGGAACTGGTGTTGTTTCGTGCCATTCCGCGGCGCGACGTAAAGCCGTTGGCGCGGACCCTGATTGACACATTTGGCGACTTTAACCGCGTACTGTCCGCACCGGTCACCCAGCTTCGCGATGTAGATGGCGTGGGCGATGCCGTTGCAATTGAGTTGAAGATCGTCGAAGCAGCCGCGCACAGATTGGCGCGTGCCAAAGTGATGCAGCGACATGTCGTGTCGAGTTGGGATGCGCTCCTTGATTATTGCCACACAACCATGGCGCATCGTGCGACCGAACAATTCCGCATCCTGTTCCTGGACACCAAGAATGCTGTGATCGCTGATGAAGAACAGGCCAAGGGCACCGTTGACCATGTTCCCGTTTACCCGCGCGAGGTGGTCAAGCGCGCGCTGGAGCTGAACGCGGCATCAATCATCCTGGTACACAACCACCCGTCTGGTGATCCAACTCCATCAGATGCCGATATTCACATGACCCGACAGATCACCGAAGCAGCCAGAGCACTTGGGATTACCGTTCATGATCACCTGATCATCGGAAAGTCCTGCGAACTCAGCTTTCGGGCGCAGGGTCTGTTCGATCATGATGCATTGGCACGAAAAGCCTGAAAATCTGCGCATTGCGACATGCAACACGTTACTAATGCAGCTCCGAGCATCCTCTACGTCTGCGACGTCTGGGGTTAACTGTTTAACACCTTAGCGCCAGGCAAAGGCCAGCTCTGTAAATTGATCTTGCAGAACCACAACCTCACCAACGGCGTCGCAGCTGGGAAGGCCAGCGCTGATATTTCGTGTCGAAATGGGGCCGCCCATAGCGGTCTGGATCGTCTTGGTATCAACCTCACGACCGCAATTGTCTTCGTTCACGGCTACGCTCAATTGCAGCAACGTCTCTGATTCTGAACGGTCATGACCGGCCGGGTAGGTATAGACCTCTGCTAAACGCGGCATGTCAGAATCACTTGTTCCCAGTCGCATGACAAACCCCTGTTCACCAGCGACGGCATGTTCGGCGTTATGCACAGACGCAGACCATACGTGACCTGGATCACCAATAGACGCCCCTTCCTCCAGCGCATGAAGCTGCAGATTGTATTGACCGTCCCATTGCAGAATCGCCCGGTCATAGAGCCGAACATCGGGTACTTCGACGCTTACCCTTGCATGTTCAACATTCGAAAAAAGCGCGGTAAACACGGCATCGATTGCCAATGCCGGCACCACAAGTGACGCGACGCCATTTTCATCAGTGCGTGCGGTGAATTCCAACGCTTCATGGCGTAACAAAAAATCTGCATCCGCATGACACGGTGCCGACAAATACAAAGACACCATCGCTGCTTCTTCAGGTGCTGCGGTGAGGGCAGTCGTACATCCGGCAACCGGCGTTGCAAGTATGGTCCCCATTTGCGGGACGGCAAATTCGGCATAAACCGCATCAACCGCAAGAACCGCCTTGCGATTGGCGGCGTGGTCAAGCGGGGTTGTCACGACATCCGGTACCCCGAAAACGGCTTCGCCTTCGGAATTCTTTGGCAGCATGATGACACGCACAGACTTCAGATCTTCTTCTTCGCTTGCCTCTGAGGGTACGCCACCTTCACCCTGCCCGGCCTGCATGATAAACCCGACGCCAAAGGCCACCGACAAGGTCATTGCAGCAGTTTTGATCGTACCAAGACGCGACATCCCCAGCTCCGTTGCGTGTCCATTGCAAGCGAAAGTGGTCAAAAAACGGTGGCTTCAGCAGGACAGCTGTGTGACCTTAGCGTGTTCCGATAGTGTCATCAATTAGGCAAGACGCCCATGGCAATGTTTGAACTTTTTACCCGATCCACAAGGGCAAGGGTCGTTGCGTCCGGGCTTACCCCAGGTTTCTGGGTTGCTTTCGTCAAACCCTTCGATCGCAGGACCTTGTTTCGCGCCAGCAGCCGCTGCCACTTGCGTCGCGGCACCGGCTGCAGCCGCCGCCGCAGCAGCTTGCTGTTGCCGGATTTGCGCGATCATCTGCTCTTGCTCTTCTTTCGACATCGGCCGGATCTGCGATAGTTTTTTGGTGACGTCAGACCGCAAGCTGTCCAGCAGACGTTCAAATAGCAGGAACCCTTCGGTTTTGTACTCGTTCAGCGGATCACGCTGCGCATAGCCACGAAACGCAACAACGGATCGCAAATGTTCCAGCGTCAGCAAGTGTTCCCGCCATTTGGCGTCAATCGTCTGTAACAAGAGCTGTTTTTCGACACTGCGCATGGTTTGGTCGCCAAAGGCGGCGGCCTTTTCGGTCATGAACGCATCAGCAGCCTCTTCCAGCCGTTCGCGGATGTCATCATCATCGACGCCTTCCTCTGCCGCCCAATCGACGACAGGCGAGGCAATGCCCAGTATTTCATGTACATCCTCTTGCAGCGCCTGTGTATCCCATTGATCCGCATAACTTTTTGGCGGCATATATTGATCAACAAGATCATCAATCACCTGATCGCGCATGTCTTTGATGATCTCGGACAGATCCTGGGCTTCCATGATATCGCGACGCTGGGAAAAGATGACTTTCCGTTGATCATTCATCACGTCGTCAAACTTCAACAGCTGCTTACGGATGTCAAAGTTGCGGCCTTCGACCTTGGCTTGCGCACGCTCCAGCGATTTGTTCACCCAGGGGTGGACAATCGCCTCACCCTCTTGCATGCCAAGGCCGGACAGCACCTTATCCAGACGTTCTGAGCCGAATATACGCATCAAATCGTCTTCCAATGATAGAAAGAACGCGGAACGCCCTGGGTCACCTTGACGGCCCGAACGGCCGCGCAACTGGTTGTCGATCCGGCGGCTTTCATGGCGTTCGGTTGCCAGAACAAACAGGCCACCTGCTGCCTTCACCTTTTCCTTCTCATCCGCAACTTCGGCGCTGATTTGTTCGCGCAGCGCTTCTGGATCAGCCTCTGGGTCTGCGGCCATCGCCTGCAGCACCCGCATCTCCACATTGCCGCCGAGCTGAATATCCGTGCCCCGACCAGCCATGTTGGTTGCGATGGTGACAGCATTCAGCTTACCGGCATCTGCAATGATCTGCGCTTCTTGCTCGTGCTGTCTTGCATTTAGGACGTTGTAGGTGATTCCCTCTGCCTTCAGCAGCCCGGCGAGGTACTCTGATTTCTCGATTGAGGTTGTCCCGACAAGGATCGGTTGACCGCTCGCATGCGCCTCTTTGATCTCTTCGACGATACCGTCGAATTTTTCCTTGGCGGTGCGATAAACCTGATCGTCTTCATCAATCCGGGCTATGGGACGGTTGGTTGGGACCTCAACAACGCCAAGGCCGTAAATCTCTTGAAATTCATCAGCCTCGGTCGCGGCTGTCCCCGTCATGCCGCCCAGTTTATCATAAAGTCGAAAGTAGTTCTGGAACGTGACAGAGGCCAAAGTCACGTTTTCTGGCTTGATCGACACACCCTCTTTCGCCTCCACCGCCTGATGTAGACCATCCGACAAGCGTCGACCGATCATCATGCGTCCGGTGAATTCGTCGATCAGAACAACCTCATCATCTCGGACAATATAATCTTTGTCCTTGGTGTAGAGTTTATGGGCTCGCAGTGCCTGATTGACGTGGTGGACCAGTGTTGTGCTTTCTGGGTCATAAAGGGTCTGACCTTCAGGCAGCAATTCGGCATCGGCTAGCTTTTGTTCCAGAAAATCGTTCCCATCATCGGTGAACGTGACCTGTCGGGTCTTTTCATCCAGTTCGAAATGCTCCTCTGCGATGTCGGGCACGATCTTGTCGATCTTGGCGTACATCTCACTGCGATCTTGCGCCGGGCCAGAGATGATCAGCGGCGTCCGCGCCTCATCAATCAGGATGCTGTCCACCTCGTCCACAATCGCGAAGTTGTGGTCGCGCTGATACATCTGGCTAAGCTCGGCCTTCATGTTGTCGCGCAGATAATCAAAGCCAAGCTCATTGTTCGTGGCGTATGTCACGTCACAGGCATAGGCTTCTTTCTTCTCATCATCGGGCTGCTGTGGAACGACGACTCCGGTTGTCATACCCAATGCACCGTAAACCTTGCTCATCCATTCGGCATCGCGGCGGGCAAGGTAGTCGTTCACCGTGACAATGTGCACGCCCTTTCCAGTCAGCGCATTCAGATAGGCCGGGAAGGTGGCGACCAAGGTTTTACCTTCACCCGTTTTCATCTCCGAGATGTTGCCTTGGTGCAGGAAAATCCCACCCATCAACTGTGTATCAAAGGCGCGTAAGCCCAAGGCCCGTTTCGCAGCCTCGCGACAATTGGCAAAGGCCTCTGGCAGCAGCGAATCCAGGCTTTCGCCTTTCATCGCCCGCATGGCCAGGTCTTCGGTCTTTTGTTTGATGTCCTCATCAGACAGCGCCTCGAATTCGGGCTCCAGCGCATTGATCTGTGCAACAAGTGGACGGACGGCTTTGACCTTACGGTCATTCGCGCTGCCAAAAACCTTTTTGGCGATCGTACCGATACCCAGCATATTCTCTCCGGCGGTGCATGTCGCACCTGTCTGACATCTATTTGAGAGGAGGTCGCTTGTAGGCCTGTCACAGGCCACATAGAAAGGGCCAGGAATACGTAGCTTTTGGGCCTCCTCAAGGCATTCATGGGATGTAAGGGGCCGGTTCTGCAGTGTCAACGCCGCGCACCAGCGCGGCCAATCAAGGGATCGTTTAATGCTGAAACATGTCACATTTCTGGGTGCTGCCGCGGCTGCGCTAATCACCGCAAATGCCGGCTTCGCGCAGGATGTCACTGCAGATACTGTTGTTGCCAAAGTTGGCGATACCGAGATTACTATGGGCGAGGTGATTGTCGCACGCACAAATCTGCCGCCTCAATATGCACAGTTTCCCAATGAGGTGTTATTTACCGGTCTGGTTGATCAGCTGATCCAGCAGCAATTATTAGCCGATGCGGCAGAGGATGTGCCTGCACGGATCGACTATACGCTAACGAACGAACGACGTGCGATGGTGGCAGCCGAGGTGATCACCGCTATTGCCGAAACCTCGGTGACCGAAGCCGATATCAAGGCCGCCTACGATGAACGCTTCGCGGATGCCGAAGAAATTCCTGAATTCCGCGCATCGCACCTGCTTGTCGAGACCCAGGAAGAAGCCGCAGCCGCCAAGACCCGCATCGACGAAGGTGCGGCATTTGCTGATGTAGCCCGCGATGTATCAACCGGCCCAACCGGCCCAAATGGTGGCGACCTTGGCTGGTTTGGCGAAGGAGCAATGGTGCCTGAATTTGAAAACGCAATTACTTCACTCGAAGTTGGCGGCGTATCTGACCCGTTTGAAACACAGTTCGGATGGCATGTTGCAACGCTGGTTGAAAGACGAGTCCAACCGCAACCAAGCTTGGACGATATGCGCCGTCAACTGGCCGCAGAACTGCAAGAGATTGCCGTCACCGCACGCCTAGAGGAACTGGCTGCAGCACAAGATGTCGTAAAGCCCCAGGAAGGTGACTTTGACCCGAACTTGATCGACAGCATTGAATTGCTGGACTAACTGGACATGAAGACCTCGCCGCTTGCACCGGCCCGGTTTCCGGACCTGCCCGAAATTGAAGGTGTCACATTCGCGACAATCGCGGCGGGCGTGAAATATGCGGAGCGCGATGATGTAATGTTGGTCGCGTTGGCACCCGGCACCTCTGTTGCGGGTGTCTTCACCCGCTCTGCGACGCGATCTGCGAACGTGCTGGATTGCCAGGCAAAGATCCATGGTGATGGCGACGGCGGCGCCGCAATCATTGTCAATTCGGGCAATTCCAACGCCTTCACCGGACGGCATGGCGATGAAAGTGTGCGTGCAATTTGTACTGCTGTCGCGGACGCTTTGGACATCGCCCCGTCACGCGTCTTCACCTCTTCAACCGGTGTCATTGGAGAGCGCTTGGAACACGAACGGATCGTCGTAAAGGTCGACGCATTGGCGGCCAAACTATCGCCCACCGCGATCAGAGCGGCGGCCCAGGCGATCACGACGACAGACACATTTCCCAAAGGATCAGGTGCAACCATCGATGTGGGCGGCGAAACTGTGAAAATCGCCGGGATCGCGAAGGGTTCCGGCATGATCGCCCCCGACATGGCGACCATGTTGGTCTACCTGTTTACCGATGCAAAAATCGACCGCGCGGCGTTGCAGGCAGTTTTGTCGGAATTGAACCAGGACACGTTCAACTGCATCACAGTCGACAGTGACACATCAACCTCTGACACTCTTATTGCCGCCGCAACGGGCAAGTCGGGTGTTGATGTGACGGACAATGAAAGCTTCAGAGATGCTTTGCGTCAGGTGATGTTGGATCTGGCACATCAGGTCGTCCGCGACGGAGAGGGCGCGACAAAATTCGTGACCGTCAACGTCACTGGGGCTACCGGCGTACAGGATGCCCGTAAAGTTGCGCTGGCCATTGCGAATTCGCCATTGGTTAAGACCGCCATCGCCGGAGAGGACGCCAACTGGGGTCGGGTCGTTATGGCTGTTGGTAAATCCGGCGCTTTGGCAGATCGGGACCGGCTGAGTATTCGGTTTGGTGATATTATGGTCGCCGAAAATGGCTGGCGCACGCCATACTATTCCGAAGAGGCTGCCAGCGCTTACATGAAAAGGGACGAACTGAGCATTAATGTTGATCTAGGGCTTGGCGAGGGTGAAAGCACCGTCTGGACCTGTGATCTGACCCATGGCTATATCAGCATCAACGCGGATTACCGATCATGAAGACTGTCCTTGTGTCCGCTGTGGCACTGATCGACGCAGACGGACGGGTGCTGTTGGCCCAACGGCCTGCGGGCAAATCAATGGCCGGTCTTTGGGAATTTCCCGGCGGCAAGGTCGAGCCCGGCGAAACACCCGAAGCCGCGCTGATCCGCGAGTTGCAAGAGGAATTGGGGATTGACACCTGGGCGTCCTGCCTCGCTCCGCTGACCTTTGCGAGCCACTCTTACGACGATTTCCACCTGCTGATGCCGCTCTTCGCCTGCCGCAAATGGGAGGGTACACCGACGTCGCGCGAGGGGCAGGTGTTGAAATGGGTGAAACCCAACGCGCTGCAGGACTACCCGATGCCGGCGGCGGATGTACCGTTGATCCCGATACTCAGAGATTGGTTATAGGCGCAGGTCCCTTTGATTTGCGCCAAAATCTGCGACGAGCCGATCGAGGATACAAAGCGCCAACACCAACAAGAGTCGTCGTCATTCAAAACAAAAAAGGCGGCCCGCTCAGACCGCCTTTTCCAATTTCAATAACCGGGCTTAAAGCTCCCGCTCAACCTCTTCACGTTCGAAGATTTCGATCACGTCATCGGGCCGGATGTCGTCGTAGTTCTCAAACGCCATGCCGCATTCCTGACCAGACTGCACCTCTGGCACTTCGTCCTTGAAGCGCTTGAGCGTTTTCAGCGTGCCTTCGTGGATCACCACGTTATCACGCAACAGCCGCACACCGGCGGAACGACGCGCCACGCCTTCGGTGACGATACAGCCCGCGACCTTGCCAACGTTGGAGACCTTGAAGACCTCTTTGATATTGGCGTAACCAATGAAGTTTTCCTTGATCTCAGCAGAGAGCAGGCCGGACGCCGCTTTCTTCACGTCATCCACAAGGTCGTAGATCACCGAATAATAGCGGATTTCGACACCCTTCTGGTTCGCCGTGTTCCTGGCGGAGGCATTCGCACGCACGTTAAAGCCAAAGACCGGCGCGCCGGATGCTTCGGCAAGGCCGATATCAGTCTCGGTAATCGCACCAACGCCTGAATGCAGGACGCGCACACGGACCTCTTCATTGCCAATTTTTTCCATCGCTTGCACGATTGCCTCGGCAGAACCCTGCACGTCTGCTTTCACCAAGATAGGCAATTCGCTAACGTTCTCGTCCGCCTTGGCGTTGGCCATCAGTTGTTCGAGCGTTGTTGCGGCACCGGCTGCAGCGCGTTTCTCTTTTGCGGCCTTTTCGCG